>CAYRIY010000055.1:0-19007 GCA_964424335.1 uncultured Clostridia bacterium
GTATCCCCGCAACCGATCGCATTGCCCGTAACCGCCGCGCCTACCGAAATGTGCCAGGCTTCGTGGGGCGTGATCAAGACTGCTCCTCTGGGACCAAGCGAGAGCAGCACATTTTCAGGGCCGTTCCCGCCGACGTCGAAGCGGGTGCGGCAGTAGCCTGGCAACGTTGCAATGTCGCCCGGCAGGGGCTCGCCTGTAAAGTCGGCGAGCTCTTGTTCGTTGGGCTTGATGAGAAAGGGCCGGTTGTGCAGCACCCCTTTTAGTAGGGGGCCGCGGGCGTCGATCACGCAAGGGCGTTTCTCGCGCCGGCACGCTTGGATCAGCTTGTTGAAGAAACCATCGGAAAAACCGGGCGGAATCCGACCGGAGCACACCACGAAACGTGCCTCGGAAAGCCGACTTTGAACCATCTTCAGTAGGCTTTCTTCCGTATCGGGGCCGGCGCTGAACCGTTCGTCGACGACCTCCTGCAGCAACGTTCCGTCGGGACCCATGATGAAGATCCCGGTACGGGTCTCTCCGTTCGCCTCGGTCCCCTCGAAGGGGATGCCCTCGTCATGGAGTAGCTGTGCAAAATGTTGTCCCGCAAACCCCGCAATGCAACCCAGTGCCACGGTGGGGGCGCCAAACGCTTTGGCGGTCCTGGAGACGTTGGTGCCCTTACCGGTGGCAACCGTGACGGCATCGTTGAGGCTGACGGGAGACGGAAGCGTGGCAGACGGAAGGCGCAGGAAGTGCCCGACCATGGAGCCGGGCGTCACGGTCACGATCACAAAAAAAGCGCTCCTTTTGGCAAACTAGAGGATTCTTTCGCAACCAAAGGCGCGATCCTTCCCCGTTCGCAGCACATCTGCAGCAAAAAGCCGGGGCTCATAGTTGGCCCAAACATGACGTGAGGTGGAGGAAAAATGGCGGACGTGATGGTCGAAGTCGACGGAAGTCGCATTTGGTCGACATCCGAGGGCAGCGGCACTCCGGTGGTGCTCTGCAACGGAGGACCAGGGTGCAGCGACTATCTTGCGCCTATCAGCGCCATGCTGTCGTCGTCTTGTCATGCGATCCGATTTGAAAACCGCGGCTGCGGCAAGTCGGACCCGGCAGCTCAGTACTCGATCGAAACGTGCCTGGCCGACCTTGAAGCGATTCGCAACCACTATCGCCTCGATCGGTGGATCGTCGGGGGCCACTCGTTCGGCGCCGACTTGGCGCTCTTTTACGCGCTTCGGTACCCGCAGCACACGCTCGGCTTTATATGCATCGCAGGCGGCCGCATCCACAACGATCGGGAGTGGCATCGCGTCTACCGGGAGAAGAGGGACCAAGGGCTCGAGCCCCTGATCCCTGAAGCGTCTCCGGTCAATATGGACGTGAACAAGCAGGTCAATCAGTCGTGGAAAGAGTACGTGCAGCGGCCGACGCTCCTTTTGGAGCTCTCCAAACTCGAGATCCCGGGGCTCTTCGTTTACGGCACGGAGGACATCCGCCCGGGATGGCCCATCGCGCAAGTGGCAAACCTCATTCCCAACGCTCGCTTGAGGTGGGTGAAAGGAGCCGATCACTACATCTGGCTTACCCACGCCCGGGAACTGCGGGAGTGCCTCTTTGACTTCGTCAAAGAGCTCGCCTAGATCCAATCATTCCGAGGGCTGCCAAGGCACTTGGCCGCCGCGCTGGATGGATTTTGTCAATAGAGACGACTTGTTACAGCTAGACTCGTCCGAGGGTGGAGCCAACGCTTGACTTTCTGCATATTTAGATGTCTTATGAAAGCAAGGGAGGCGATCCCTTATGCGCCGATTTGCCTTTTTGCAGTGCGTCCGCTGTCGCCACTTCCAACCTAAGCAGTTGCTCTCGTTGTCCGCGGAGGCGGGACCGACCTTTAGGTCCGCCGCGTATGTCGGGATCTGCAAAGCAGGCGAGCCCCCGGAGTGGATCGTCTGGCAAAGCCTCGAGTGGGCGGCCTCAACAGCGGTGTGCCCCGACCGCCAGCCGCGCCCTGAGTTTAACCCCGGTTGTTCCCTATGCGACTTAACGCCTTCTTCCGCAACTCTGCCCTATCCACAGGCCTGTGTCTACCACGACACGTCCGCCTGCCCCAAGCATTGACCCGCGCCCCAGCCTCTTTTTTCCCGCACGACTTTAACCTCAAACGGCAGCATCGAGCAAAATCTGCAATCGTGAGGAAGACGCGTTTACTTTGACCATCCGTGTCGCAGGCTAATGCGCGAGGTGATGCGCTGATGCCAAACGACCACACCGAAGGCGATGGGGGCAATGTTCAACAAGGAGGGGGCGAGGTAGCCCAAGCGGCCGAGGCGACTCCCGGAGCCAAGACCCCTCAAGGAACGATGGTGATCGTGCTCCTTTACGCCGTCGTAACCGTAATCCTTTGGTTTTACATGTACTACATCGTCTTAGAATCCGAAGGCCTGTTGGGTGGGAGATAAGCTATGTACATCGACCGCTACGAGCGGATTTGGATTATCATCAGCGCCTTCGTCCTCATTGCGCTCTTTGGGGTGCTGCTTTACAGCTATTACGGCCAGGGGATCCACCTCGAGACCAACGTCGGACAAGTCTTGCCGCAGGACGTGCCCACGACGCCGCCCTTCGACAATCCGGGGCTGCATGAGATCGGTCCGGACGAGTACGATCTCGTCATGATCGCGCAAGCCTGGGCCTTTAATCCCCGTGAGGTTACGATCCCTGCCGGGTCGACGGTGCATTTCAAGATGACGAGCACCGACGTGCTCCACGGCTTTAAGATCTTGGGAACGACGGTAAACAGCATGGTGATGCCCGGTCAAATAACCAGGGTAACTTATCGATTTCGCGAGCCCGGCGAGTACCTCTTTGTGTGCCACGAGTACTGCGGGGCAGGCCATCACGTGATGAGCGGAGTGATCACCGTTGAGTAGTAATCAGGAAGTCTACGCCCCCGAACGGTGGCACATGAAGGTCTTTCTCCTCATGGCCTTCGTCACGCTGCTCCTCGGCGGCCTATTTGGGACCTTGCAGTCGCTCGACAAGATGCAGGTAGACTGGTACAACTTCCTGCCGGGACCCCTGAAGGGCCTTTACTACCTGGGGCTCACGGTGCACGGCGTGGCGCTCGCGCTGATGTTTACCACGTACTTCATCATTGCTTTTCTCAACTTCACGGTTGTGTACGGCCTCAAGCGGCCGTTGAAGAGTCGGGCGCTGGTGCACCTGAGCCTTTGGATCTCCATTGCCGGGCTCGTCACGACGCTCGTTCCCATCTTTCTCAACCAGGCCAGCGTGCTTTGGACGTTTTATGCGCCTTTGCGCGCCCATCCGCTCTACTACACAGGCCTCGCCCTGCTGGTGATCGGAACTTGGACGACGGCACTAAATGCCTTTGCCACGTGGAGGGATTGGAAAAAGGAGAATCCCGGCGAACGCACGCCGCTCATGGCCTTTGTGTCGATCGTGACGTGGGCGATGTGGCTGCCCGCATCGCTCGGAATCGCTGTAGCAGCGGTCTATTACCTGTGGCCTTGGTCCATGGGGATTACGGAGACGGTAAACCCGCTCCTGACGCGCTCGCTCTACTGGTTTACGGGGCACCCGCTCGTCTACTTCTGGCTCCTTCCGGCGTACGTCGTCTGGTACACGATGCTTCCGGCTCAAGTTGGCGGGCGGCTTTTCAGCGAGTCCTTGGCGCGCCTGGTCTTTTTGCTCTTTATCCCGCTCGCGCTCCCGACCGGGTTTCACCACATGTACACGGACCCCGGCGTGCACGCCTCGACGAAGTTGATCCACGCGGTGCTTACCTTTGCCGTCATCTTTCCAAGTCTCATCACGGCCTTTACGGTCCTTGCCTCGGTCGAAGAGGGAGCTCGCAGAAACGGTGGCAAAGGGCTTATCGCCTGGGTGCTCGCGTTGCCTTGGCTGTCCAATCCATCCGTCGCCGGCCAGTTGCTCAGCATGGTCGTGTTTGCGATGGGCGGCATCACCGGGTTGATCAATGGCACGTTCACCATGAACTTGGTGGTCCACAACACCATGTGGGTTCCGGGCCACTTCCATACCCAAGTCGCCGGCGCCGTCACGCTGACGTTCATGGCGGTCAGCTATTGGTGGATACCGCTGCTTACCGGCCGAGCGTTATGGAACAACAAGCTTGCGGTGATTCAGGTGTGGCTTTGGACGTTTGGCACGCTGATCATGGCCCGAGGCATGCACTGGATGGGCATCGCCGGTGTGCCCCGGCGGACCTTCCTCAGCCGGGCGCCTTATGCCAACTTCGGAGAGTGGGACGTCGCCGGGCTTATGGTGGGGTGGGGCGCGGTCATCGCAACGGTTGCCGGCTTGCTCTTTGCCGTGATCATGATCATGACGGCGTTCGTATCGAAGGCTCCGGCCAAGGTTGAGGTACCCGTGGCAGAGCCGCTGATCAAGAAGGATCGCATGCCTGTCATTTTGGACCGCCTCGCGCCTTGGCTCCTCATCACCCTGGTCATGATCGTGATCGCGTGGGCCCCGTCGCTCTACCACATTGCCGTCCATCACCCGCAAGTTCGCGGCTGGGTACTGTGGTAGGCTGGGTGGTGCGGTAGGGGGCGCGTTCATCAGCGCTCGATGCCAAAGAGCTCGAGCGCTTTTTTATAGCTGATCTGTTCGAGCGTCTTGGGGTCGACGCCCAGAATGGCCCGCTTCACAAGGGCGGGCCCGGCGTACGAAAACGGAAGGTGCGTGCCAAAGAGCAGGTGATTGGCGCCTCCCTGATCGATCAGATCAGCGAGGTCGCGCATGGAGCGGACGTTGGTGTGCAATTGGTAGTCCACTTCGGAGAGCGAAAGGTCGACGTACCATGCAAGGTCCCGCAGCTCCGATCTTTGCCACAAGGGCGAGCGGGGAACGCCGCGCGCGTTTTGTATGATGTAGACTGCGCCCGGCACAGCAGCGATGAGGTTCGCGACGCAGCCTAGATCGACCGTCCTGCCCGGATCCATCCAATGCCGCTGCCTGGGGTCTTCGACGCGCTGGGGGATGAGGACCGGTATTCCCAGCTCCCTGCAGGCGGAGGCGACTCGCACCGCCTCTTCGCCGTCGATCTCATACCCGTGATAGCCGGGAAACAGGCGCACCCCGCGCATGCCAAGTCGCAAGCATTCAGCCAGGTCGCGCTCCCACTTGATGTAGGTGGGATTGATGGTCGCGATGGGAATGAGTCGCTCGCGGCAGCCTCTGATCTCCTCGATCAGCTTGCGGTTGGCGGGCTCTGCGTTGCGGTGAAAGATCGCCTCGATCGAAGAGACCGCCGCCCACCGGATGCCGCTTCGATCGAGCCGCTCGACCAGCCGAGTCGGCGTGTTGCTCCGCAGCGAACGAAACGGCCATGTTCCCACCCATGCGTTCACATCAAAGAGCATCGACGGTCACTCCCTCAGGCCCCTCCAACCGGCGCGGGTGAAGCGGCCGCTTGCCCTGGGCGGCAAGGAGGCGCTCGGCGTTGGTCCAAAAGATGAGCTCGCGTTCGCGCTCTGTGAGCTCTGCGTCGAGCACTTTGCCGACGCTGCCCGCCATCGTTCCGTCCGTGCCGAAGAGCACCCGATCAGCGCCCAGCTCCCAGACGGCAAACTCGACTTGGCCGTCGTCCAGATTGCTCCCGCTCACATCCACCAGCACATTTGGCGAAGCGTCCCGCAGCGCTCGAATGGTCCACTCCCAATCCCCTCCGCCGCCGATGTGAGCGTGGATCATCGTCGTGTCCGGATGCGCTTCGCTTGCCCGGGCGAAGTCGGCGCCGTGGGAGGTGAGGGGCTGCTCTGCCCGGTGCTCGGGCGCAGGCAGGTAGGCGGCGTGCTCGAGAACTGGCACGCGCCGCTCTGCGGCAAGCTTCAAGATCGGGGCGACGGCGGGGTCTGTGATCTTGTACTGGTTGTAGAGCTTGATGCCGACCATGCCGGCGTCAAGACAGCGCTCGATCTCGGACGTAACGTCACGCTCGTTGCCCGGAATGACAAAGCACATGCCTCGCAGCGCATCCGGATGCCGCTGCATCGCCCGCAAGATCGCGTTGTTCTGGGCCCTCACCTCGTCCATCGAAGCGCGTCGCCCGCCCGTGATCGGCGAGGAGATCCACATCTCTTTGATCCCGAGTTTCCTGCCGGAGGTGACGAGGTGATCCGAGGACAGCCGCTCCTCTTCGGGAGCCATCCGCCACACGTGGCAATGGACGTCGATCTTGGGACGGTCGATGCCCGCCTTGATGTCCAGCATCTCTCTGGGGCTCATTCGCCCACTCCTTTTTGTCCACCGTTCGGATCGAGTATGCGCATGACCCGCGTCGACTTCTCGTTCGTTTGAGGATCGGCGATTCCTACGACCCGAGAGGGCGTGCAATCTCATTTTTCATACAAACAGCGAGCAGGTCGATGGTATTTCGTCAATGAAACCCCTCAGGCGGGCGGCAAACGTGCCCGAAAATCTTCGGTATGGAAATGGATGTGTCGGCATACGTGAGTGCGAGGCCTCGAATAGCAACGACCGACGCCGAAATCGCGGCGTGTTTCCCCGTCATGCATGAGCTGCGTCCCCATCTCGAGGAGCGGGCGTTTGTCGCTCGGATCCGATTGCAGCAAAGTCAAGGGTACGAGCTGGCCTACATCGAGGAGCAGGGAGAGCCGGTAGCGACGGCGGGTTTTCGCATCGGTGAAAACTTGGCCTGGGGTAGGTTTTTATACGTCGACGACCTGGTGACGACGGCGGAGCATCGCTCGAAAGGGTACGGAGCGCTGCTGCTTAGGTGGCTGTGCGACCTTGCCAAGGAACGGGGCTGCAGTGAATTGCATCTCGACTCCGGCGTGCAGCGCACGGACGCGCATCGCTTTTATGAGCGGGAAGGCATGGAGCTGTCGAGTTTCCACTACAAGGTAGCGCTCGGACCGTCTACAAACGAGCGCAAAGAAGGGTGAACGAGGCAGCAGTGCCGAATACGTGTGGCATAGACTCAATCAGCGTCTTATGGGAGCGTCGCAATGCTTACGATCAAAGGTGTCTCAAAGTCGTATCAACGGCAGGGAAAGCGGGCTGTCGACAATGTTGAACTCGAGGTGAAGCGGGGCGAGATCTTTGGCTTTCTCGGCCCGAACGGCGCCGGGAAGACGACGACCATCAAAATGGTCGTGGGCCTGCTCACGCCCGATGAGGGAACGATCACGGTTAACGGCATCGATGTCGTAAAAGATCCGGTCGGCGCCAAAAAGCAGATCGGCTTTGTCCCCGACTCGTCCGCGCTGTACGACCGGCTGACGGGCGTTGAGTACCTACAGCTCGTGGCGGACGTGCGCCGGGTGCCCGCGGACGCTCGCAAAAAGCGGGTGAGCGAGCTTGCCGAGATGTTTCAGTTGACGGCGGCGCTGCCGGACCTGATTCAGAGCTACTCGCACGGAATGAAGCAAAAGCTCTCCGTGATCGCAGCACTCATCGCCGAGCCGCCGTTGCTCGTCCTGGACGAGCCGATGGTGGGGCTTGACCCAAGGTCCAACCACCTCTTCAAAGAGTTGATGCGCAAGCACTGCGACGCCGGGAATACGGTCTTCTTCTCCACGCACATCCTCGAAGTGGCCGAGCGCTTGTGCGATCGCATCGGGATCATCAAGAACGGGCGCATCATCGCCGTCGGCGACATGGGTCAACTGCGCTCCGCGGGGCGGCGGGATGCAAGCCTCGAAAGCATCTTCCTCGAGCTTACCGAGGGCGGTGGCGAGCAGTGAGGCACCCGTGGGTGGCGCTTTTTAAGGCGCTCCTCAATGTGAATTTCGGCATCTCCGCCCTGCGAGGGCAGTTTCGCAGACGGGAGCGACTTTGGGAGCCGCTCCTCGTTGTCGGCGGCGTCGCCATTGGCGCAGGGTCGATCACGTGGCTCATCGTCCAGTTCACCCAGTTGATGATCGAAGCGGGACTCCAGTTTGGCCAGCCCGAGTTTGTCCTCACGCTCGCCCATTTCGCGGCGGCGATTCTTGTGCTCATCTTTGGCCTCGCCTACGTGATGGGTACGTTTTATTTCGCAAATGACATGGCCTTCCTCTTGGCGTGGCCGCTTAGTGCGCGTCAGATCCTCTCGGCCAAGTTTGCGACGATCCTCGTCAACGAGTACCTGACGACGTTGCTCCTACTCGTCCCCGTGTACATCACGTACGCGCTCCATGTGCCCGTGGGCCCGCTTTACATCCCGAGCGCGATCGTGGTGTTCCTGCTCACGCCCATCATTCCGCTTGCCGTCGCGGCGCTGCTGGTCGTGCTCCTCATGCGGGTCGTCAGCGTTGCGCGCCGGCGGGACTTTTTCACGATGGTCGGCGGATTGTTGCTCGTGGTTGGGGTACTTGTCGCGCAATTCTTCATTCAAAACATGGGTCCCGAGCTCGCCGGAGACGGCGATGTCTACGAATACATCTATGGCCAAGCCCACAGCCTTAGCCGTCTCGCCGCGGCGGGATACCCGCCGAGCTATTGGTCGATGCTCGCCATGGCTGAAGCAGGGAGCCCGAGCGGGTTTTTAGGCATTCTCGGGCTGGCCGTATGTGCCGTGGCTGCATTTGGCATCCTGCTTGCGGCGGGAGGGCGGTTTTTCCTCACTGCGGCTCAGTCGACCGGCGCAGGCCGCGCAGGCAAAACAGGTGCGAAAGCGGACTGGAGCGGCTCTTCTCCGGTCCGTTCGGTAGCAAGGGTGGAGCGAAAGCTGTTTCTTCGCACTCCGATGTACGTGTTGAACGGGTTTGCCGCCTTGGTGATCGTTCCCGTGGTCCTCTTGCTGCCGCAGTTTTCAAGCGAGGACGCGATCTCAGCCCTGCTCAGTTCCGGAAGGTTGAACCCCAATGTCGGCGTGGCCGCGATTGCGGGATGGTTCGCTTTGGCGACGGGGATGTCGATCATTCCATCGACGGCCTTTTCTCGGGAAGGTCAAAAGCTCTGGATCGTCAAGGCGCTTCCGATCTCGGGAAGGGAGTTTTTTCTCGGCAAGCTGCTCGGCGCCGAGAGCATGATCGTTGTCGGCGCGCTTCCCGGCGCAGCCGCATTGGTGTACATGTTGGGGCTCGGCCTCGTGCCGGCGCTAGCCGGCATCCTCCTTGGCGTGGTGGCTTCGATCTTGGTCGCCGTGATCTGTCTTGCGATCGACATGGTGCGGCCGTGGCTCACATGGACCGATCCCACCCGCGCAATCAAGTCAAACATAAACGGGTTGATCGGCATGGCGGCGTCGATTGCATTGATTGCCGCGTCCGCGTGGGCGGGCCTCCTATTGGTCAAGCGCGGGATGGCCGCAAGCGTCACGATCGCGCTGCTTGCGGCCATCTATGTGGTCATGCTATTAGGCTTATGGCGATGGCTTGCGCCGAGGCTCGATCCCTTGCTCCAGCGAATGGGCAGTTGAGAGCCTTACAGCCTTACGCGGCACGTCAGGCACGAGGCATGTACGTCACTCAGTTCTGACCTGGATCCTGCCCGTCACACTCGGCGCGACGGGGCCTGCCGCACGAAGTGATTCGATCACGATCGACGTGACAAGGTCACCCGACTCCGCGGGAATAATGCGCTCGGCCCCGACAAACATGGTGTAGCCGCTTCCGCCGTCCGCGAGGAAGTCGTACGTCGCCAAAGTGTAGTGTCGATCGGGATCGAGCGGCGCGCCGCCGACGTTGACTTCAAGCACTCGGCTTCCTACCGGATTCTCGGGGTCATAGGCAAACGTGAGCCCGCTAACCTGGGGAAACCGCCCCTCCAAGTCTTCGAGTCTGCTCACGCCGTGTTCGAGCGCTTCGAGGAGCTCGGCTCCCGTAAGTCGCAGTTTGACGGCGTAGTTGCCAAAGGGCATGATGGAGAAAATGTCTTCCCTAGTGAGCTTCCCAGGCCCGTAGATGCGATCGCCCCGCAGACCGCCCCCGTTGATGAGCGCTACATCCGCTCCGGCCCAGTCCCGCAGGACGTCGGCAAAGAGGTTGCCCAGAGCTGACTCCTCGGCCCGGACCAACTCGACGCGGGCGTCGAGCGGCGCCAAGGTTTCGCCGATCTCCTCCCGCATGATCTCCGGCACCAGTGCGGCATACTTCTCGACTACCGCGAGCGTCGTCGGATCCGGCTCGAGGTTGCCCGATGCGACGAGCCCAGCGACGTCGTGGAGGGTAAAAGTCCAGTCCACGATTTTTCCGCCTGCGACGCGAAGCGTAAGCTCACCGAGGTAGTCCAGTCCGGCCCCGACGCGCGAAATGATTGCGCCGTCGACCTCGATGGGCTGGTTAAGCACCTGCTGGTTGTGATCGCCAACGTAAACGTCGACTCCGGGAATCGTGGCGGCAAGGCGCTCCGTGACGTCCCCTGACTCGTGTGCCAGGACCACGACGACCTCGGCCCCCGCGGCCCGCATCTGGGGAACGACCTCCCTTAGCGCCGCTTCCGGATCGAGTACGAGCACGTCAGGGCCCGGTTTGCTTGCGGTCGGAGTGTCGGCCGGAGCGATGCCGGTAAATCCGACCTTGACGCCGCCGAGCTCCCGAATGACAAATCGGGAGGCGCCTTGAGGGGCCGCAAACGCGTTGCCCGTCCGCCGGTCGAGGACGTTGGCGCTCACCCAGTCAAATCGGCTTTCTGCGACGAGATCGAGTAGATTGTTGGCGCCGTAGTCGAACTCGTGGTTGCCGTATGTGTCGATGTCCAGACCCGCGGCGTTCAGCGCCTCGATCATGTGGGCGCCGTAAAAAAGTGAGGAGAGCACCGACGACGCGGTGTCGTCACCGCTGCCGACAAACAGCGCATTGGGTCGGAGCGCTTGGATGCGCTTAGCGAGGGCGACGAAATGCGCGACGTTCAGTTGGTCATCTCCAAAGTCACCGAGAAAGTGCGTGTCATGGAGCAACGTGATTTCTGTGAGTGTTTCGGAGTCTGCACCGGATGCGCCCGCAACGCCCGCGGGGATTGCGAGGAGAAGCGCGATAACGACTGCTAACCACCGAGACAAGTTTAATCGTGCGTGTTGGTTTGTCATAGATCCCACCCGGTTTCTAGATGATGCGATTTGCATCGTCAATTTCTGCCCACGACCCAGCGTTCCTCTCCTATGGTCGCCTCAACCCCGTCTCAAATTTGTCTCACTGATGTTTTCTCAAGGCCAACATGGTAGGAGAGGGGGCAGTGAGCGGGGAAAATGCATTCGCATTCCAGCTGCTCTTATTGATAGGGAGGCGACTTATGCAGTGGTGACGTTGGAGAGAAAACTCGCGCGGGCGCTCGTGCTCATTGGAGTCTTGCTGTTCGCAGCGACAGGTGCGGCGATGGCGGCCGTCGATTCGTACGACGCGACGGACAGGGAACTGGTCGAAGAGTGGCTTCGATTGCTAAAGGAGAAGGATCGTGCCGCTCTGGACGAGTTTTTGTCCCCAGGGCTTTTGGTAACGAGGGGAGACGGCACGCACCTCACAAAGGAAGAATACCTCGACAACCCCGTCATCATTGACGAGTACGAGATCAGCAACGTCTTCGGCCGAGGCGTCGGAGATGTGCGCGTGGTGCGGTACGACGTGGCGTCCATCGAGTGGATCGACGGCATCGAGTTGACGCGGGACCCTGTTGTCCGCATGTCGGTCTTTCATTGGAACGGTGAGCGCTGGCAACTCATCGCCCATTCGAACTTCATCAACATCAGGCAGTAGGACCGACGCTCGATTGACGAGGTAAAGGGATCGACAGCTACGGATCGCGGCGGTGAGATTGCACCGCCGCGGTCTTTTGGGGACCTCCTCGCGTTGTGATCCTGCCAATAAAGGAAATCCCTGGGAATGACTGAAAGATCACAACGTAATTGTCGAACGCCGTTCGGGAATTCCGAAGGGACCAAGATGAGGAGGTTTGGACGATGGTAAGTCGGAATTGTCGGAGATTGGCTCGCATCATGGTGTTGACGGTGGTGTCGGCGGTTGCCTTGTGCACGGCAGCTTTTGGCCAGTCCACGCTAGTCGTGGGGCTCGCCGACGGAAACCACACGGATTTCTACAGGCATGAGATCGTCCCCGCTTTCGAGGCGGCAAACCCGGACATCACCGTCGAGCTGATCGAAATGGGATGGTCTGCGGAGCATTACATCGTGCGGTATGCAGGCGGCACTGCGCCGGATGTCTTCCAAGGGGGGACCGGGATGTTCGGCCTTTCCGCTCAAGGCATGTTTGCTCCGCTGAATCCCTTAATCGAGAAGTATGGCTGGGGCCACGTCATCGAAGAGTTTCCGCCGAGTGTAGTCGAGGCCCTGAGCATCGATGGCCAGCTCTACGGAGTGCCATGGAGTTACTCGTCGGATAACTTTACGTATCTCGCAAACGTTTTTGCCGACGCGGGGCTCGATCCCAACCGGCCCCCTGATACGTGGGACGAACTGGTCGAGTTCGGCCGCATCTTAACTCGGTACGATGCTGCAGGCAACATCGTGTTTCAAGGATTCTGGACGGACAGCCACCGCAATCGATTTGCTCCGTTCCTTTACCAAGCGGGCGGAACGTGGATGAACGCCGACTTCTCCCAAGCTGCGTTTGGCAGCGCGTACGGACTCGAGGCGGTTGAGTTCCTCGACAGCCTGTTCAAGGAGCATCGCATCATCGATCAGACACGGACGCTTGGCGATCTCGACGACGGCGACGCTGCGATGACCTTCACGTCGGCGAGCATCTTTCAAGAGGGAACCTCGCCCTTTTTTGACGCAGACGACATCCGAGTCGGCGTGCCCCCGATGCATCGACAGCGAGGTCAACGAATTACACCAAACACATGGCAGATCGGGGCCATCTCCACACAACAGGACGCTGCGTTTCGCTGGATCATGTTTGTGTTGGAGCTCGAGAATGTCGTCAAGATGGGCCAGCAGTTGAACACGCTTCCGGTCCGGATGGGCGCTGGAGCCTATCCTCCTTGGGCCGGCGACATCCGCTGGCAGATTGCTCTTGAGTCGATTCAGTATGGCGTGATCGAGCCGTTGACGTCTCCATACTGGGACTTCATTCGCAGGGAGTATGTGACGAACACCTTGGACCGCGTCTTTTACCAAGGTGAGCCTCCATCGCTGATCGTTGAGGCGGAACGGCAAGCAAACGCATGGCTGATGGCACAAGAGTAGATTGACAATCAGCTTGCTCGCTCATGCGGGCCCGTCGGAGGCGACGGCGCCCGCATTCCTTAAATACCGAGGGTCATTGAGATCGAATGTGGAAAATTGCAGGAAACCGAAAAAGTGGGCATGAATAATGGGTGTCGAAAGCGCTTACGGATGCTTCGAGCGCCCAAACGGCCATCGATACGTACAAACTAGGAAGGAAAGGTTAAGCAAGTCAGCGCGGGGGAGCGGGTGGTCTTTCCTCCCGGTATCGGGGCGCCGATCCCCGCTGCTGCCGATGATGCCCTCAACCTACGCTATGGAACACACGAGTTCGGCGAGTTTTCAATGGTCACTTGAGGACCGAAAGGGTGCGTTCGCAGCTAGACGGGCGCGCTCTTTGCTCTTTTTGATCGAAGCGAGGGCAACGCGAAACGCTGCCCGCTTTACCAGAGCCGTCGCGGACTTGGCCGAAGACGTGCCCTCGAACGAGCATGCGATGTCGTACATCGACGCCTTTGGGGAAGGCTTCGGGCAGACGGTGCGAACGACGATTGCTCAAATCGAACGAAGCGTCGACGCGTGGCGATCCCTGGTCAGTGAGAGCGCCGACGTGCGCGCCGCGCTCATTTACTACATGGCGGAGAAGTACACGTTTACATACCGCTCTATTCCCGGGATCCGCAAAGCGCTAGGTCTGGATACCCCTGCGGTTGGCCAGGCCTTCCTCGCGCAGTTTGGCCGCCCTATAGAAAGCGTTTACGCACCGTCTGAGTCCGTCGGAGCTTCGCTTGCGAGAGCGTGGACGGGCCTGGCCGGCGCACTTGAGTCACTTCCGCCGTTTTGGCTCTCGTTTGGCCTCACATTCAGCTCGAGTGTTCCCATTGCCATGATGGCCCTGCCGATCATGCTCGCCAATATCGGCTTGGTATGGGGCTTGGTGTTTTTGGTCGCTGTTGGCCTCATCAATCAGCTCACGATCTATTACGTCGTCGAGGCTGCGGTGCGCAGCGGCGTCGCCAGGCGCCGCACCGTGTTCCTCGGTGGGCTGGCCCGTGAGTACCTGGGTCCTGTAGGAGCTGCCGGAGTGTCGGTGGCGATCGCCATGATCGGATTTTGTTCTGCTGTTTCCGGGTACGTCGGCCTGGCGGATAACTTGGAACGCGCGACGGGGATCCCGGAAGAGATCGTGGCGCTGGCTTGGTTTGTGTTGTCGGCGTGGCTGCTCGCTCGCGGCTCGTTTACCTTGACGCTCGCCGTCGTGCTGCTCCTTGGCGCGGTGACGACCACTTTGCTCATCGTGATCATCGGCATCGCGCTCGCGTATTTTGACGTCGGCCATCTCTCACTTTGGTATCCGAAAAGCGATACCGGTTCCCTAGATCTTAGCACGATACCGTTTGGCGCCATTCTCTCTTTTTACTTTGGGCACTTGTTCATCAGTCAACAAGGCAAGGTTGCGCTGGCCCGCGATCCCGAAGGGCGGGGATTTGTCCGAGGGGCTCAGTATGGGTCGGCGGCAGTGCTCCTCATCGGTGTTGTGTGGGCGATCAGTGTGAGCGGCGCGATTCCTTTCGAGGCTTTGTTTGGAGCTGCGGGAACAGTGCTCGCCCCGCTTGCGGCCGCAACCCACGGGAGCGTGCAGACGATCGGCGTCGCGCTTACGATCCTCTTTCTCGGGCTCGGATCGATGAGAGGGTCGAGCCTGCTCTTCAACATGGTGCGAGAACGGTTTCCAGATAGGGTTTCCGATGGCAAGAGCCAGGGTGCCAGATCGAGAGCTCGGGTCCATTCGTTGCTGCCGCTTGTACCTGTGGCGGCGGTCTTTTTGACTGCGGCGTGGTTTCTATGGTTGGATACGGATGCGTTTGTAACGCCTCTGACTGCGGCTGGCGTCTTGGCGACTCCGGTCATCGTGGGCCTCTTTCCCGCACTCGTCATGGAGGCCGTGAAGCGCAAAGGCGATGTGATGCCGAAATGGGGGCGGGAATGGCTCTCTCATCCCGCAATCCTCTTCCTGATCTACGTCGCCTCGTTGGCCTTTATCTTTCTGCATGGGATGGTTCTGTGGGAAGGGGCCGTCGCTCGCACCGTTGCGATTGGCACCGGCCTCGCCCTCGTCGGCGGTACGATATGGATGTTTCGCCATGGAACGTTTGCCCGCCGACTCATCGTTGAAGTCTGCCTTGACTCGAACTCCTCGGACGAAGGTGCTTTGCGGTATGCTTTGGTGGCCGGCGGAAAGCCGGTGTCAGGAGACGTGCGCGCATTGTACGACGCCTGGGTGACCGGATCGAACGGCCTGTTAGAAGCATCCGGATTGCCGAAGACGATCGTAATCGAAGCGCCGCTTGATGGGGCGAACGAGCTATGCCTTTGGGCCCACCGGGTAGACACCGAGGGTGATTCTGCTGCACTTGCGGTGACAGCCGAGATCGAAGATGGGCGAGGAAAGCGCACGATCGATCTCACGGAGCATGGTGGGCGGATCGTCGGCCGCGTGGATGGAGAACGCGTCGTCATTCAAATCGAAGTTGCTTCATCTAGCTTGTAGCCAAAGCCGCGCACGGTTCGAACGATCGGACCTTCGCCCGGAAGTTCCCGCAGCTTGTTGCGCAAGTAGTAGACGTACTTTTTCACGTCCTCCGGGCCACTTTCATCCGCCCGTTCCGGCCAGACGGCCCGCAAAATCTCTCGGTTTGAAAAGACGCGCCCGGGCGTCGACGCCAAGAGACGCAAGAGTTCGTACTCCTTGGGTGAGAGGTTGATCGCGGCGCCGTCCCACCGAACCTCTTTTGCTTTGTCATCGATTGTGAGCCGCCCGACGGTTTGCAGGTCCTGGCCGACTTTGGGCGCCGCGCGGCGGAGCACGGCCTGGATGCGCGCATCGAGTTCCTTGAGGTCGAAGGGCTTGGTGATGTAGTCGTCGGCCCCTTCCGCGAGCCCCTTTACCTTGTCGTTTGCGCTGTCCAACACGGTGAGCATGATGACGGGCACTCCGTGTGTGGACCGAATCTCGTGCAGTACGCTCCACCCGTCGAGCTCGGGCATGTTGACGTCGAGGAGGACGAGGTCGGGATCTTCCGTAAAAAAGCGCCGACACGCCTCGCTGCCGTCCTCTGCTGTCGATACGAAATACCCCTTTGCGGTCAGGTATTTCACCACGAGGCGGCGGGCGTCGTCATCGTCGTCGGCAATCAGAATGCGCGTCCTTGTCGCGGGTGTCATCAGAATGCTCCTTTCGCTGGTGTGGGACTGCCCGGCGCGGCGATGGCGTGGGGTTCTTTCCGCGGCAAAAAGATTGTGAAACTGCTGCCGTGCCCTTCTTCCGAGGAAAGTTTCACCCATCCGTCATGGGCTTTGACGTAGCGGTGAACGACCGCAAGTCCAAGGCCCATTCCCCTGGACTCTTTGTTTTCGCCGCGCTCGATTCGCACGAACGGCTCGAATATCGCATCTTGTTCAGCCGGGGGGATCCCCGGACCCGTGTCTTGCACCCGGATGTACGCCCCATCCTCCTCCAACCAGGCGGATAGCTGCACATACCCCTCTTTCGTGTACTTGACGGCGTTGTGCAGCAGGTTGATGAGCACCTGCCGCACCTTGGTCTCGTCCACGACGACTTCGGGCATGTCGCCCGCGGTGACCGACACGGCGATCCCTTTTGCCTGAGCCATCGGGCGGACGTAGTTGGCCGCATGTTGCAAGAGCGACCCGAGCGGCGCCGGCGCGAGATGGATGCGCTCGGCGCCGCTATCGATAAAGCGAAGGATGTTTTGAATGAGCGAGAGCAGGTGGTTGCCTGCTGCAAGCACTGACTGAAGGTCGGTCCGCTGGCCTTTGGTGAGCGGGCCGTCCGTCTCTTCGAGGAGCAGCTCACAGTAGCCTCGGATGCTGTGCAGGGGCGCTTTGAGCTCGTGGCCGACCATGGCGAGAAACTCGGCCTTGGCCCGATTCGCCCGTTGGAGCTCCGCGTTGCGCTCGTGCAGGGCCTCCGTGCGGCGGTTGATCTCTTCCGCCATTTGATTGAAGGCTGCAGCGATCTCCTCGATCTCCCGGCACCCTCGAATGTCCGTACGCACGTGAAAGGCGCCTTGGGACACCTGCCTGATGGAGACCATGAGGCGGTCGAGGGGTTTTAGGATGATGGAGTAGAGGCCGAAGGCGCCGAGGACGCCCAGACCTGTAAAGAAGAGCGAAAGTCCGCCGATCATCCGGACGATCTGGCCCGACCGGCGGTGAACGCTCTCGAGGCTCATGCCGAGTCGGATGTAACTGTGCGGATCGCCGCCGGGCAGCGGGCGCAGGAAGTCGAGGAACTCGGTGTTTTCGTGTTGCAGGCGGCGCACGGTGGGGCGGAATTGGAGTTCGGCGATGGGCTTGATCGAGAGTTCCTTGTTTTGAATGGACTCGGAGATGACTTCGCCGGCGTAAATCACTTGGGCATAGGCCACGTCGCCGATGGTCGCTCGGTGTGTGAGCAAAAGCAGGCGCAGCCGGCGCTCAAACGCATCGGTGATGGCAATCGACTGAGCGGCCTCCGAGGCGAGGTTTTCAGCGAGAAATTCGCCGCGGCGGCGGAATTGTTCGCTCAAGTCGTTTGTGACCCAGTAGGACGAGACTGCGCCAAACGCCAGGAACAAAAGGCCCCCAAAGGCTACGACGGCGAGTATGAGCGTAACTTTTAGGTCCGCGGAAATGCGCATGGTGTTCCTCGCGAGCGGGATCATTTCCACCCATTTCAGACCATTTGAGTACACGCGCGTCATGGTTTGCTAGGAGACGGTCCGGTACTTTGATCGTACAACAGGAGAGGAGGAGACGATGTGAGGGGCATCACAAGGTTGCTGTACGCGGCGGGGCTCATCTTGATCATGGCAGCGGCGTCCGCATGCGGGAGCCAGGCCGAATCGACCGATCCTGCAGAAATCCTCAATCAAGAGAGCAGCTTCAGCGAAGAGGCGGAACGCATAGATCCCCCGGGCCAAGAGTCTAATCCGGTCGAAATTCCGTAAGGAGAGCCCAAAAGGGGGATGGCGGCTGACCGCGCCGCAGTTTTTCGCCCGGCGTCGAAAGCGAGCAAGGAAAGCGAGCGAAAGGGAAAGCGTCAAAAGAGCGAAGGATGGGGTCTTGATCCCCATCCTTCGTCCTTTTGGGAGTGGATCGCTTTTTATTTGTCGTCTGGTTTGGTGGTCTTTTTGGCTAACTAATCTATTCTAGAGGCCTGAGGTGGGCCAAGAGGGCGTTTGCTTGCTCCACATGCTGGCCCGCGAGGAGCAGATCGGTTTGGTCAGGGGAGTTTGTGAGCGCTTCGGCCGCCAAGAGGAGGTGGGCGAGCGCCAGGATCTCTGGCCGATCGTCGCCTGCGAGCACGACGGCGTGTGCGTCGCCGATCTCGTCGACATTGACGCCCGCAAGCTGTTGGACGAGGGTGATGACACCTACTTCGTCCGCGCTTCCGATCAGCAGGCCGGCTGCAGCGCTTCCGATTTCAGCAGCGCCGTCGGCGTCCTGGATGGCATCCGGGTGCAGCGCCGCACGGACGGCGTCCAGCTTCACCCACAAGCCGTCGGTGGCATTTGCTTCCGCTACGTCGCCGCCGCTCTCTGCTTCTTGGGCATAGACGGCGCTCGCTCCCAGGAGCAGGGCTCCTGTGATGCAAGCAAGCAGTGCGGTGCGCCATAGTTTGTGCAGTTGTCTCATACGGGTTATGCCTCCTGTGGTCATCGCTCTATTTTCCATGGTGACGGCCGTCCATGGTGCGCCTGGCACTTCCAGGCTAACACGGAGCGCGATAGGCCTTCTATGAAAGCGAGGTGGTCCGTTCGTTCAAGGTGCGTGGAGGAACGTCGGAATCGGGTGCCCGCGTGAAATGTACCCGAGCCTGCAGGACGACTCAAACAAGTAG
>CAYRIY010000055.1:19107-24486 GCA_964424335.1 uncultured Clostridia bacterium
GTCGCAGAAAGAGCGGCGACGGCGCTGACACGATCATCGCTGGGGGGTGATATCGGGATTGGCCATCGGGCGTCCGTGGCCACGCCATTTGCTCATGGCACCCTTTTTTATCAGTAATCTATGATATTGGCGAAGTGGATGAAAACAAGTTTGGATTGGGAGGGAAAGAGATGTCGAGACATCGCCTGACGATTACATTCGTCGCTCTGCTGGCAAGCGTGTTGCTTGTAGCGGGCGTGACCGGAGCGCAACAGCGGACGTTGCACTTTCTGGCCCCCGGCTTTAGCACGGAGGCCATTGCGCTGCTTGAGAGCGAGATACTTCCCGAATTCGAAGCTTTGCACAACGTAGACGTCACCATCGAGCCGATCGGTTGGGGCGAGCGCACCGACCGGATTGCGATCCTCACTGCCGCGGGCATTCCCCCGGACCTGATCGGGACCGGCTATTACAGCCCGTATCAGGAGGGCGCTGACAAGATGATTGCGCCGCTCGACAGGTACTTGGCCGATTGGGAGCACCGGAACTCCATTCCCGAGCCTGTCTGGGAGACGCAGCGCTGGCGCGGCCAAATCGTGGTGATGCCGCTCTATTTTGACCTCAGGGGCATCGGCTACAACAAGCGGCTCTTTGGCGAGTCCGGCCTCGATCCCGAGCGCCCACCGCAAAGCTGGGAGGAGCTCCTCGAGGCAATCCAGCTCCTCACGCGCTTTGAGCCAAGCGGCGACTCGCTCGCCGTTCGGGGCGCCGCGTTCTGGGGCGGAGCCCAGGAGATGCTCTCGTGGATTCACCAAACGGGGATCGCTCCGGTGGACCTTGAAGCGTTTCGCTCCAACCTCAACACCAGCGAAGCGATTGAGGCCGCCCGGTTCTTTGCTGAAATGATTCGGGCGTCGCGCCTTGATCTTCCCGTCGTTGGCGGCGGGTTTGAGGGCGGCGCGCTCGCCATGACGACGGCGGCCCCCGGCAATGCCCGCAGTTGGTACGTCAATGTCGAAGGCGATTTTCACTCGAACTTCGGCGTATTTGCTCCCAGGAAGTCGCCGTCCCTTGATCCGGTGGCCGTCGCGTTTATCAATGGAGTCGCGATCTCCGAGGCGAGCCCCAACAAGGACCTCGCCTGGAAGTTTATCGAGCTCCTGATGAGCGACGAGGTGATCCTCGCGCTTCAGCCCGTGACGGGATGGATGGGGCCGAGAGTCGACATCATCGATCAGTACGACGCGCCGTACCTCGACGTCTACTACCCGCTCGTGCCGTATATCAAGGCTGCGATCTTGCCTCCGCCGCGCAACGATTCGCAAAACGGCCTCGATCAGATCATGAGCCGGGTGACCAGCAACGAGATCTCGCCTGAGCAAGCGATGCTCGAAGGGCATGAGCTCTGGCAGCGGCTCCTCAACGAGTGGAGGGCCAACCTCGGCGAGTAGACGGCTGCATGGCCAGTGAATGGCAAGTAGGGTGACATGCGTTGATTCAAGCGGTCGGGAACGGTAGCGGAACGATAGCCAAGCCGTTCCCGCCCGCTCGTTCGTGTTGGCGGCGTGCGCGCCGATTCACACCGCGTCCCACATCCGGCGTGCGTTTTCCAGGCCGATGCGGGTGCCGGTCGTGCAGTCTTCCAAGCCTTCAAACTCGATCGAGACATACCCGTCGTAGCCCGATGACTTGATCGTTGCCATGATCTCCAAAAGGTCGATGTCGCCGTCGCCGACGATCGCTCCCCGAAGCAGGTCGCCGCAGTACGTCTTAAACCAGGTGCCGGAGTCGCAGCGAAAGAGCTCTCCTTCCCGGGCAAAGCTCCGGGCCCTGCGGTGGTAAAAGTCTTTCAAATGCACCATGACGGCGTACTCGATCGACTTCTTGACGCCTACCACCGGGTCTTCGTCGACGCACCAAAAGTTTCCGGTGTCGAGGGTCATGCGGTAGTTGGGGCGATCGACGGCCTCGATGAGGCTGATCACGCGGTCGCTGCCGTTGACGAAGAAGCCGTGGTTTTCGACGGTGGTGACGATGCCGTATTGGGCTGCGTGATCGGCGATGCGGCGACAGGCCTCGGCCATCCGCGGGAGCAGCTTGCCGAAGTGGACGACCGTGCTTTGGTCCAAGGGCCGCCGAAAGGCCGCGACATCGTGGCGCATCAATTTCACGCCGAGACGGTGAGCAACGTCCACCTCGCGCATCACGCGGATAACCTCGGCCTCCAACTCCTCTGCGTCCTCTTTCAACAGGTCTGCTAAAATGGCGTAGTTGGAGATTTCAATGCCGACTGCAGCCGCCTTCTCCCGCACTTCGTCCGTGAGCTTGTCGTTATCGATCAACTGAAAGCCGAAGGGGACGATCTCGACGTGCTCGCCCCCGTGATCCGCGATCCATTGGATGACGTCGAAAACCGTCATCTCGCCCGAACGGATCGCGTTGACTAGACTGTACGTGCTGACGCCAAGCTTCATTAATGCCATCCTCCTCCAGGTTCGAGAACTGATTCGGAGAATTCAATCAGGAACCTTTTGGCAAACGTCACTTTGCCTTCGAGCAACGGGCGAGCTATTTTTCTCGACTTGAAAGGAACGGAATCGCGCCGTCTAGAAAATGTTCAGATAAATAGATGGAGCCCGACCTATCGAGCCGTGGAGGACGAGTTTGTGGGCGGACGAGAACAACTTTACACGCTACTGTGCAACCCCAACTACTCAACCGTACTGCGCAAATTGTGGACGTGGGAGCCCCTCACGAGAAACGAAATCGTGGA
The DNA here is from genome assembly GCA_964424335.1 of uncultured Clostridia bacterium. Classification (GTDB taxonomy): domain Bacteria; phylum Bacillota; class Limnochordia; order DTU080; family RSA5; genus CAYRIY01. Next base: position 21,860 of record CAYRIY010000055.1, read on the forward strand.
GAAGTCGGGCCTCGCGGTTCCGACCGTCTCGCGCATCGTTGGCGATTTCGTCGATGTCGGCCTAATCCGCGGCGTGGGCAAAGTCGGTTCACCGGCGGGCCGGAAGCCGACGCTCGTCGGTTTGGCTCCCGACCGCTTCTTTCTCATCGGCATCGATATCGGGGCGTCACAAGTGCGAGGCGCCCTCGTCGACATGAAGGCAAATCCCCGCAGTGTTGCGTTCGCTCCGGTGCGCCCCGGCGACAGGGAATCGGTGATCGGTGCGGTGGTCGAGACCGTCCGCCATCTCATCGACGAGTCCAACGTGCCCCTCCAGCGGATCGCGGGCGTGGGGCTCGCCGTTCCGGGGTCGGTGGACCTGGAGCGCAAGACCCTCATCAACGCTTCCAATCTGCAGATCGAAGGCTGGGAGATCGTGGCCGACGTCTCCGATCATCTGGAGCTGCCGACGTACTTGGAGAACGACGCCAGCGCCGCGGCGCTGGGCGAGCATTACTTCGGGGCAGGTCACGCTCACGACCACCTTGCGTACGTGAGTATCGACGTCGGGATCGGCATGGGACTCATCATCGGCGAGCGGGTCTTTCGGGGTTCACTCGGCTTGGCGGGGGAGCTCGGTCACAACGCCGTGCTGCCCGACGGGCCTCAATGCACGTGTGGGGGATACGGGTGCCTCGAATCGGTCGCCGGGGGATGGGCGCTCGTAAAGGAGTACGAAAGGGCTCAAGGACATTCGAAAAATGGATCCGTTCGTCATGCAATGACCGCCCACGATGTGCTCGCCAGGTGGCGTAACGGCGACGCGGAGGCGAAGAGCGTCGTCGATACCGCCGTCACGTACCTCGGCATGAGTGTCGCAAATCTCGTCAATTCACTCGGGCTCAAGCTTGTCGTCATCGGAGGCGGACTTGCGGATTCCCATCACGAATTTGTGCAGGCGATCAAGGCACGGGCCATGCGCAGCATTTTGCCGGAAGTCCGAGAGCATGTCTCAATCAAGCCTTCTGCGTTGGCAGGGCGAGCGGTGATGATTGGGGCTGCGGCATTGGTGCTCGACGATATTTTCGACGGTTACAAAGGTGTGGCGGCGATCACGGCGGCATCGGGCTCCTCATGAACCGCTAATTTGCGACATGGGCCAAGCGTCGACATGACGCAACGTTGGGCAAGTAATTATCAGAAAAGGGGGAAGGATCAAGTTTAAATCACTCTGATCGAAATGAATAATCGGCGAGCTGAATTCGACTACGAAAAGCGAAAGGGGCAACGATGACGTGAAAGCGGTTGTGAAACTGCGGTCCTTAGTGTTTGTCGTTTCCTTGATCCTGCTGGCATCGACGAGTGCGCTTGCAAGCGTCAAGCTGTTGCACTTTGGCAACACCTGGCATGGGAGCGCCTGGCGCCAGTACGTAGAGGAGCGAGCCAGGGCGTTTGAGGCGCAAAACCCCGACGTCGAGATCGAGATCATCACCGCCGGAGGTCTCAAAGAGCAGTTTTTGACGATGCACGCCGGCGGCATCATCCCCGACGTCACGGAGTTCATCTTGGTATCGGGCGGAGAAGTCGCCTCCCAAGGGTACTTCACCGATCTAAGGCCGTACTTTGAGCGGGATTCGGAGGTCAGCCTGGACAACTACTTGCCTCCTTCCCGCGAGGCGCTTACGTGGACCGATGGCGCCATTTGGGGCTTTCCCATCGACTTGTACGTGACGGTCGCTTTGTACAATCCCCGGCACTTTGCCGAGGATGGTCTGGAAAACCCCAATGAGCTGGGCGTAAACTGGACGTGGGAAGCGTTGATCGACGCCGGAAAGAAACTCACCAAGGACCAGGACGGCGACGGGGTCTATGATCGCATGGCCGTCGTCAACACCGCGCTCGCCTGGTCGTACAATACCTTCGTAAGGCAGGCGGGCGGCGAGATGTACGATCGCCTCAAGGATCCGACAGGCAGCAATCTGCTCGACCCTGCCGTCGAGCGCGGCGTCCAATTTTTCGTCGACCTTCATCGCGTGCACCAAATCGCTGACATGGACTTTCACCAGTGGGACCCGGCGGTCGCGATGGGGCTTGGGTCGATCAACTTCGTCTCCGGTCCCCATAACCTTTCGGACCTTCCGGAAGGGTCCGAGGTGGACATCGCGCTTCAGCCGCATGGGCCGGACAACTCAGGCACCTACTACGCCGCGAACAGCTTTCAAATTCCAAAGGGGGCGCAAAACCCGGATCTCGCCTGGCGCTGGATCAAGTTTTTGGTCGGTAGCGAGGAGGCCGTTCGGAGCTTCGTCGCTGCGACCGGCAGCCTCCCGGCCGACGTCAGGGTGGCGAGGGATTACGAACTCATGATGCCTCACCCACCCCAGCACGCGGATGTCTTTTTCAGGCAGGCGCTCAACCCGAGCAACTCGCACGATCCCCTCGGCGGCGCCTCAGGCGTACTGCGCTCGATGCTTGACGAGATCTTAACGCCGCTCATTGACGGGGAAGTGGGCGTGCGATCCGCGCTCCAGGATTTGCACCGGCGTTGGACCGCCCTCCTGGCCGACGAATCTCGCCAGTAATCCGATCTGGAGAGGTTTTCGGTTTCGGTGGCGAAGCCGTATGTAGAGGCGCTCTCCTCACGCGAG
>CAYRIY010000056.1:0-24426 GCA_964424335.1 uncultured Clostridia bacterium
AAGAGCGTGTGAACGAGCGTGTGTGACGGCGTGAGAGACAGCACGCACGTCTTGGAGTGGCAGCCCCAGAGGGGGGACGTGGAGAGGGGGACGTGGAGTGCTGGAGGTGGGGGGGACGTAAGTGGTGGACGTAAAGGGGTGGACGAGGGAACAGCCCTCATCCACCCCAAGGCATACCACCCAACCCCACCGCCCGCCCTCGCTACCCGCCCTCCGCTAGTTCCCGCCTCGCAGCGTGTTGCGCAGCGCACGGATCATTTCGGCGGCGGAGCCGAACCGCATCTCGGGGTCTGGATGCATCGCCTTGCGAATGATCTTCCACAAGGGTTGTGCGAGTGGCCTCGTATCGAGGGCGCAAATCGGCTCCGGCGGATCGATGTCCCACTTGACGCCCGTCAGCAGGCAAGCGCATACGTACCCAAGGCAGTAAATGTCGTAGCGTTGGTCGATGACGCCATCCTTGCCTTCCGGCGGGAACATGATGTGCTCCTGCGGGGTTTTGCGGAGAGCCTTCGCTTTGCCGGAATTCTTCTTGATCTTCACGGAGTGCTGAAGATCGATGATCTTCGTCCGGGCTCGATCGAGGTCGGTGACGATGATGTTTCTCCCCTGTAGATCACCGTGGACGATCCCATGCTCATGCATCGTCTGCAAGCCGGTCAGGACATCGATCGCCAGCTCGATCACTTTGCGCGGCTCTAGCGGAACCTGCCTCACAAGCATTTTGGCCATGGTCTCGCCCTCAACGTACTCCGTGATGAGGAACGAGTAGTCGTCCCCCGCATGGCAGTCGAGCAGCCGCACAAAGTGAGGATCGCCCTGGCAGAGCGATAGCGCCTTGCACTCGCGCCGTGCATGCGTGTCGGCCGTGTAGAGTTTGAGCACCACCGTGCGCTGCGTCTTGGGATCCTCGATGACATACACCTCACGGTTTTTTCTGCTCCTCTTCACACGGGTTACGTTGAGCGCTTCTACGCTTTGTGCCATCATCTCACTTCCTTCTCGCGCCTTGGAGCACGGCGGCGGGGCGGTTGGAGACAACGCCCGCCAGGTGCCGTAGGTCCGGAAAGCTCTGGACCCCGAGGCGCTCCCAATCGACCGCTTCACCGCCCGACTCCCGCGCGATAAATGGAACACCCTCGATCGCAGCGGCTTGGTAGTCAAACCACCCGTCGCCGACGAACAACATCTCGTTGGGCAAGAATCCGTAGAACGCCCGAATATGCCGCACGGCGGTGGGTTTTTCCATCGGCGATCCCCAAGCGCGTGCGATGTAACGTTCGAGCCCCCGGGCTTCGATGATCTGGATCAACTCGTCGTGCGGAGTTCCCGAGATCACGAAGGTCGGCACGTCCGTCTCGAGACACGCGGAAAGCGTCTCCAAAGCCCCGGGCACGAACGGCGCCCGCACGATCTTGTCAAACACGATTTCCGAAAAGCGTGCGCCCAACTCGTGCAGCATCGTCTGAGACAGAGGCTTTTTCAGCAGGTTCTCGTAAATCCATGCGAACTTTTTATAGCGAGACATTCCCAAGTGTTGTCGATGATATTCGACGATTGCATCGAGATGCTCAGGGACGTCCCTGAACATCTCGATGAAGGCCTGCGTCTTGATGTCCGTCGATTCGAGAATCACGCCGTCAAAGTCTAGAATCAACGCGGAGAACGCCATCGATCCGCGGTTCATCGGCTTCGTTCCTCCCATTGCTCGAATTAGAAACATTCGTGAGCCACCAGGCAGCGAGCTCGATGTCAAGGTGCGTGTGAATGTCGCGCCCCGTCACCCAGTTGCGCACGATGGGGTAAGAGCGTTTGCCCATCCACCACCAGGGGTTTGGGCCGTCTTTGCGGTAGACGCACTCTTTGCGAAACGCCCAGATGCCCTGGTCGTAGTAGTAGGCCGGAGAATACGACTGCCGCTCCGTGGAAACTTGCCGGTTGGGATCGCCGTAGGGACAGAGCACCCCGTCCCGGATCTCGAGCGCCCTCAAGGGGTGGTCGTCGGCCGCCTCCCAGACGGACATGACGGAGTCCAGATCGCTCCGCTCCTCCAGGATCTTCAGGCCTTGGTCGATCAACGCCCCGTCGACCATCACGGTGTTGCCAAGGAGCACCACGACGTTGCGCAGCTCGGGGCTCTCTGCGTATTCGACGGCGTGCCGGATGACGTCGCCGTGGTTTACGTGATCGCCCGCCAGTTCGTCGGGGCGCCAGATCACTTCGCAGCCCATCTTGAGCGCCACGTCGGCGATCGACGGACCGTCTGTCGACACGTAGATCCGGTCGATGCGGGTCGCATTCTGCGCCGCCCGAATCGGATAGGCGATCATCGGCAGCCCGTGGACGGGGTAGACGTTCTTATTCTTAATCGATTTGCTTCCGGCTCGGGCCGTAATAATCGCGATATTCATCGACTTATCACCTCGGTGTTCAAAGTTGCAGGTTTGAGATGTTGCAAAAGGTTTTCAACCGCTTCCGTCTCCATCAAAAGGCGCGATTCACGTGCGTAGGCGCCCACATGTGGAGAAAGGATGACGCCCGGCGCCTCGAGCAAGGGCCCTCGGTACGGCTCCGTTTCAAACGTGTCGATGAAGGCGCCCGCAAGTCTCCCGCTGTGAAGGGCTTCGCAAAGCGCCTCCTCATCGACGAGACTGCCCCGGGACGTGTTGAGGAGGTAGGCTCCTTGTCGCATCTCGGCGAGGCGTTCGCGGCTTATGAGATGGCGGAGGTCCGGGTGGTACGACACGTGCAGCGAGACGATGTCCGAGGCCTGCAGCAGTGTGCCAAGGTCGGTGTATTCCACTGCGTACCCTCGCGCGAACGCCCAGTCGGGATAGGGATCGTAGGCGAGGACCCTGACGTGGAATGGCTGCAGGGATTGCACGACGGCTTTGCCCACCTTGCCAAGCCCGACGATCCCGACCGTGCGGCCCTGAAGCAGTTGGCCGATGCGCTTTTCCCAGACGCCTTGGCGCACCGCCCGGTCGTTGTGCGGAATATGGCGGAGCAGCGAGATCATGGCGCCGACCGTCAGTTCGGCGACCGCAGCAATGTGGGCATTAGCGGTTGCTTTCACGACGATGCCGAGTTCCGCCGCAGCCTCGAGGTCTACGTTGTCGACGCCGGTGCCGCAACGAGAGATGACCTTCAGCCGCTTTGCCTGGGACAAGACCTCTCGGGTGAGGGGTTCGGTGCCGGCGATCAGCCCGTCGACATCTCTTAGCAACTCGGCCGCTTCCTCGGACGTCAACGTTCGCTTGAATGGATTGGTTTGAACGGCGACGCCGCTCTCTTCGAGAAGGCGCAAAGGTCGTGCATCAACCTTTCCAAATGACGACGTAGAAACGAAGACCTGGAGCCTCGCATCCAAAACGGCGCCGCCTGCGCTTGCTTTTTGCATGGGATGGGACATGACGATCATTCCTCCATGTAGTCGTAGTTGGTCCAAACACCGGCGGCCGGTTATGCCCTCACGCCGAGGTGCTCCTGGAGCAGCCGGGCGATGACCGGATCGACTTCGAGCCGGTCTTCACGAGCGACGATGCGGCACAAGTACGACTTGTTTTGCTTTTGATCGTGGTGGCGGACGGCTTTCTTGGCGTAGCTCGGCTTGTAGTTGGAATACCCCAGATACCCCGTGGTATAGAAACTAAAGCCGGTCACGTACAGACGCTCGATCGGAAACCTGAGCAGGTCCTCGATCGCCATGATGCCGGCGTTGGGGTGTTTGACTCGCCGCTGCATTCTGGTCTTCAATGACCCGGGTAGCGCTCGAAACTCCAGCAGGCCTTTGTTGATTTTTTGAAACTTGCGGAGCCTGGGACGAAATCGCTCCTCGCTCGCAGGGTGCGTCGAGATCATCCACTTGACGCCGTCACGATGCATCGCGACCACTTCTTTGCGCGTCATTCGCTGGTGCGTGAAGTTCATGTTGTGATAGATGACGTCGATCCGGGCGCCGATATCCGCTTTGAATGCCTCCGGCAGGGGCCAGGAATGGTTGAGGCGGACGACGATGTCGTGATCGTCGATAAAGGCTCCCATTCGGCTTCCCGCGAGCGTCGCAGCGGGACCTACCAAAGCGATGCGCTTTCCGGTTACGAAATCGCTAAACTTACCCACTTGAAATCCTCCCTTCCCCAAAAAGAGGGTGCAATTTAAACGAATTGGCATTGCCCGTTGTCATAGTAGTCGTGACGAATTTAAAGGGAATGGGAAGGAAGTTTTAATTTTGAATTTTACATCTCGATTTGAAGTGTGACTCACGGAGAGTGGGAACGTTTTACGAAAAGCAAGAGGCGGCCCGGCGCTGCGGCCGGGCGCTACAGCTACAGACTGCGGATGATCGCGCACAGTCCGCGGGCGCGGTCCTCGTACGTGTGCCGCGAAAGGACGTAGCGATGCCCTTCTGATGCGATCTCCTGGGCGGCGTCCGGATGTTCGAGGTAGTAGTGAAGCTTGTCGAGTACGTCGTGCACGCCCTCGTAAACGACGTAATGTTTGCCGTCGTCAAATAGTAGGTCCTGGAAGTCCACAAGATCGGTTAGAACGAGGGCGCCGCAGCCCATGCCCTCGAACAGGCGCATGTTGAGCGTGCGCAATTGGTCTGCGGCGCAGTTGATCACGATCTTCGCATTCCCGTACAAAGCGGCCAATTTGTGTAGATAAACCTTCGCATTGAAGGTGATTTGAGCGCGCCCTTCAAACGCATTTCGAATCGCTTTTAGAACCGCCCGGCGTTGATTGTAAACCCCTTCGGAAGTATTTCCGACGAACGCGATATCCCACTTCCTCTCAGTTAGAGGTCGCGTGCAGTTGAAGATGTCGGCTGCCGTCGCAAACGGAAAAAACCGGACCTTTGTTGGAAAGCGAGTCGCGAGCTGGAGCGAGTGCGCCATCAGTACGAGGTCGGGCTGGAATTGCTCGCACAACCTCAAGTTTTCCGCCAGCCGATTTTGTCCGTGGTGCACCCAAAAAAGCTTTGGTCTGGAAACTCTTTCTGCGCCTCGCACTTCGACCGGAGCACGGGTAGGGCTCTCGACGAAGAGTACGGCCGTGTAACGGTCATGGTCGATCTGGTCGAAGTCGACGGCCGCGCCGACGACGTCGACTTCGACGCCCACCTTTCGCAGTGCGTCCTCGAGGTACCGCCCGGGTGTGAACTCCGTCTTGTTGTAACACATGAGGATGCGCATCAGGCATTCTCCCGACCGACCGCTGCCATTTTTTCGATGAGTGTGTTCAGCCGCTTGGTGTACCGACGCGCATGGTTGCGAATGCGCGCTTTTAGCGCTTTGCGGTTTTGCTCGATTAGGTCGCATGCGTCCATCACGGCCTCGGAAAGATCAGGCCGGTCGAATCGGACCACGAGGTCGTCACAGCCGACCGAAGCCGCGAAATCGTAGCACTTTGATCGGTAGGCGAGCGAAATGAACGGTCGGCCGACCGCTGCCGTGAAGACATTGGCATGCAACTTGAAGTTGATGCTGAAGCGACACCTTTTTAGGATCCACGCAAGCGCCGGACCCGATGGGACTTGCCTCAGGGCCACGACGTTGGGATCGTCGTCAAATGGAGCGGCCAACTTTCGCATGGGAGCGAGATCGGGCCCCCATACGCTGAAGAGCAACACCTTGTATGAGTCCCGGGAGAGTTGCTCGATCACCTGGCTGAGCGCCGCCGCCACCATGCGCTCGTCGCCGCCGTAGACGTGGTTGTTGGCCGTTCCCCAGTTGACGGCGACGATTGGCGCTCGATCGTTGATCCAAGATTGCAGTCGCGGCTCCAAAGGCTCGGGCGCATCGCCGGGTTGCAAGAGGAGCCCCGGATCTCCGGAAATGTGCAAGTGAGGCGAGGCGCAGCCGGCGGACTCCAAGATCTTCAGCGTGTGCGGGCCTCGCACGCCGGCCCACGTGCAGGTGTCGACCGCCCAGCGAAAAGGTTCGGCGTCCCGCTCGTTATGCCATAGCGGGAGCGGGGCCTTCGTCTCGAGCAGCGCGTCGAGGCTAGGACGGGAGAGCTTGTCAAAGCCCGTGCCCCACGTGGCGGTGGGGATGCCATGCTTTTGCGCCACGAGGAGCGGCTGGAGGTAGGCGGGCGTGAACAGCGAGCCGGCGCCCAGCACGACGAGGTGTGGGCGAAATTCGAGCAGTGCTTGTTCGGAGATTCCTTGATGTGTGGCGGTCAGGATCACACAATCGCGCCCCAGGGCAAATGCGGACCGACCGATATGGTCGGTGAAGAGGTTGCGGCAGACGTCGTCGCCCAGGTTGCCAAAGCCGACCCAGCCGACGTACACGATGCGCAACGTTTGTCCTTGATCCATTAGAGACACTCCTTGATCAGCGCGAGAAATTCGCCGGCGCGGACGGACGCAGTGTGGCGATCCATGATCATCTCATGCCCCTGCTTTGTGATGCGCTTGAGCGTGCCCGGATCATTTAGCGTCTCGACGGCTCTTTGCTCAAAGTTGTCGATCGTGCATTCCACAAAGGTTTTACCGTCCTCAAATCCAAGGTCGGGGAAGTCCGCTCCTCCGGGGGCGAGCAGGCAACTGCCGCACGCCGGAGCTTCGAAGTATTTCGCGACCGGCACATGCCACTTGCTGCCGCAGGTGAGAAAGATCTTGGCCCGGTTGATCTCTTGGGCGTACCGCGCTCCGACGAAAAAACGGGGGTCATCGTCGGGGATATTCACATAACCGGGATGGCCGCGGTGGACAAACCCCGGCTTTCCATTGAACCGCTCGAGCATCGCCTTGCGGATCGGATAGTACATGGGTACGATCTGGCCCATCATTAACAAGTCGATCTCTTTCGGTAGTCGATAGTCCCGAAACACGTCGGGGTCGACACAGTGGGGCAGCCACCGAAAGCGATCGGCGATCGGGGCCAGGTAGCGATGGAAGTGCTCGCGATAAGGACAAAAGACGAGCTGTACGTCGTTGGAGATTGCAAATTGTACGAGATCTTTGGATCGGTAGTGGACGTCTTCAACGTACATTGCTTTTGGAATCGAGAGTGCATCCAGGTCGGTAACGATCGGCGCTTCGTTGAGCGGCTGCATATGGAGCACGATGATATCCGGAGAAAACGGCGTCTGGGCGAGTATCTCCTTGATCGATCCGGACTGCCGGGCGAAATGTACCCGGGCAACTCGAGCGAGCGCTTGCTGAAAGTAATGAGGCCCCCTGAACACCCACTTGGATTCGTCTCGGGCAATATAGAGGATCTTGACCAATCTCGACTCACTCCTTCTACCATTTAGCCTGACCGTGGATCAGTTCGTCCGCCAGGTGACCGAAGTCCAGGGCGACCTTTCCCATCTGCTCGGCGATCCGCTGCGCGATGATGACGGCGGCGACTCCGGCGGCTACGAAGGCTACGTCAAAATCGAAACGGCGCACTTCCCTCATCACCCGATCCACGTCGCGCACGCCTTTGACCGGGCCGATGGCGCCGGTGACGTTGGCTCCCGCTGCTTCGAGCACCGCCCCCAGCGCTTCGGCGTGGTTGCCGACGAGGAGGACGGAGTGGTTTCCGACTGCCCCTCTGAGCAGGCCCTCCTTTTGGACGATGTAGTTGATGATCGCATGGGTAAGGGTCAGGTTTTTCCAATCGACATCCAAAGCTTTGAATGCCTTAAAGAGCAGGGGCTGGTGATTGTGAATCCTGCTCGTCGGCACACCGACGATGTCCGCCCGCAGGACCGACTCCTTGAGCGCGGCCTGGGCGCCGAGATCCGGCGCCTCGACGCCGGCCCGCTCGAGCCATGGGGCCCGCTCCTTGATCGTAGCGACGTCGAGGACAGCTTCCTGTGCCAACACGAGGGCTTCGCCGTCGCCGAGCCGGACGACGGAGAGCGGGCGCTTTTGCTCGAGCGCACTCTGGATGCGGGATGCCACATCCTGCCCCGAAAGGATGGGAATCAGCTCGTCGTTGCAAGTCTCGAGGCCGCGCCGGATCAACTCTTGAACGGAGTACTGCGGCAAGATGTGGTTTTCCGGCAGGAGCCTGGTGACGGCCTCTTCTGCGGCGACGGTGCCGACTTCGCTCGCTCCATCGAGGTAGCCGACCTTAAAGCCCCGATAGTAGCCGACGTTGTAACTCGAATCGAAACCTTTGTCAAAGGCGGCGTTCCACGACTTTTCGTATCCCTCGTCGTACCCTTTTTGAAAGCCCTCGTCGTAGCCGGCGTTGTACGCCGGCTGGTAACTTGCCGTGTAACCCTGGTCGTACCCGGCATTGTATCCCGATTCAAAACTTGACTTGTAACCGTCGTCGTAACCTTGGTTGTACCCGGCGGTATATCCCTTGGTGTGACTCTCCGCGTAACCGGCATCGTAGCCGGCCTGGTAGCCGCGGTCATAGCCAAGGTCGTACGCCGATGCGTTATTGACTCCGGTTGCGTTCGTGTCTTCCGTCATCGTGACCCCTCCACGAGCAGATCTCTGCGTCGATTGTGATCGGAGAAAGCGCCCCGAGGCCCTCGCGCCGCGATCAACTCCCTCAATGCGGTCAAGTGCTCGCGAAAGAAGTCGTCCGCTTCCGCGTCGATGCAATCCTCGTTTTCGTTCAGCAGGGAGGGGTCCGTTGTCGATGTGGGAACGGGTCCCACCGATTCGACCCGCAGTCCCGCCAACCGCGCCATGAGGAGGGCAGAGGGGAGAGCGGCTAGTGTTTCGAGTCCGATGCACTCCACGGCGCGCCGGCTCAAGCAGAATGGAAAGACTGTAAGCGAATTGGAGCCGGCATCGATTGCGCCGGTAGCACAGTTGAGAAACGAGCTCGAAAGTTCGCGCATGCGCATCCGGGTCGGAGTGGACGAGACGTCGTTCAACACGACGTCGGCGCCATGCGACGCGGCCTCGAGATACGGGCTGAGCCATTCCGCCGGATACACGAATCGCCCGTCTGTACACAGGAATACATCCCCGGATTGGGACTGCGAGACGCCGGTTGCGATGGCCGCTCCGTCCGAGCAAGCTGCCGGCGCCTCTACAGCTCTGGCTCCGTGCAGCCGCGCGGCCATGATCGCACGCGGGTCGCAGCCGCAACAGACGACGTAGATCTCATCTATGGGAATTCGACGGAATTGATCGACAATTCGAGGGATGCGGTCTCCACTTTCGCGCGTGATGACCACCGCAGCAGTGCGCAGTCTTTTAGGCATCTGGACGCTCTCCTTATAAAATCCGTCTAGCGCGTGTCCCCACTAGCCGCCGCGGGAACATCTCAAAACCGCAGGAATTCTAGAAGTGAGCACTTGTTGAGACTCCTGCGATCTCTGTTCTCGTCTTGAAACGCGCCCCTCGGCCCATCCTCCCGCAACAAGATGGAGAGCGCCTCCAAGTGATCGCCAATGATCAGTTCGTCCATTGGGCCGAGGCCCGGCCGATGCACCTTGGGGCGGACGCGGTTTCTTGAGTTGACGTTGATGCTCGACACCGCCTTGATCTTCAAACCCGCTTGACGAGCGAGGACCATCGCCCTCGGGGGCACCGCAAGGTTTTGCGATCCGATCATTTTTACCGCCCTGCGACTCAAACAGTGCGGGATCGCGGTCATCGAGTTGATCCCAAGTTGCCCAAGGCCCATGGCGGTGTTCAAAAACCTCTTGGAAACGTTGACGACGTGTGAGCGTGATCGCCGCGTTGCAATCGATTCCAGGTCGTTCAAGGCTACGTCTACGCCATCGGCCACGGCGTTGAGGAATGGAATGAAAAAGGACGGAGGGAGCACAATGTCCGCATCGGTGAACAAGTAGAGATCAGCGTCGACAAATGCGGCCCCCATCGCCCTGCCGACGTCGTGGCCTAGCGGGTCCGAAACGCCAAGGACGCGTGCCCCTGCCGCCTCAGCCACCTCGGCGGTGTTGTCCGTGCACCCGTTTGCGACCACGATCACTTCGTCGACCGGGACTGCAAGGAGCGATTTGACCACGTCACCTACGGTTTCGGCTTCATCTTTGGCCGGGACGATTGCGACTTTGTAAAGTGATTCCAATGAAGATGACAAGGCCGCTGGCGAGGCAGCCGGAGCCGACGTGCGACGCACAATCTTCTGTCTGCGACGTTTTCTCATGTCTTAAATCCTCCTAACGCTCGTATTCGTTGAAATGTACGCGGGATTTTGTTGCAAAGTGTTAGGATTTGAACCTTAAAGTTCGTTACAAACCAGAATCAACAACGTGAATCCTACTTGCTATTTCCCAAGAGACGGGTCAATCTCAGCCTTTCGAAACCAGGCAAAGAATTCGCGCAGTCCTTCGATCGCAAGTTTAGGCTGGTCCGGGACATGACGTTGAATATCCCACCACATGAATCGGTTGTTTGCGCTGCTGAGAAACTTGCGGTTCGTAAGCTGCGTGCGGATGTTTTCCAGCCTCTTTTTGTCGAGTCGAAAGCCGTGGAGGTTTGGGTCGACGCCTGCCGTGGCAAGCCCGATCATGGTCCGGCTGCACTTGCCGCACTCTGAGCAGTTGGAATGTCTCGGGCCGCGGCGGCAGATCTGGAACTTCAAAGTTGGGTCCTCGGCCTCGATGTACTTTGCGATCAGGCCGAGTTTTTGCTGGCGTGACAGGTGGTAGCAGTCGTGGTTTCCAACGGTCGATGCCCAGGCCACGTTGTTGTCGATCGCGGGATGGGAGCCCCAGGGAATCTTTGAGTCCGCAGTGTGGGTGGACGCAAGATACACCGTGTGGAGCCCCGCAATCGGGGAGATCGGGGCGCAAAGGCTCAAGAACGCCAAGCCGTGCTGGACCTTTTGCCACCACGCCATGCCGAGGGGAAGGTGCGTCGCATCCAACATGCGGTTGAGGTTGGTGATGGCCGGCACGAAGCGAGCGTTGTTTCGCCCCGCGAAGCCTTTGCACTGTTCATATTGCAATTTGACGTCCTCGGTCAGGTCGTGAAACGGAGTGCGCCCCAGCGCCGAAACAAGCACCGGGTCTTCGTTCCGGTGCACAATATATGAGGCGACAGAGTCGACGCCGCCGCTAAAAAGGACAGCCGGCCTGTGTACGGGGTAATTCGTCGGCGCGGCGACCGCATCAGGCACGATGGCGCCATTCCAACTCATCTTTGGATACAGCTCTCTAAACGACGCTTTCACCTTGTGGAGCGACTCGAAAAACACCGGGTCGACCGTGGGAATCCGAATGGTTGCGTCTGCGGCCCACGCAATCGGCGCCAGAATTCCGAGGAGTGGAATGAGAAGGAGAGACTCAGGAGTCTGGCTGATGTCGAAACCTCGATAGGTTGTGACGTACGCATCCGTCCGGAAGGTGGCTCCGATCCCCGGCGTACACGTAAACTTGCAAATGAGTGTCTCTTTATCGACCACGATCGGTCGTTCGACGAAGATCTGCTCAGTGTTTGTTCCCATTTTGGCACGCTCCTAGATGTGAAGTCCTCAACTGTATTTGCGAAGCTGTGCGACAAGCTCGGCGAGCCGACGGGCCCAGGTGTGTTCTTGGGCGCAGCGAAGCTGCCCGGCTCGGGCGATGCGTTCCGCTTCAGCAGGATGTTTGAGGTAGTACCTGATCTTATCGATGAGGTCGTCGGTGTCTTGGTAGCCGACGATCTCTTTGTCGTACTCGAAATAGCGGCGCATCTCATCGAAGTACTCGGTGAACAGGAGACGGCCGGTGGCGGTTGCTTCGAATACCCCGACTTTCACGTTGGTGTATCCGGCGGCGGTGCGCGGGAAATTGATCAGAAAGCGCGAGGAGTAGGCGGCTTTAAACCAATCCTCCCCTCGCACAGGACCCTTTGACCACTCGGGCCATCGCTGGCCGTACACGTTGATGTCAAAGACCTTTTTCAAGCGGTTGACCACTTTCAACCGATCGGGGCGCCCGTGACCGATTACCGCGACGTCTGCTTGCAACTCCGGAACCGGGGGGCGAGGCACAAAGAAGCGTGAATCGACGGCAAAGGGCATGAGAAAGATGTTCTTGTGGCCAAGGGCCTGGTAGCGCTCGAATGCGGCGAGGGAATTGGTCGTGTGCAACGTAAACTTTTGGGCGTACTTGGACACCGAGGGAAACACATCGGGGTCGCTGAGCGTGATTCCCACGATCGGGACTCGCGCTCTTAGGCTTTCCATGGCTTTGTCGAACACTAACCCCCCGGCGCACAGTATGATCACGTCCGGTTGAAACTCGTCGATCAGAGGTTCCACTGAGGCGTATCGCACGAATACCGGCCCGTTTCCGCCGACTTTTTTATACGGATTGTGCAAGAATCGCCCCGGCGGCCGTGAGACATTGATCTCTTGAACCGTGTGGCCCAGCTCTTGCAGTCCTAAGAAGATGCAGCGCACGATGTCGGTTGGTCCGTTTGCATACCTGCCCAGAAAGGTGATTTTCAACTGACGATGAGGCAATTACGCCCCCTCCTCCAATTCACGTGTGATTGCCTGAAGAGTTTCCATTAGCGATTTCCGGTGTTGTGTTGCGTGGCGGTTCAACGAATCTTGAATGGGACTGGCCTTTGACCCGCCCTCGTGCGATAGTTGGAAGTCGAGGCGCTCTTCGAAGTCGTCGTCGCCGGGGTCGAGCACCCAGGCGCCCGCCTGGACAGAGTGGGCGAAGTCGTAGCACTTCGATCGGTACGCAATCGAGCAGAAAGGCGTCCCGCACGCGGCACTAAAGATGCACCCGTGCAGTCGGTAGGAGAGCGTCCATGCCGTGCGGCTCATCAGCGCACGGAAGGATTCGAGCGCAAGCGGCTCCTGCACGAAAAGTGCGCCCGCTCCTACCTCCTCGGCGAGTTGCCTGGCCGCCGGGATGTCGTGTGACCACATGGCGCAGATGACCGGCCGATACTGGCTCGAGATCTTGTTGAGCCACCGGGCGGTCTTGTTGGTGAGCTCTTCGTGTGGCGTGCCATCGTGGGTGGCGCGGTGGGACATTCCCCAGATGACTGTAATGTGGCTCGGTGGTGGCGTTGCCTGGCGAGGGCGTGGGCAAAGGAGCAGCCCGGGGTCCCCCGAGACGGCCGGCGAGCGACAGCCGTTCGATCGTAGCCAAGCTGCTGTGACTGGTCCGCGTACCCCGGCGACGCGGCAAGCTCGAAACACCTCCGGCATGCATGGGTGCGGCACAGGAGCGGCGTCGCGCGCACCGGTCGGCGCGCCCTCCCCGTCGATCAGGTGCGGCACGAGGTCATGGGGGAGTCCATCAAACCCGGAGCCCCAGATCGCCGTGGGAACGTCTGCGGCTTGGGCCAGCGCCAGAGCCTCGATGTAACGATCGGCGTTAAGGAGCGATCCTCCCCCGAGGACGACGTAATCGAAGGATTCGGGTCGCCACGCTTCGCGGGCCCGTGTGCCGACATCCGGGCGATGGGCAAACAAGGCCCCTTGCGACTCTCTAATTGTGATTGGGATACACTCGATATTGGTTGAAATCGAGCGGACGCGCTCGCGAAAAAGTTGGTAACATCCTTCGTCTCCCAAGTTGCCCGCGCCCAACCATCCCAGATAGGCAATCCGCTGCACAGGCGATTGTCCTTCCTAAACTATTTTTGTCTTTGTGCATTCCAAGGCGGCCTTGTTTCGCTATCTATTTATAGGCGGATGTTTCAAAAGGAGTGATGACCCCTGGGGATGGATTATCACAACCGCGAAACTCTTTTTGGGAGGAAGGAAAACGAAGAAGGAGATCGAAGGGAACAGGTGTTCGCTCGAGCGGGTGTTTCGTAGATCGACTTTGTGGTGACATCGCAACCTTACGTTTCTTCGGCCAAGTAGCATATGGTAGAATTTCGTTGGGAGGGACCGATCTGTGAGCCGCGAGGTTGATCGTCTGGGCGCCCTAGTTTCGGAGCTGTCCTTGGAACCTGAGTTCTCCATGAATGAGTTTTCGAGTCGATTTCGCCTGCAGAAGTACGTGTACATGGCAGAAGTCTTTGGTGTTGACTTGGGGTACAAATTTAGCTGGTATATCCATGGCCCATATTCGCCAGATCTTACTCGCGTTGCATTCGAGCTCTTTCAGATGCCGAAGTCCGAGCGCCCTACGCTGTCCCTCAAAGAATGGGCTAAGGACAAGGTTCGCAAGGCCAAACAGTTCGTTGAAAGAACTAAACCACACGATGTTGACGAACTCGTCTGGCTAGAAGCTTTGTCTTCTGTGCATTATCTTGGAAAATTAGGCCTTAAAAGAAGCGAGATTGTTGGACGGATGGAACGAGAGAAACCTCACATTTCGCCAGAAGTCGTGGAGAAGGCTCTAGGGGAGATTTCATCACTCAAGTAAAACAAAGATTGAGGAAGAAAGCCGTGCCAGAAATACGACGGTGGTTCGCCGATACGGTAAACGGGAGTATACCGGTAGACGACATTTGCTCCGACCTAATTGATACCCCTGCGTTTCAGAGACTTCGGAGAATTAAGCAATTGAGTCTTATGGATTATGTTTTCGCAGGCGCGGAGCATTCACGTTTTAACCACTCGATTGGTGTGATGTATAACGCTGTAAGAATGGCTGAGGGTCTACAGCTTTCGCGAAAAGAAGCAAAAGAGATCGCAGTTGCGGCATTGCTGCACGATATTGGCCACTATCCATTCTCGCATTTAGGGGAATGGGCGTACCAAGCGGTTGAGGATAGTCTCGAAGCGACGAATAAGGACGATCCTGTGGCCGGACTTGACGCAATACCGCCTGAAAACTTCCTCTGGCCATTTGGTAGCAAACCCAAGATTAACAAAGAATTTCATGAATCGTTTGGTGCAAGGATTGTGACATCGAACAAGGCGATAGCGGGTGTTCTCTACAGTAAAGAAATCGATCCTGAACATATAGCAAACCTAATACGCGGATCTAGCGAGAACGTCATCTGCAACCAGATACTACACTCGAATCTCGATGCTGATCGATTGGATTATCTCGTACGCGACTCGCGACAATCTGGAGTGACGTATGGTCATGTAGACAAAGATTACTTGATCCGAATGCTAGACCGTGGCCAACAGGAATTTGAAGGGATCGGCAATAGGACGATCGTTAAGGACGTAATGTGTATTAATCAAAAGGGCATACACGCGTTGGAGCATTTCGTACTTGCGCGGTATTTCCACTACTCTCAGGTTGTGTACCATAAAACGGTAGCCGCGTTCGAAGTCTTGGCAAAGGCCCTCATTGCTCAGCTTATACGTAGAGAAAACGGAGATCGTCCGGTCGGAGCATTGCCGAGAAACCATATGGAAGTAGAAGAACAGGCTCATGATGACGAGTTCTTAACCAACCGCTTTGTCGATTCAAGCATCGTTCGACTGCTCCATAAATACCGGGACGAATTGCGCACAGACAAGTCGTTGCATGAGCACTCCGAGGACTTAGCTCACCTGATAACGTGTTTGTTAGAGAGGCGAAGGCCGAAGACGATTTTCGAACGTGCGGCATTAATACGGAAAGGCGAACATGATGGGAGCGAAGTGAAGAAGCTGGAGGAGCTTTTGAAACGCCCGGGGATCTGTAAGGAGCTCGCCGACCGGCTGGGGGTGCCTGTGAATTTTGTCGGACGGTACTCAGCGGCAACTGGACTTGAGTCATCTTACATGCCCATAACCGGCGAGCATCACGATGATAAAGGGCTCCGGGACTTGATTCGAGTTAAGGTAGGAAATACCGTTAAGTTTGCCACTCAGATCGAATCGTCATTACTCTCTATTGTGAACGACATGTCGTACAAAGTGGTGAGGGTTTTTTATGTACCAGGACCCGCAGATTCCGCGCTTGAAATGTCAGTCCGGGAGCGGGAGACGAGCGAGTGGATAGCAGGAGAAATTGGGTGATCGGTATAGGTTCAACCTACTCCATTATTCGACGGGGCCTGTAGGGCAAACGAAGTGTGCTAAGTGTCTGGTATTTTCGGGGTCGCCAAAACCTTGAGAATCAGTTTTTCATGCTTCGCTTATGATTGCGTTTGAGGGCCGCGCTAAGCATCGCCGGCCTCGTTGTGATTGTTCGCGATGCACAACTTATGACGCGCTCAGGTAAAAATCCAGTAGTTCGAGCTCCACCGCTGGATATGAGATTCCGAAGAAAGGTCAGTAGCATCCGAATATTTGTCCGTGACTTCTGGACGCGATTGAATAATTGTAACTTACGCCTAGCGTACCTTTGTTTCGTCTCGAATTGTTGGCCGGTATTTAGATAAAATGATCGAAAACCAGAAAAGAGAGACGAATATTGATCGACATATCGGGGGCAAAGAGTGGCTTCCGAGGTAGCGCAGGTCGCCACATGGTGGGCCGGCGCATCAATCGATGCGCCGGCCCAGGATTACAACACTTCGTCAGCCAAGAAGATCGCTGATTCGTACGGGTGCAGGTGGAGGCGAGTCACGCGATGCGTTCCATCCCACGTCATATCGCACACTTGGATGGCTCCGGTGCTCGGGTTGATTCGGCTACAGGCCCCGTCGCCTTCGATCTTGATGACGCCGTCGTACGGATGGGCACCCATGTTGCAGACGAAGAGTATCAGCTTATGCTCCCACAGGCGGGTGTGGGCGAGGATGTTTTTCGATACGACTTCGTTGGCCTCCGCCGACATGTTGCCCTCAAATCCAGACATCACGTTGCGAAGATCGGCCGGGGAGACCATGACGGTGCGGGGCATGATTGTCGTGTATGCCGAGGGCCCTACGCCGCGCGTCTCCAGCGAATGACAACCGCTCAGCGCGATCGCGTCACCCGTCTCGCGTGAGAGCCGGGGGGGCTCGCCGTGGCTAACCACTATTCCGCCCCGTTCCACAAAGGAATTGAGCTTTTGGACTGTGGCCTCGCTCAGGACGAACGCGCCGGGCAACACGACGCATTCGTACGCGCGGGAGCCAAAGCAGAGCTTGCCATCGGCGATATCCGCCGCCTTGATGACATCCTCATCGATGTAGTCGAAGTCGATTTGTCGGTGCAGGAGATCCCATGAGGCCTTCGCAAAGGTTTGATGCAGCGCTTCGGCCTCGGGGGATTGCCCTGACGAGTGCGGCCGTTCGTTGACGACGAAGCTCGACCACATGGCGTGTTCGGGGTAGAGCACGGCGACGCGGCTATAGCGCTCTCCCAATCGAAGCAGCGATCCGACGGTGGCGGTGTACCGGTTGAGCGCCCTTAGCTCTTCGGCGGGGTATCGAGCCAGGTTGTAGTAGGACGTCATGTTATTGATGCCCATCGCAAAGTGCCAGTTGATGGAGGCCTTGATCCACTCCAAGGGGATGCGCCGGTTGTGGTGGATGGATGTGTGGTCTGACGCCTCAGTAAAGGATTCTCCTTGTCCAAAGACATCGGCAATGGACGCCGCCAGCCGTCCGATGGGTATGTGGTGTTCGTTCATCAGCTTGTCGGGCTCCGACTCGAGCTGATCGATGCCGGGCCAGTCCAGGCGCTTGCAGCTCTTGTAATATGAGCCGTAGCAGAAGACGTGTTCCAAGAGATTCTCTTCGCAAAGCAAGTGCCCGGAAGAGGGAATCCCGTTTTCGCGGCACCATGCCTGCAGTTCACCGAAAAAGTTTTCCGCCAGTTCGGTCGCGGCGAACTCCCAAAAGTCGCACCGTTTGACGATAGCGCGCTCACACGGAAGACCGAGCACCGCGATCACGGCCTTTTCGATGCCGTAACCGTATCTCTCCTTGAACTTTTTGGGAAAGCTCGGACTCCAACTAATGTAGGGATAGGTAATCGTGGGAATGCCCCAACCGATGAGGGACGGCTCATCAGTGAAGAACGCCCTGACGCCGCGGCCAAACTCGTCGCCAATGACGGACTTGTACTTCTCGTGGGTTACTTCCAGAAAAGCGCGCGTCGCGTCTTTGTTGAACAGGTCGATGTAGCGGCGAGGTTCGCTGTAGCTGTGGGCTGCGTGGGTGCCGTCGAAAAGGCGGCGGACTACCAAGACCACGAGGCGGTAGGCCCCTTGGGGTACGTCAAAATACAGCGTGCCTCTGTCATTCGCTGTGTGGGAGATGTCGATTTCGGGTTCTCCGGTGAAAGGGATGAGCAACGCCTTAAAGAGGGCGCCGTCGGGCGTATCGGCTCGGAAGGAGAGCGGCCCGCTCAGCGTCTTCCAATATCGATAGCACACGAGCCCTTCATTCTCATACTCCGGGTGTCGTTCGAGCACCGCGCCCCCTGCCGTGCCCGAAGGGTACCCCTTCTCATCGTAAATCCAGAGTTTGAGCCCGTCGTCAATGAGTGCGCGGCTGCCTTTGTTGAAGCTGGCCCACTCGGCCTCGTCATCCGGAAATCCTTTTGTGTAACGGATATTGACCACTGCACCGGCAAAGCCGCATCGTCGGGCGTGGTCGAGAATCCATTCCGGATTTCTGATGCCGTCGTGGATGATCGGGTAAATCCCGTGTTCCCGCGGAGGATTTTGCAAAATCTCCTTGATCTTATCCACTGGCAATCGCTCCCTGCATCGTCTTCGCATTCCCTATGTTCTTGGCGGGCCACAGGATGCCTGCAACTTTGCTTTAAGATTGAATTAATATCGGCGATAATCGACGTTCGAATCAACTCGATATGATGAGTTGGTAACACGTAATGCCTTTAAATACTTGGTTTTAATTTTCTCCTGGAGAGAAGGGTAATTGCTTAAAGGATCGAATTAGTTATACCTGAAACCGTCGCTTTCGCATTTTCCCTCCCTCTATTTGGGCGTTCTCGAGGTTCATTGCTATTACATGTCCATTTGAGGCGGGAATGCTTTCCTGTTGTCCAGTGGGAGGAAGGACCATGCCGGCTGCCGCGGGCCGACGCCCGGAAACTTGGGATCAGAGAATTCTCTTCGCGGTTTGCATGGTTATACTAGCTGTGGCCGCGGCTGCAGGGTCCGCAGGCGCAGTCGTGCCTTACCAAAGCTACACCTACGATATGTGGGGCGAAGCGATCCCTGCTCCGCTGCCGTATGTGCCGGCCCGGGCCGTCGACGGCAGGAGTTTGGGAATCGGAGATTTCAAAGCGCCGCAAGACTTGTTTGTCGATGCCCGCGGCCTGCTCTATATATTGGATACGGGCAATAACCGCATCGTCGTCGTCGACCGGGAGATGCGGCTCTTGCGCGTCATCTCGCGCTTTGACATCAACGGCCGGGAGGACGGTTTTAAAGGTCCTCGCGGCCTTTTTGTCACGGCGGAGGGTCGCCTCTATGTCGCTGATACGGACAACGGCCGGATCGTCGAGCTTACGGTGGACGGCCAGTTTCTGCGGGAGATTGGCGCCCCTGGTCCCGAGCATGCAACGACCTTTGCCGCCGGCTTTGTGTACCGGCCCGTCAAGGTGGGCGTCGACCATGCCGGAAGAATCTTCGTCGTCGCGCGAGACCAGTACGACGGCCTTATGGAATTCAACGTCGACGGGGAATTCCGGGGGTTTGTCGGAGCTCCGAGAGTGACGCCCACCTTGGCTGACGTGCTTTGGAGCAGGATCGCGACGGATGCCCAGCGGGAAAGACAGGCGCTGTTTTTGCCCACAGAGTTTAGCGCTCTCGACGTGGATGACGACGGGTTCATCTTTGTCACCAAGCAGGGCGCGGCCAACAACCAAGCTATCAAAAAACTCAATCCGGCAGGACGGGACGTCCTGATCCGAAAGGGGCCCAGTGCCACACCCGGCGACGTTTGGAACTACGAGCCCAACGTGACGGTGACGGGGCCCTCGGCATTTGCAGACGTCGTTGCCCGGGATCACGGCATCTACAGCGCACTCGACCGCAACCGGGGACGTGTGTTCACGTACGATGAAAACGGTCGCTTGCTGTATGTCTTCGGCGGTCGCGGCGGTCAGTGGGGGAACTTCCGCGGACCTGTGGCCTTGGACGTCTTACCCGGCAATGCGATCGTCGTTTTGGATGAGATCAAAAACCGGGCGATCGTCTTTGAGCCGACCCGTTACGCGGCGCTGATACACGCTGCCATTGCCTTATACGACGCCGGCTACTACGACGAGTCCGAGCGGATGTGGCTTGGGGTGCTGCAACACAACGCCAACTATGAACTTGCCTACATCGGCGTCGGCCGGGCACGTTACCGACAGGACGATTTCTACTCCGCCATGGTCAACTTTCGCCTGGCCAACGACCGCGAAGGTTACTCGGAAGCCTTTCGGATGTACCGGAGGCTGCTCATCGAGCAGTATTTCGGCGCCGCGATGACATCGTTGGTCGTCGGCCTCATGCTCCTTTGGGGCGTCCGCTCTGCAAGGCGCAGGCGACTTGGTAACGTGAGTAGCCCAAGAGTGAATGCTAGCGCGCCCTTTGATCTGGCGACAGACGCGAATGCGAGTTCCTTGTGGCTCGCCCTGCGAGGCGGCCTAAAATACGCCCTGTACGTGATGGTCCATCCGATCCGGGGGTTTTGGGATTTGAAGCACGAGAATAGGGGGAATGCTGCCTCGGCCACCGCAATCTTGGCCGCAGTCATCCTGACGGTCATCGCGGTCCGGCAGTATACCGGCTTTATCTTCAACGCCCGCAAAATCCAAGATCTCAACGTTATCGTGGAGGCGCTCAGCATACTTGTGCCCTTTGCCTTGTGGACTGTCGTCAATTGGGCGATTACGACGCTGATGGACGGGAAGGGCAGCATAAAGGACGTGTACATCGCGTCCGCCTATGCGCTGACTCCCATCGTCGTCATTTACGTACCGCTTACTTTGGTCAGCCACGTGCTCGTGCAAGAAGAGGGCACCTTGTATTTTCTCATTTTTGCCTTAGGCCTTATTTGGTCGATGACACTGCTTTTTACCGGCACGATGATGGTCCACGACTACAACGTCTCGACGACATTGTTGAGCGTGGTGTGCATCTTGGCGGGCATGGGCTTCATGTTGTTCATAGGCATGCTCTCCTACGAAATCATCGGTTCTGCGACCGGGTTTCTCACGGCGATCTATCGGGAAATCGCGTTTCGTCTGTAGGGAGGAGTTCCGAGCACGATGCCGACAAAGCGGAGGCCAAGACTCATCTTTCTCGCCGTCTTTTTGTTGACAGGGCTTTGTGTGTTGCCCGCTGCACGCGGCGCGGTCCCCGCCGGTATGGTCCTGGTGGCGGAGAACGACTTTCTCAGGCTGTTCATCGACGAAGCGACGACGGAGATCGCCGTGGAGGACAAGCTGTCCAATGACGTTTGGTTTTCCAATCCTCCGGGAGATCAAAAAGCGAAGGGCCAGATCGCGATCAAGTACTTCGCTCCGGGTGCGGTCGAAGGGACCATGGACAGTTTCAACGATAGCGTCGCGCATGAGCAGTACGTCATCCGGCCCCTCGACACAGGGGTACGGGTCGAGTATACGTTGGGCAGGGAGTACGGCGAGTTTGCATTGCTGCCCGGGCTGATCAGCGAGGAACGGGCCGCGGCGTTGCTCGAACGGACCGACGACGAAGCGGCGAAGCGAGCGCTGCAACAGGCGCTCGACCGCAACTTTACCCGAGTTACGCTCACGGCGGTCGAGGAGGGCGCGGCCGCCACTTTGCCCGCCAGCCTGCGGGTATTTGATGGGTACACGTTGACATCGCCCGCCAAGCGCCTGACCAACAATGAGGTCCAGCGGTTCCTTCGAGTCATCCAGTCCCGGGTCATGGGCGAGCGGATCGACATCGAGGAGTTGGCCGACCTGACCTTTGATCACGTCCGGCCGCTCATCGATATCGCGCTTTACGTCTTAAACGACAACTTGCCGAGTTTCATCATGCGATCGGCGATGCAAGCCTTTGAAAACGTCGGGTACACCATGGAAGACCGGGGACTTGACAACACGCTCTTTGGGCTCGATCCACCGCGGCCCCGCCTCGAGCGCTTTAAAGTGGCGATCGAATACAGGCTCGATGGGCCGGACTTGGTTGTCTGGGTGCCTAGGGACTCGATCGAGCATCCGGTCGACGTCATTGACATCGGTGGAAAGTATGGGCCCAGGCGGCAGAAGATCTCGCTGCCCATTCATTCCATTCGCGTGTTGGAATTTTTTGGTGCGGCCGACCGAAATGAGACGGGCTACATGTTCGTGCCCGACGGGTCGGGCGCGCTTGTCCATCTGAACAGCGTTAAGACGTCGATGAGCCAGTATACGGTCCCAGTTTACGGCGAAGACCTCGCGCTCGGCGCGCCGCTTGAGCGGATGAACGTGACGCGGCGGGTGCACTTGCCTGTATTTGGTCTCCACTACGGCGAGCAGGCGTTTCTGGCAGTCATTGAGGAGTCTGCGCCGTCGGCTAGGATAAGCGTGGCCGTTTCAACCGGGTCCGGATCATTCAATCGCATCTGGAGTGAATTCGTCGTCAGGCCGCAGAGCGCCGTCGACCTCACGGGGGAATGGATTTATTCTCCCGTCACCGGCTACTGGGATACGTTGAGCAAAGTGAACGTCTTTCAATACCGGGCAAACGAAGCGGACATCCGGTTGCGCTATCGCTTCTTACACGGCGAGAATGCCGACTACGCCGGCATGGCGGAGGCGTATCGCGATTACTTAATCGAAAAAGGCGCGCTCAAAAAGCGGTTGTCCCCTGACGATGAACCCCCGTTTTTCGTCGAGTTGGTTGGCGCCGTGAAAAAGCTCGTGCCGGTTCTAGGCATACCGCGCCTGCAGAGCGTGCCCTTAACCACCTACCAGCAGGCATCGGCGATCGCCGAACGACTGGCCGAGGCGGGCGTGAACCGCGGGGTGCTTCGTTACCTGGGGTGGCACAACGGCGGCGTCGAGCACGACTATCCGGCCGACATCAAGCTTCTCGGCGGGCTGGGAACGGCGGCGGACTTTCGTGCCCTCAACGATGTCTTGTCGGGGCTGAACTGGGGCTTTTATCCTGACGTGTCCCTGATGTACATCTATCGCGATCGCCTCATGGACGGTTTCAGTCCCAATCGTCACGCAAGCCGCACGCTGGACCGGCGAATCGCAAGGCGATACGAGTACGACGTGGCCCTGTTCGCCCGCGATCCCGATCGGGCGTCGTACGTCCTGAGCCCAAGGCGTCTCGGCCACTTGGTCGATCGCTTTCTATCTTCGTACGCGTCCCTCGGTGTACCGGGATTGTCGCTCAGACATATCGGGACGGCGCTGAACTCCGATCAGCGCGAAGAGCTGGCCACGATTGTGGACCGGACGCAGGCCCAGGAGATCGTCGAGCGGCAACTGGCCAAACTGACTCAAACACACGGCCTAGGGCTCATGATCAACGGCGGAAACGACTATGCGCTCGGGTACGCCGATTACGCGCTCCAGATTCCCTTCAGCAGCAGCCGAGCGGACATTTACGATCGGGACGTTCCCTTTTATCAGATGGTGATCCATGGGCTTGTCGACTACGCCGGCGAGCCGATCAACAACGCATACGACCCTGTTACGCAGATGTTAAAGACCGTTGAATTTGGGGGCAACATCTACTATCAGTGGGCCTATGCGCCTTCCGAAACAGTCAAGGAAACGAAGTTTAACGATCTGTACTCGCTCAATTACGAGGATTGGCTGGGCAGCGCCATCCCGTTTTACCTTGAAATCAAAGACAATCTGCAAGCGATCCGGGGACTGCGCATGACCGGGCACGAGACGATCGCCCAAGGCGTTTCGCGCACGGAGTATGACGGGGGATGGGCGGTGCTCGTCAACTACAACCACGAGCCGGTTGTCGTGGATGGGATTAAAGTCGAGGCCCTCAACTATTCACTCGTTCAGCGACATCCATCTCGCGAAGGAGGCTGATGAACATGTTTAAACTCAGCCGAAAGACAAGGCACAATCTCGCCGGCTATGTGTTCGTGCTCCCGTTTGTCATCGGGTTTGCGGCGTTTTTCTTGTATCCCTTCATCCTTTCGATCCTTCTCAGTATCTCAGAATTAGAGCTGGGGGCGACGGGCTTTAAGCTCACGTCCGTGGGGTTGGAGAACTACCGGCGCGCTCTCTTTGTGCACGAAAACTTCGTCCGCGTCCTGTTTGAAGAGATCGTACGGGTGCTGCGCAACGTGCCGATCATTGTCATGTTCAGCCTGTTCGTCGCCGTCATGCTCAACCAGCCTTTCCGGGGAAGGTTGCTGGCGCGGGTCATCTTCTTTCTGCCCGTCATCTACGCCTCGGGCGCCGTGTTGATCATGGAGAACTTCGACTACCTGACCAGCACCTTGCGATCGGCGGAGTCGGGTTCACAGGGCGCCCTGGGTGGCCAGACGCTCATGCTGGTCTTCTCCAACCTCAAGCTGCCGGAAGTCGTCCTCGAGTACATCTTGACGTCGGTGCAGGGCATCGCGGACATCATCAAGGCGTCGGGCATACAGATTCTGATTTTCCTGGCGGGATTGCAATCGATCTCTCCATCTTTGTACGAGGCTTCGGCTATGGAGGGCGCCACGGCGTGGGAAGAGTTTTGGAAGATCACCTTCCCCTTGAGCAGTCCCGACTCCCTGAGGCTGCTCCGATCGCTCGAGCG
>CAYRIY010000057.1:0-933 GCA_964424335.1 uncultured Clostridia bacterium
AAGCGATCGCGGCAATCATCGAGATAGCAGCTACCCATATTATCAACGGAATCGATAACCTATGCGATTTGACCTGCACCGTTTTTCACTCCTCTGAAAATCCGTCTAGCATGTGTCTCCATTGCCGGACCAACAAATTCGACTTTCAGGATACGAAAGCCGCGAAATCAATGACTCCCCAAAATGATCCCCCCTCGTCGGCATCGGAAGAAAGAGACCAGACCTCTTGTCTTCCCGGAAGTAATTCTTGTGTGCGCTCGAGGTTCCTCCTGTGGGCAAACAGAAGTTTTAGCTCTATTTTTCGCCCGCAAACAGGAGTTCGACAAGGAAATAATGATCGCACCATCAAATTCCAAAGCGAAAAGATATCTTGTCTTTGAGGATTCACCTCTGCGGGGGGATGGGTATGTCCAAACGATCTGGGATGGCGCTCATGTACAAGGTCATGGCCATTGCGGCCACGATTGTCATCGTGTCGTCCGCAAGTGTTTTTGGCGCGGCGATCGCCACTCTCGAAGTGATTCCTTCTCTTCCCGGAAATGTGTATTTTCCGGACGAGCCAATCAAGATGGAATTGCGGCTCCGATCACTTGCCTGGGGCGAGTTTCCCCACGACGAACCGCCGATGCTGACGTACAAAGTGCGCGATCTAGCCGGCAATCAGGTCCATGCAGGAAGCCGCGTCGTCGAATCGATGGGGAATCACACGGGTCGCGTCGAGCTCGTGATTGGCATGCCGCTGGATGCGAGAGGGTGGTACCGCATCGACGTGGAGCTCGATGATGGAGGCGAGGAGACGCTGCTACGCCAACAAGCGGTACCGTCCCGAGAGCCCTACGTAACTTTTGCCGTCATCGATCCCCCAACGCCCAGCGATTCCAAAAGCTCGTTCTTTGGAATTCATGAACATCAGCTAAGCGATGCGAATGCATC
>CAYRIY010000057.1:943-23497 GCA_964424335.1 uncultured Clostridia bacterium
CCGGGCGGGCATGTGCTGGTTGCGGACGGACGTTCTGTGGGAGAACATACAATTTCAGCGTGATGGCGCCTTTGATTGGCGCCGATTGGATGACATCGTTTCAGTCGCTTCCCGTCACAACATCGCCGTATTGCCGATTGTGGGCGGTACAGCCCCGTTTGCAGCGGAAAGACTGGAGGGAGTGCGCGACGGGTTTGCAAATCGATTTCCGGCACGGGAGGACGACTGGCGTCGATTTGTTCGGGCATTGACGGAGCGCTATCGCGAAAGCGTCCGCACTTGGGAGGTGCGAAACGAAGCAAACTCAGGCTTTTGGTTGGGTACAGCCAAACACTACAGTGACAACTTGCGTCAAGCGTACGAAGAGATCCACGCGGTGGATCCGGAGGCTTTGGTTTCGATCGCAGGCACGAGCGGAGTTGATATGAACTGGTTTCGACAGGTGGAGGAGGCCGGGGGCGCTCCGTACATGGATGTCGTCTCCGTCCACCCATATATGCAGCCGACTCCGCCTGAACGAGGCCTGATTCGTGCGCTGATGAACGTGATCGACTGGGCTAATCATTTGCCCCCTCCGGCAATAGGAGGGACGGGAGAACGTCCTGTGTGGATCACCGAGTTTGGGTATCAAACGCGGGGCGGCGACCGGGCAGTCTCCGAGATCACTCAAGCCCAGTTTCTCGTGCGCTCCATGGTCCAGGCCTGGTCCGCCGGTGTGGAGCGGCTGTTTTGGTACGAATTTGCAGATGGGAGCGATCCCTACGACCCCGAGCACAATTTCGGACTGGTATATCAAAATCTAACGCCGAAACCTGCATACGTCGCATACGCGGTAATGGCGCGCCTGCTCGAGGGATCGGCTGTCCCCCGTACGTTGTCTTTTGACGATCAGCGGCTACGTGCCTATGAATTTTGCAGAGTAGAGGAGTGCGTCGTGGTCGCGTGGGCATTGGAGGACGTGCGCGTCGAATGGCCGGTAAAGGACGCGGCGATGATTATTGACATGATGGGAACAGGCTTGCCCTTGCGCCCCGTTCCCGAAAGTGGCAACGCAGCGATCAATCTGGGCAGTTCTCCAATATACATCTACGGATTGGATCTGCTCGCGATGGAGACTCAAGGTTCCGTATCGATCAGCGACGATCCACGAGCGATAAAGCGTACGTCAGGGCTCGAAGACGGAGTCAACATCGTCTTTAATGGCAGCTTTGAGCAGCGTGATTCCCTCGATTCGCTCCCCGCCGGCTGGTCCGAGCACATTTCGGGAGGCGCCGCATTTCAGTGGGAATACAAATTAGACGCATCCGACGCGCCGGATGGCGACGCATTCTTGCGCCTAAGCAACAACACGCCCTCACAACCTGGAGCGTACGGGCGCATCCAGCAGCAGGTGCGCGTCAAACCTTGGACGGCCTACACGCTCCATGTCAAGGTGCGGACACACCAAAATGCCAAAGCGTGGATCGGCGGCGGTCCGGGCTGGAGCGTGCGGTTTCTGTTGCCGTACGACACTGATGGAGAATGGCGAGACGTTTACGGCGTCTTTAGCACCGAATCTGAAGATGTGTGGACGCTCATGGTGCTGCTCGAAGATCAGGACGAGATCGTGGACCTCGATGATCTGCGAATCATCGAGAGCCGTTGATCGAGCCCGTGTTTTGGTACTCTCGGAGCGCTCGGACCAGCGTGTCTTTGGTCTGCGCGCCTGATATCAGGTACTTTTGGTCGATGATCATGGCGGGGACGCCTTGAACGCCGATCGCTGAAGCGTCGCCTTCATCGCTCAAGACTTCATCGAGCAGATCCCGGTCGTCGAGGCGCTCCTCGAAACGCTCGAGGTCAAGGTCAAGCGAGCGCGCGATGTCCAATAGGACGTCGCGGCTTCCGACATCCTCGCCGCGTTCCCAGTATCGCTGAAAGATTTGCAGGTGGAATTCATCGCCGTCGCCAAGATCGCGCGCCGCCTTCGCCGCGATGTGAGCGAGCCGCGTGTCGATGCCAAACGGACCTTGCTCGATGTCGAGCCCATACCGCTGTTTGGCGATTTCCTTGACTTGGGGCCAAAACGCGGCAATCTGCTTCTTTTTCTCCTCCATGGCGGCTTCGTCGTACGCCCTTGCCTCGGCGGGCCGAAGCTCGAAGGCGCGCCACTCGATGTCGACGTCAACTTCCTGCTTTACTTGCTCCAAGCTGGCGCGGGCCATGTAGCACCACGGACAGACGTAATCCGAGTAGACGGTGATCGGTACTGGTTTCACTTTGTGGCTCCTTTTAGGTATTGCCGGTCAACGCAGAAACAGGTGGTTGCCGATTTGGATGAGCGCTCGGCGCGAGTTCCACCAAGGGTCGAGCCGGGCCGTTTTCGGGTTGTAGAAAAAGAGGGCTCCGCGGGTCGGGTCCTCGCCCCGCAGCGCGGCCTCGGCCGCTCGCACCGATTCATCGCTCGGCGTCCTTATTGTCGACATAGCGTTGACGGCAAACTGACCAGGCTGATAGATGACCTCTCGTAGTGTGTTCGGGTATCGATCGTCCTTCATGCGATTGACGACGACGGCGCCGACGGCGACTTTCCCTCTGTAGGGTTCCCCGCCCGCTTCGGCATCGATCAACCTCGCGAGGAGCGTGACGTCCGCGCTGCTCGCCGGGACCTGCCTTGAGCCTTGGGCGCCGCCAAGGAGGAGGAATGCGACGACGATAAGGATCAGTGTGGTTTGCACTTGAGGATTCATAGGGAGTTATGTTGGCTACGCCGTGCCCCAATCCTTTTGAGCAATCGCGGGCTCTACGCTGGCCTTTCAAATGTCCAGCGGTCGAAAGCGGGCGGCGAGCGCCTCGGCCCACATCTGATTTGCATGCTCGGTTCGGCCTGCAATGTGGGGCGTGTGGATCACGTTCGGTCGGTTGAGCAACGGATCGCCTAGCGGCAGCGGCTCGACGTCAAAGACATCGGCTGCGAGCGCCAGTTCATCGGAGAGCACGCGCCGGCGCAGGGCTTCCATGTCGCAAATGTTGGCGCGTGTCGCCAGGACGACGAGGCACCCCTTGGGGAGGAGGTCGATGATCTCGGCTGTAACGAGCCCGCGCGTGGTGTCGGTGAGCGGGAGCATCGGCACGAAAATGTCCGCGTCCACGACCAAGCGATCGAGATGCCATTCGCGCCGGGCTCCGGCCCGGTGAAAGCATGGATCGCTCGCAAAAGGATCCCACGCCGCCACGTCCGCGCCCAGCATCCGGGCGAAGCTTGCAAAGCGGGAACCGATATTCCCGGCGCCCACCACGCGCACCCGCTTGCCCGCAACGGTTCCACTCGTAAATGCAAGGTCATCGCAAAACTGCTGGCCACGAACGACCCGGCCGGACTCGTCGATCCTCGGCGAGTAATCCCACGGGTCGTGCGACTCGGTCATGCGGTTGTGAAGTTGGGGAATGCGGCGGAGGGCGGCGAGCGTCAGGCCCAAGGCGCACTCGGCGACCGACTGCGACCAAAACCCTTCGGACGTTTGCCGGTAGATCGAGGCGCCGGCTACTTCGAGCGCTCGTCGCTGTTCGTCTGAGAGCGAGGGCTCAAACACGGCCTCTCTTAGATCGGAAAGTCGCCTGAGACATTGATCCGTCACCGGCGCGCCGAGGCAGACGAGTTGCACGACGTCTTGGGGGCGGGAAAGCGCTTCGCTTAAAGCGCGCCGATCATTCGGCGCCAACCTGACGAACTCGAGCGGGACGGCATCTCGCTCCCAAAGCCGCTTGAAGTGGTCGGCGGCGAGGGGCCAAACTCCATCAAACTTGGGATGGACGACGATCGCTCGCACGTGCCGTCACCTCCGTCTACTCGCTTTTGTCCTGGTCGGGTTGGTATCCGGCCGCCATGAGGACGTCGTCGAGGTGCGCAGACATGAGTGTGCGAGCCTCAATGGGCGAGCGTCCTCGAATCGCCTCAAAGATCGACGTGTGGTACTGTAGGCTTCGTTTTCGCAGCTCGAGCGGCACGTTTAGCTCCACTTGATGGCGGACGATCAGCTCACGGATGGAGCTGAGCAGCGCCGGGAGGATTTCATTGCCGGACATTTCGGCGATGTAGAGGTGAAACTCGGTGTCGACTTGGCTGAAAATCTCGACGTCGCCGATGTGCTCCTCCATGCGATCGAGGATCTCCCGCAATGTTTCGATCTGCTCCTCGCTCGCGCGCTTTGCGGCGAGCTCCGCGCCGCCTGATTCGAGCATCTTGCGCACCGAGATCAAGTCGAAGCGCGTCTTGTCCGCCATGACCTTCTCGGTTGGCAGCATGCGGATAAATAGCGGCTTATCGGTCGACTCGGACACAAAAACGCCCGCGCCGTGCTGGATCCTGACGAGCCCGAGCGTCTCGAGTTGCCTGAGCGCCTCGCGCACGCTCGTGAGGCCGACGCCGAGCTGGTCGGCCAGCTCTCGGATCGGTGGCAACCGATCGCCGGGAGCGAATTCGCCGGACCAAATCGACTGCTGGATCCTTCGTACAACCTCGCCCGTAATCTTGGTCTTTGGAATTCGCTCGATCATCTAGCGTCGACACTCCCTAAAGTCGTCACATGATCTCTTTTCATTCATGGATTCTAATATACCATATCAAGTTCAATTCCTTTACTTCATCCCATTTGGAGAGAGGTTCGGGCGCTTTCCCATCGAAGTCCGGAGTCGGCGTAGACGAAACTTGGAGGTGGGCGCATGTTGCGCAAAGCCGAACACATTGGAATCATGGTCAAGGACCTCGATCGATCGATCGCATTTTACCGAGACGTGCTCAAACTCCCTCTCATCGAGGAGCTCTCCTCCGGCAAGCTGCGACTCGCCTTTTTTCAAATCGGCGACACCGAGATCGAGTTGATCGAGGGCGCGAGCGGGTACGAGGCTGCGGACGGAGTTGTCAATCACCTCGCATTCAGCGTCGATGAGATCGACGCGGTCGTCGCTCACTTGAAATCGCACGGCGTGGAGATGATCGACGAGGCGCCGAGGGAGATTTGGGGCGGCTGCCGCATCGCGTTCTTTCGCGGGCCTGACGGCGAGAAGCTCGAGCTCTTTCAACGGCCGGGCGGAGGAAGGCAGAAGGCATGAAGACGAACGCAGCCCGGATACTCGATCAACGGGGCATCCGTTACGAGCTCCGGGAGTATCCGGCCGACGACGGCGAGATCGATGCCGTCTCGGTCGCCGAAAAGATCGGCATGCCCGCAAGCTCGGTCTTTAAGACCTTGGTCGCTCGAGGCGATCGGAGCGGCGTCCTGGTCGCCTGCATACCTGCGGCCGCAGCGTTGGACCTAAAAGCGCTCGCAAAGGCCTCAGGCAACAAGCGGATCGAGATGGTGCCCGTACGAGAGATCCAGTCGCTGACCGGGTACGTACGCGGAGGCGTCTCGCCGCTTGGAATGAAAAGGTCGTACCCGACCTACGTCGATGCGAGCATCTCGAGCGTCGGCACCGTGAGCATCAGCGCGGGGCGGATCGGATTGCAAATCCTCCTCGATGGCAGCGATCTCGTCCGCGTGCTCGGAAGTCACGAGTTTGAAAACAACAGCTCGATCTCCTGAACGCTCAGTTCTCGGTAGGCGCCTGGGGCGAGATGTTCGTCCAGACGAAGTGAGCCGATGCGCACGCGCTTTAGGGCGGTCACTCGTAGCCCCAAAGCTCCGAACATGCGCTTTACTTGGTGGTACTTGCCCTCCGTGATGACCACGTGGGCAATGCCGCCGGGTCCGGGCGACACGATCTCTAAGTTTGCCGGGCGAGTCTTGGTCCCGTCTCTTAGCAGCAGTCCTTCGGCGAATTGCTCCACCATGGGGCTCTCGAGGACGCCGTCGACGTGGACCAAGTACTCTTTCTCCACGCCGTGGCGCGGCGAGATCAGTCGGTGGCAGAGCTCGCCGTCGGCCGTGATGATGAGGAGGCCTTCGGTGTCCTTGTCGAGCCTTCCGGCGGGGAAGAGGCGGCGGGAGAGGGGCGCGGGGAAGAGGTCGAGCACGGTCCGGTGAGACGGATCGCTCGCCGCGGTGATGATCCCTTTGGGCTTGTTTAGCATATAGGTCATCGTGCCGCGCTCGAGCGGCGATCCGTCCACCGTGATCGCGGAGCGCTCGGCATCCACGTGCGTCGATGGATCGCGCAATACGACGCCGTCGACGCTCACCCGACCTTCTCGGACGAGCGCCCGCACTTCTTTGCGCGTGCCGATGCCCGCCGTCGCCAGCGCTTTATCCAGTCGCGTTGACATTCCCATCCGCCTTTTCGACCTTCCCGTGGGCCGACAAGCGGCCCGTCCCATTCACTTCGCAAAGATGCTCAAACTCAATCGTCGGCTCAAGGAGGCAAGGAGCTCGACCCCGCCTACGCTGTTTCCGCGCGGATCGAGCGCCGGGCCGATCACGCCGATCCCCATCGAGCCCGGCACCACAGCCATGATCGCGCCGCTCACGCCGCTCTTTGCCGGGATGCCCACACGAATGGCGAACTCGCCCGACGCATTGTACATGCCGCACGTGACCAAAAAGGTGTTCACGGTGCGAACGACGTCGGCCGGCACGCCCACGGCTTTGGCGAGCGCGGCCGGATGTGCGTAAAAGAGGGCCATTTGGGCAAGGCCGGTGCAACTCACTTCGAGCGAGCAAAGGGACAGGTAGAGTTCGAGCGCGACCTCGGGCTCGCCCCGCATGAGCTTCAACTCTTTCAAAAGGTGCGCGAGGGCGCGGTTTCGGTGCGCGGTGCTGCGTTCGCTCGCGAGCGCCTTTTGGTCGAGACGAACGGGTTCCGGGGCGCACAGTTCGCTTGCCGCCTTAAAGATTCGCTCCCATGCTTCCTCAGGCCCTAACTCGTCCACGAGCAGGCTGCAGACCGCGATCGCTCCTGCGTTGATCATGGGATTGAGCGGTTTGGATTCTGCTTCCTCCAAGCTGATGAGCGTGTTGAACGGATCTCCCGTCGGTTCCATGCCGACGCGCTCAAAGACTGCATCCTCGCCAAAGAGGGCGAGCGCCAAGGTGAGCGAGAGGGTCTTGGCTACACTTTGAAGCGTAAACGGGGGATCGACGTCACCCGCGACGATGCGTTCCCCCGAGGGAAGCGCAATGGCAACGCCGAGCCGCTCGGGGTTTGCCGAGGCAAGCTCCGGAATGTACGTGACGACGCGCCCGCGCTTCGTGGCGGCCCGTCCAATCTCGAGCGCCTCCGTGAGCGCGGCTTTTAGATCATTCATCCGTTCGATGCCTCCGCTTGCGATCGCAATAATCGGGCGAGCCGTTAGTCTACCTCGAGGCTAGTCTAAGGCGGGCTGAGCGATTCCATGCGAGGGGCGCATCATTCCCGAGTCAACGCGGCCACCGACTCTTGCCAGGACGCGTAAGTATCGGACGGTGAACGCTAGGCCATCGTAAGAACGGAAACCATGAGGGGGAATCGACCATTGGCACGCAAACGAAAGCCGCGGCGATATGAACCTGACGGCACGACGCTCTCATATGCAGTCCAATCGGACGGGGACCTACATGGGCCGCCGCCTGTAAACGCTTCTCCGATTCCAGGCAGTCCGTATCCGGAGCGCCTGCCCGAAGAGCGCGCCCGCCTCGCACAGCACATGTACCGCCATCCCCACTCGCCTGAGGGGCTTACGACGATCCAGGCGCTCACCGCGACGCGCCGTCCATCGAAAGGAGCCCCGCACGGGGATAAGCAGCAAGCGCCCGACTAAGGGATTCGCTGCTCGTCCCCCGTCCAGCGGCTACTCGAAGACGACCATCGCGTGGCCTTCGATCTTCGGAATGGTCACGCGAGCCCGGTTATCCGTAAAGTCAAAGTCGAGGGCAGTCCCTTCGGGCGCCAAATAAACGCGGGTCGGAGCCTTGTCGAGGCAGAGCTCGACGGCAACGTCAAAGATCGGCAGTCGCTCCACGACCAGTTGGAGCCTTGTGTAGCGCGGCTCGGGGATGTAGTGGAGCACATGTACCACCGTGCGGCCTTCGCTTGGTTGACGCATGACCGAAATCTGCGCCGTACTCGGCGCGTTCGACCGAATGATCGGGTCGGGCAGCAACAAGGAGACGGCGCCTAGCAGCATTTGCCGGACTGCTTCGGCGCCGTGGGTCCCGTAACTTGAGAACACGGGATGCGCGAAGTAGATGCACGATCCGGACCGCACCACGGCGGGATCCTCGGTCGGGCGCTCCGCAGGCGCGTGGGCGTGCGATGTGAAGTGTTCCCACGTGCGGTTGAAGTACGGTTTCCAGACGCGTGCCAGCGCCTGGCCGTCCTCGATGGCAACTTTCAGCCCGCGGTCGTACATCACGTGCTGCGTCGGGCGGACCCCGGACGCCAACGGGCCGAGCGCCTCGACGTAGTCGGGCGAGTATTCGAGGTCGCCAATGAGGCGCACGCCGAGCTCAGGCAGGACAAAGCCGCTCCCGTCGGGCGCGAGCCCCGATCGATGGGACGCAAGGATCTTGCCGCCGCTCTTCACGAACGCACGGACTTTCTCCAGGTTCTCCTTGTCCAGCGCGATCTTATCGGGTAGGACAAGGAGCTTGTAGCGCTCCCACGGCATGTGGAAATCGACGATGTCAAACTGGTAGTGTGCCTCTTGAAGGAGCCTCAGCGCGCCGCGGGCCGAGCTGTCGACTCGGCCGTCCTCAAGACCGAGGGCCTCAGGAGTCACCACGGCGATCTCTGCTGCAGCGACGGCGTCGACGCACCAGGGTTCTTTGGCGGCAACGCTTTGGTAGACCGGCTTTACAAGGTCGTAGGTCGCTTGGTCGACTCGCCCGGTAGGATGGAGTTGATCGCCAATCGAGCAGCGGCCCCCGTAGGCGAGCGCCGCAAAGCAGTCGTACTCCAAGGCTACTTGAGGCTTAAACCCGCCGAAGTCGGCCCAGGACTTTTGAAACTTGCCGGTCATTCCCAAAAACTCAAGTCCCAAGTTGCGCGCGTAGCGGGCCGTGAGGGGGAAGTGGTCGTAGCCCCAGCCTCCTGTGGGGAGCGATTCGAGCTCGAGGTGAGTATATGCCTCGAGGCGGCTGCGAAAAGCGGGCCCTACGTGCCCGGAGTTGTAGAAAATCGTGCACTCCTTGTTGTATTGCCGGACGATCTCCGTCTGGCGGCGGCAGTACTCGTCGACGACGCGGCGGGACCAGATCTTTCTCTGATCGGCGTCGTTAGGATCCAATCCGTCCTCGCGCATGCCCTTGAGGCAGTGGGAGCAGCAACAATCTCTCTGCGAAATAATGTCGAAAAAGAGCCCGTCGACGTCGAACCGCTCGAGAACTTCTTTGGTGAACTCGAACACGTAGTCGATGTACGGCGAGTTGAGGCATAGCTTTCGCCAGCCCGCTTTCAAGGGACCTGCGCCGTGGCGCTTTCCCTCGGGGTCGACTTCGATGTACTCGGGATGCTTTTGAGCCATGTGTTCGTCGTAGCCTACCGTGATGTAAATCGGCGCGCGAATGCCTCGCTTGTGCAGCGCCTCGATCTGTTCTCCGAGCAAATCCCGGGTGAGGCCGGGGTGCCGGGCATCCGAGAACTTGGTGTCGCGGTAGTAGATCATTCCGTGATGGCAGCGGGCAAAAACCGTCACCGAGTCGACCGCGGCCTCCGCCATCGTCGCCGCGAACGCCTCGGGGTCAAACTCACTCCCGACGCCGGGAATGTGTTCAGAGGTGTGAAAGTCGAGATGGATCTGGCGAAATCGAAGCCCCATTTACTGTTGACTCCTCTCCGCTTTCTTACGCCATTTTGCCGGACGCCACACCGCCGTCGATGGTAAGGTCGGCGCCCGTCATGAACTTTGATTCGTCCGAAGCGAGGTATAGTGCCGCATACGCCACATCTTCAGGCCTTCCAAGCTCTCCTGTAAGCTGTCTCGCTTTGATGCCTTCGAGTGCCTTCTCAGGATCGCTGTAGGAGCGCTTGAGGTAGCTCTCGACGAACGGCGTGTAGATCGTGCCGGGGCAAATTGCGTTTACTCGGATGTTGTACGGGGCGTAGTCGACCGCCATGGACCTGGTGAGCGACAAGATCCCACCCTTGGCCGCCGTATAGACCGCACGTTTTTGGAGGCCGATGTGGGCGATCGTCGACGACATGTTGATGATGACGCCCGACCTTCGTTCCAACATTTGCGGAATCGTGTACTTGGAAACCAAGAAGACGCCCCGCAAATGCACGTTGATCACGCGGTCCCAGTCGTCGACTTCCGTCTCGTGGAGTGTGCCAACGTGACCGATCCCTGCATTGTTGAAGAGGATGTCGATATGACCGAGCGCCCCAAGCGCGCCTTCCACCATCGACCGGGCGCTGTCAGGGTCGGAGACGTCTCCGCTTACTGCCGCCGCGCCGCCTCCCTGCTGTTTGATCATATCCACGGTTTCAAGAGCCGCGCTTTCATTTAAGTCCGCGACCGCGACCGTAGCGCCTTCCCGGGCAAACAGCAGCGCCGTAGCACGCCCGATCCCGGAGCCTGCGCCCGTGATGAGTGCGGTTCGATCCTTGAGTCTCATGTCAACACCTCGTAGTTCTGCCACTTGGCCGCAGTATGGTCTTCCTCTAATTTTTGGACTCTTCGACAGCGCCTGGGTGATACCTCGTCGCAAGAAGGCGCCCGTAAAACCTCTTCCAGGCGAAACATATCGACCTTTCGCTCTGGAGTAGAGTTGCAATGGGTCGCAAGGCGCGGACGCGTGCCCGACAGATTTTTCAAAGGGGATATCGCCGTGGGGTACGTCTGGTTTGGATGTCTTCGACTGCGCTCGCTGATCGTGGTCACCTGCGCGGTCGTCGCCCTGGTCTCCGGCGTCGTGTACTCGGCCCGGGGCCTCGGTCGTCCCGCCCAGTCCGGGCCGCTCGCAGGATACACGATCGCTGTCGACGCCGGACACGGGGGAAGCGACCGCGGAGCGTGCTACATGTCGACGGGGCTGATTGAAAAAGAGATCAACTTGGACGTGGCAAATCGCATAGAAGCGCTCTTGGGAAGTCTCGGCGCCCGCGTGATTCAGATTCGAAGCGACGACACCTTCGTCGAACTCGACCGCCGCTCTGAAATAGCAAACGAGGCTGGGGCGGACCTCTTGGTCAGCATTCACGTTAACCGCATACCAGGCCACCCCGAGTGTTTCGGCGCTCAAACCTTTTACTTTCCGGGAAGGGAAACGTCGCAGCGCCTGGCAACGTTGCTACAGGAAGAGCTGGTCGCCATCGATCCGGACAACTACCGCAGGCCGCTTCCCGGCGAATACCGTATCTTGAGGTTGGCAAAGATGCCGGCGTCGATCGTCGAGATTGGCTTTATGACCAACGAGAGGGATCGGGCGCTCCTGGCAACGCCTGAATACCGAGAGCGCGCCGCCGCCGCGGTCGTCAAAGCGATCGTCCGCTTCTTGGGGGAAGCCGGGTCGCCGACTTCGCCAAGGATCGGCTGACTATGGCAAAGGGCTCGTATTTTGCCCTCGCATATCTCGAAAGTTCCTTGGCACGAGCGGGCAAAGTGTGCGACGATAATCGATAGGCGAGGTGCATCCCTCGAGCCGATTGGAGTGAAGCATGTGCTCGTTTTCTTGTTCCTGCTGTTTGTCGCGCTCCCGGTGATCGAGCTCGCGCTCTTGATCGAGGTGGGGCGGCACATAGGCACCGCAGCGACGATCGGCCTCGTGCTGGGCACAGGGATTTTCGGAGCAGTAGCGGTCCGCACCCAAGGTTTATCCGTCGTGAGGCGGATCCAAAGCGACCTGAACCGGGGACAAGTTCCCGCAGAAGGCCTGATCGACGGGGTCATGGTGTTCGCCGGCGGGGTGTTGCTGCTCGCGCCGGGATTGCTGACCGATATTCTTGGGATCGTCCTGGTCATTCCCGTCACGAGGCGAGCGATCAAGCTCGGTCTGCGAAGGCTGCTGGAGCGCTGGATCAGGCAGGGGACGTTCCGCGTGTACCTCAGGTAGCGCATGACGAGTAGCATACGCAAAGATCGCTCAAACGGTCGCCCCGGCGTGGCTCTTTCGGCAAGGGCGCATTGCCGTGGGCGTCGAACATGTACCTGTGGACACAGATTTTTCGTCCCTACGACCATACCAGGCTTGTGACGCCGCTTGCCCACTTTGGTCATGTCTTTGTTCCTATAGGATTGGATTGGTGCGGGCAGCGAACGTCGTGCGACCAAGCTGGTACTACCCAGAGGTGAGCTTTTTTGAGCGAGCAGTTGGCCAACTTATTTAGCGGTGACGGTGATTCCCGCCGAGGCTCAAACGAACGGGTCTCCCAAGAGCTTTCTGAGCTTAGCGGGGTGCAGATTTTTCCGCATTCGGTCGATGTTGAGCAAAACAGTCTCTTTTTTCTTGGGCGCGCGGGCGATCTCAAGGTCGGGGTGATCAGCCAGGACCGGCAAGTGCTCGACGGGTTTCGGGGGGAGACCTCCACGATCGATATCGGCGGCGCCGCGTTTACCTTGCTCCTTGGACCTGCGTCCCACGAAAACGCCGTAGCGCTGCGGCGCATCTTGACATATCTCGCCCCGCGCCCGCTCGGTCTTGAAAAGTCGATCGGCTGCGGCGATCGGCTGGGGTTTGCCACGCCCGGACACGTAAAGGCTCTCGAGAGCTTCTCCGAAGAGCGGGCGGTGATGGCCCTGATTCCCGCGCAGCAGTCGATTAGGGAGAATGCAAGGACGGGCCGTACGCCAAGGCAAGTGCTCGACGAGGCGATGTGGGGCGTGTTCCGCTCAGGGTGGCGGCACGGCTACGGCGCTGACGCCGACCACCTCAAGACGCCTGAGGACATCGATTCGTGCATCGAAGCGGGGTTCACGTTTTTTACGATCGATCCGGGCGAGCACGTCGACAACCAGGCCGAGCGTTACACGTCTTCCGAGCTCCAGGAGCGAGTCGGGGCGCTGCCGTGGGACGCCCTCGAAACGAACTTGGCGGACGTCAAGAGCCGTCTATTGGGACGTCCGGTCGATTTGGGAACCATGTCGATCACGCTCGACGAGGAGTCGCTCTACCGGGCGCTCGTCAAGTACGGCAGGGCGGTTGCGCACGTGGTGAGGCTCTACCGCCATATCGTGGATAACATCGGAGATCGCCCATTTGAACTGGAAGTGAGCGTCGACGAGACCGAGAGCGTCACCACGATCGAGGAACACATCTACGTCGCGAGCGAACTTGGACGACTCGGGGTCAAGTGGGTGAGCCTGGCGCCACGCTACGTCGGCGATTTTGAAAAGGGCGTCGACTACATAGGGGACCTTGGGGCGCTAAAGCACAACTTCGAGCAGCACTTTGCCGTATCCCAGGCATTTGGACCGTACAAGCTGAGCCTTCACTCGGGGTCGGACAAGTTCTCCGCGTATCCCGTGGCCCGAGCGGTCGCAGGCGATCTCGTTCACGTAAAGACTGCGGGGACCAGCTACTTGGAGGCCTTGCGAACCCTGGCGTCGCTCGACCCCGCACTGTTTCGCGAGATCTTTCGCTTCGCGCTGGGCCGCTACGAAACCGACCGAGCGACGTACCACGTGTCGGGCCGGGCCGATCGCACACCGCATTTGGAAGGCCTTGCGGACTGGGAGCTTCCCGAGCTGCTCGAGCACTTCGACGCCCGCCAGGTCCTGCACGTCACGTTCGGCTCCGTCTTAAACGAGCCCTCGCTTTCCGGACCGTTTATCGAACGCGTGCGGGCAAGCGAGGAAGTGTACCACGAGACCGTGGCGACGCACTTCAAGAAGCACATCGCTCCCTTTGTCCAGTAGCCGCTGACCGCTTCTTGAGTCGCAGGGCGCTTGTGAGGCTTGCAGCAAGCTGTCACGCCGGGACGCGCGTTTGGTAGAGCCGGAAGGCTCGAGCCTGCGCGTCCCGGCGAATTAACCTTGACTTGAAAACCGGTCGTTACTCGAGGCCGTAAAACCGGGCGGCGTTTTCGCCAAAGACGGCCCGCTCTCGCTCCGGGGTCAGGCCATCAGATAGAATCTCCCTACACGCGTCAACCACTTGATCGTACGTCGCCGCGAGCAGGCACACCGGCCAGTCGCTGCCAAACATCACCCGCTCGTATCCAAAACATTCGAGCGCATGCAGGGCGAAAGGCCGTAGGTCGTCGACGGTCCACGCCGCGTGGTCCGCCTCCGTCACCATGCCGGATAGTTTGCAGTACACGTTGGGGTGCTCGGCCAGGCGAGCGATGCCCTCGCGCCAAGGATCGAGCGTGCCATTTTTGATGTCCGGCTTTGCGATGTGGTCGACGACGCACTTTAGTCCCGGCGTAAGTCGGATCAACTTGGCGGCGCTCTCAAGGTGGCGAGGGTGAATGAGGAAGTCAAATGCCACGCCGCGCTCAGCCATTGCGGCTAGATTCTTGGTCACGTCGGGTCGGAGCATCCAGGCGTCGTCCGGCAGATCTTGGATCATGGGGCGAATGCCGACAAACTTGGGCCGCTTCATCAGGCGCTCCAGGTCCCTTTCAAAGCGGTCGCTCTCGAGGTCGAGCCAGCCGACGACACCGGCGATGGTGTCGTGTTGGTCCGCAAGGTCGAGGAGATACTCCGTCTCGGCTACGGTCGGAGCGGCTTGTACGACCACGGTCCGGTCAATGCCATTCGCTTTGAGGTGGGGTTCGAGGTCGGACGGCTGGTAGTCTCGGTAGAGGACGGTCATGTCGGGCGACATCCACCCGTAATCGCCTCGAGATACTTTCCAATAGTGTTGATGCGCATCGATGCGCACGTTGTTCGCCCTCTCTTTAAACGGGCGTGACGCCCTTTTTCAAAATGATGTTGCCGTACTTCGCGGTTTCGCCCGTCATGACGACTGCAAAGGCCGACTTGGCTCGCTCGTAAAAGGCGAAGCGATCGATCCGGCCGATGGGGGGCGTGTCGGGCCAGTGGCGGTCGACCACCTCGCGGTACCGCTGCTCGACCGCCGGGTCCAGGGTGTCTCCTTGAACGGCCGCCATCATGACGAGGGGGCTTTCAACATACGAGTCCAAGGCGAAGAGCGGGAGGATGGCGTCTAAGAGGGGCGCGACGCCGATTCCGTCTGCTCGGATCACGCGTTTGTTGACCGAATGGCCGGGAAAGTGGGCGTCAGCGAGGACGATCTCGTCGCCGTGTCCCATCCGGTGCAAGGTTGCGAGCAGCTTGGGGCTGAGTAAAGGCGAGATTCCGATGAGCATATGTATCGAAGGCCTCCGCGTCCGCCCGCCGTTTTGTGCGGACGAAATTCTCCATTAGACTCTACGAAATCGCCAGATGGTTTCCTTCCGGCCCGCAAACGTGAACCGGCGTTTCCCGCCTTTTGAGGAATCGGGGGCATATGGCGCAGGATTGGCCGTGAGTGGCGGCGAATTCGTCGCTACCATGAGATCCCGCCGTTTGCGTTCGTATACTGTTGTGGCATCCCCAGTCGGACGTGGGTCCGGCCAGCCCTGGTTTGCTCGCTTTTTGATCGGCCTTGTCGCCTTGGCAGTCCTTGTCGGACTCGTAGGGATATTCGGTCAGTGGGCGCTCGGCGAAGGGCTGTTTGAGGGCGTCGACGCCTTTACGATCGAGGCCGATCCTGATCGCTGGCTGACGACGTTTTTCGTAGCCATCACATGGTTGGGGACGATGACAGGCTTTGTCGTGGTCTCGTCGATCATGTTTCTCGTCCTGCTCCTCCTTAAGCGGTACAGGGGAGCGGCGGCATTTTTGCTGTCTTTGTTGACCGCTGCCTACACCAATGACTTTTTGAAAGAGTGGGTCGCCCGCGAGCGCCCGGTCCATGCCGGTATCGTGGAGGCCGGTGGGTTTTCGTACTT
This sequence comes from uncultured Clostridia bacterium, assembly GCA_964424335.1. GTDB lineage: Bacteria > Bacillota > Limnochordia > DTU080 > RSA5 > CAYRIY01. Next base: position 16,736 of record CAYRIY010000057.1, read on the forward strand.
GAGCGGGCACGCCTTCGTCAGCGCCGCTGCATACGGGCTCTTTGCATATTTGCTCGTCAAGAAAGTGGAGAGCGCCGGGCTGAGGTGGTTTCTTGGGACGATCGCCATCGTGCTCATCGGCTTGATCGGGTTTAGCAGGATCTACCTTGGGGTCCACTACACCAGCGACGTCATCGGCGGGTACCTGTTAGGGATCGTCTGGATGGCGGTGTGGTTGGGGGTCTTTAGACCTTTTGGCGCCAAGTCGGACCGCTGGTGACGATTGGAGGACACGAAAGCGACGTGCCGTACATACCGCAAGATCAACGCCGGGAGCTCGATCCTCACGTCGACCGCTTGGCCGACGCCATCCGCTCATTGCTGGACGGACAAGCAAGCGGTCAAGACAACGTGAAGATCGCAGGCGCCCTCAACTATGCCATCACGCGCCTTTTGCTAACTTCGGCCAAACCTGCCCGCTACCATGACATCGCCATCCTCACGGGCGTTCTGGAGAATGTAAAACAGGAGTTTTACCGGAAGTTCGCCGCCCCCTACGAGGATGGAAAGATCGAGGAGAACGGGCCGGTCTACTAGTAGCCGCGCGCCGCGCCCAAGATCTTGCCTTGCACTTCGTGAAAGAGCTCGTCGACCTTTGTGAAGTCCATGTACGGGATGTAAAACTCCTCGAGTTGATCGTGGAGTTTTCTCGCGTCCGAAAGCGCGGCAACGGCGTAGTCAAATAGGTGGCGGTGTGTCTCCTGCGCTTGGGCGATCATGGCGGAGTCTTTCGCCTGCGCCGTTTCATCCAGCGCCTCGTCGGTATTCACTTCAAGATCGACGCTTCCCGTCCACTCGTGTGGCTTGGCGGACGTCGTGATCGCGAGGTCCAGGGCGAGGACTACGACGTGTTCCACCCGCTGGGGATCAAAAGGGCAGTGGTAGGCCTCAACGTCAAGGCCAAGCTCGGAGGCTCGGGCAACGACTTTCTCGATCAAGGTTGACTTGCCCGTTCCCGGTTGCCCCCTGACGACCACTTTGTAAGCCAGTGGGCCTAGCAACGTATCGAGGTGATTCTTTGGGCCTGCGGGCGTGATGGCGGTCCCAAACAGCCGCCGGATGCGGCCGGGCCGAGGCGCTGCGCTTCGCCCGCCCATGAGTTCGTCGATCAGGGACTCGGCCATCTGATTCAAAGCGCCGCGGTCGATCAGACGGCTGTTGATCGCTTCGATGTCGTCGTAGACGGCCCGGGACGCTGCGAGGTAGCGATATCCCCTCTGATAGCACCGGCTGATCGAATCGTTCGTCTCCAAGATTTCCCGCTTATGCGAACGAATGCCGTCTTCGTCCCAAAACGCTCCAAAGTTGAGAATCTCATCGACCGCCCCCGGCGAGCGAGGATCTACGACGTGCGGCGCCGTGCCGTCCAGCAACGCGATCCCTATCTGAGGTAAGACGACGGCGTCGAGGGAGTCGTCGTCAGCGGAGCAGTGGTGGTACTCGATCATCAACCCATCTCGCTCTGCGGCCTCGCCGATCCGCTTCATAAAGCTTGACTTGCCCACTCCCGGGCCGCCTTTGAGGACAAAAATGCGCTCTGCCCGATCATGCGGCAGAATGTGGTGGTAATATGAGTAAAATCCCCGAGGCGTATTGCTTCCTGGATAGACGTGCATCGTCTTGCGCACGTGGTTCACGCTCGCTTCCTCCCCAGATCGTAGATTGGGATCAGGAGTCGATTCCTACCGTGCAGGGTATGACATCAGGCGTGGAACGGTTACCGCTATTCGAGCAGCGACGTATTGCGACATTTTCCACGTCGAGCATTTGCTTTCCAACGATTATGGTTTATTCTTCTAGCAGGCGCGAGTAAGGTGGGTGAACGAAGATGGCCGAGGCGTTCGAGAAAGCGGCGATCGTCGGCGAAGTCCGCGAAGTGCTTCAAGGTATGGGTGATGAGCGAGAGCTTGTGGAGCGGTTGAGCCAGCTTCCCTACTACGAGATCTCCGAAATCATTTTGGCAGTCGAGCAAGATCTGCAAGTGAAGCTGGTCTCACTGCTGCCGGTTGGCGTTGCGGCAGGCGCCCTGGAGTACTTGGAGCCCGAGCATCAATACAAGGTGCTGCGCAAACTGTCAGAGTCCGTGGCCGTACCGCTCCTCAATGCGATGCCGAGCGACGCCGTCGTCGACATGATGGTTGCGATTCACCCACATCAGGCCGAGCGTCTGCTTACGTGGTTGCCGACCGAGTACCGGGATCAGATCGACCACCTCATGACCTTTCCGGAGGGGAGCGCGGGTCGCCTCGCCACGGTTGACTACATCGCCGTCCGGGAGAGCTGGTCCGTCGAGCGGACGCTCGCGCACATCCGCAAGGTAGCCAACGAGGCTGAGGTCGTCACCTACGTGTACGTCGTCAATGCCCGGGGGCAACTCGTCGGAGTCGTCTCTTTGCGCGAGCTTATCTTGGCCGAGCCAGAGGAACGGCTCAGCGAGATTCTCAACAATTACGTGGTGTCGGTCCGCGCCGATACCGATCAGGAGGACGCGGCTCGGATCCTGTCGCAGTACGACTTTATCGCGCTCCCTGTCGTCGACGCCAAGGATCGCCTCATCGGCATCATTACGGTCGACGATCTCTTTGACGTCGTAGAAGAAGAGGCGACCGAAGACGTACAGAAGATGGGCGGTAGCGAACCGCTCCAAGGCACGTACTTCGAAACGCCGATCGCAGTCCTCTTTCGCAAGCGCGTCGTCTGGCTGATGGTGCTCTTTTTTGGGCAGGCGTACACGAGCACGGTGATTCGCCACTTTGAATCGACGCTGGCGGAGGCGGTGTCGCTGGCCTTCTTTATCCCTCTGCTGATCGGTACGGGAGGAAACACCGGCTCTCAAACGGTTGCGATCTTGGTCCGCTCGCTAGCCGTCGGTGAGGTCGGCTTTAAGGATATCTCACGGGTCATGGCGCGGGAACTGGCCACCGGAACGCTCCTTGGGGTGACGATGGGCATCGCGACCTACCTCAGGGCCGTCATGATGGGCCTTGGTTTTGAAATCGGGCCGGTCGTAGGGGTTGCCGGGCTGTTCATCGTGGTATGGGCGGCGGTGGTAGCAGGCTTTTTGCCGCTCATCTTGCACAGATTAAAGGTGGACCCAGCGCTCGTGTCCGGCCCGTTGATCACGACGGTGGTCGACGGCACAGGGCTCTTTCTCTACTTTTCACTTGCCAAAATCATGCTTGGGATAGCCTAAAGATGCGTGAAACCCTCGACCAAACAAATCCGGTGATTGCATCGTTTGCAAGGCGCCTCAATCGCTTCGTTGCGGAGGTGACGATCGAAGGCCGCACCGAACAAGTCCATGTAGCCAACACGGGTCGAATGAGCGAATTGCTCGTTCCGGGCGCCTCGGTGGTCCTGCGGGAGGCGCAGAACAAGCAGCGAAAGACCCGCTACGACCTTTGGGCCGTGGACTTTGGCGGCGTGTGGGTGTGCATCGATTCCCGCGCAGCCAACGACGTGGCCGCAGAGCTTCTCGCCCCCGTTCGCTGGGAGACCGAGTCGAAAGATGTCGCCCCGCAAGGCGGCGGGCTTGAGCGGGCTCTTAGTCCGATCGTACAAGGGATGACGGGGCTTCGCAGGGAAGTGCGCGTGGGCGTCCACCGCTTTGACTTCGTCGTCCTCAAAGGGGATGAAAAGGCGCCGGTCGAGGTGAAATCAGTGAATCTGGTCGAGTGCGGCATCGCCAAGTTTCCCGACGCGCCGACGGCCCGGGGCTCAAATCACGTGCGGTACTTGAGCAAATGGGCTAAAGACGGGGGAGAGGCCCATATACTCTTTGTCGTCCAACGAAGCGATGCAAGCCGCTTTCGCCCGAACGAGACCACGGACCCCGAGTTCGCCGCGGCTTTGGCCCAAGCGAAGGAGAGCGGGGTGGGCATCGTCGCCGTTGCGTGCGATGTCAGCCCCTTTGATATCGCTCCGATCAGGAGTTTGCCCGTAGAACTGGAGCGGCCTTGATCATGCGGGGAGCGCTCGATCGCACCGTCCATGCCGAACTGCTCCGCCTGACGATTCCGACGATCATCTCGACACTTGCGGTCCCCATGTTGGGGTTGGTCGACACGATCGTTTTAGGGCGCCTGCCAGACGTGGACCAGCTTGGCGCTGCGGCCACGGCGAACGTCATTTTCAACTCCGTCTTTTGGGTCTTTGGGTTTTTGCGCATGGGGACGACAGGTCTCGTCGCCCGTGCATCCGGCGAGGGGGACCAGGAGGGCGCTGTACGCACACTCTTTCAGTCGCTGGTCATCGGCGCCGGGATCGGGATCGCCCTGATCGCGCTTCAGCCGGTGATCGCGAGCGTGGGCTTCGCGCTGATTGGAGCCACCGAGCGAGTGACCGAGCTCAGCCGGGCTTACTTTTCGATTCGCATTTACGAGGCGCCGATGTTCCTCACGTTGATGGGCGTTCAAGGTTACTTGCGGGGCAAAGGGGATGCCCTGACGCCGATGTACCTCGTAATAGGAATCAATGTGGTCAACATCGCGGGCGACCTCCTGTTGGTGCCGGGAACCTTGGGATTGCCGGCAATGGGCATCCGCGGGGCGGCCTGGGCTAGTCTGGTCGCCCAAGGCGTGGGATGCGGCGCGGGGCTGTGGCTCGTCGCGCGGCACGTGCGGGGGACATGGAAATGGTCCTGGTTTGGCAAGTGGCGCGAGATGCCGTGGCGACGCTTTCTCAACGTGCAGTCCGACATCTTTTGGCGCACGCTTTTCCTCGTGCTATCCCTCGGAGCGGTCACCGCGCTCGCAGCGCGGCTTCATGTTTCGCATCAGTTGGCGGCTCACGCGATCTTGCTCCAACTTTGGTCCTTGGTCTCCTTTGCCGTAGACGGTTTTGCGTATGCGACGGAGACGACGGTGGGCACTTGGCTTGGCCGAGGAAAGCTGAGCACGGCGTGGGCGAGCGGAAACGCTGCGATCTTGTGGGGTGTCGGGGCCGGAGTCGCGTTTTCCATCGCGTACCTGGTCGGAATCGAACAGATCGTCGCCGTCTTCACGCGGGACGAGCGCGTGAAGCAGGTCGTCGTCGACCTCGCGTGGGTGGTCGCGGTGAGCCAGCCCGTCAACGCGCTTGCCTACATATTCGACGGGATTCTTATCGGAGCAACGGATACCCGCTACTTGAGGAACGCCATGATCCTCAGCGCCGCCGTATTTGGCGCCGCCGTCGCCGCGGGTTGGTTGCTTTGGGGTCTATCGCTCGAGCTCATTTGGGGGTCTGTCGTGCTGTTCATGGCGATGCGTGCGCTGACGCTTGGAATCCGCTATCAGTCGGGCGCATGGGCCAAAGGCAGTTCTTCGCCGATCGAGAGGGCGTAGTGGTTAATTACGGAACGCAACAGAAAGGTTGGGAACGGTCTTGAAACACGAGATCACGGAGCGAGCGCTCCACAAGCGGAATGTGACGCTGCTCCTATTGGCGGTCTCGCTCGTCGGCTTCAACATGGGCGTCTTCGAATCCATATTCAACAACTACCTAAACGAGGTGCATCAACTCGGTTCGAGCGCCCGCGGCATCCTGGAGTTTCCCAGGGAGCTTCCCGGGTTTTTGGTGGCGATCCTCGCCGGACTCCTCTACCTCCTGTCGGACGCACGTGCGGGGGCTGTCGCCATGGCAGCGCTCTCCGTCGGCCTCATCGGCCTGGGGTACTTTTCGGACTCCTTCTGGATGATGGTCGGCTGGATGATGCTTTGGAGCGCGGGCCATCACCTGTTCATGCCTCTCGAGCAGTCCATGGGAGCCGCTCTGGCAGATCCGGGAAAGACCGGTAAGCGGCTTGGGCAAATGGGCGCAGCGCAGACCTTCTCCGCGATCCTTGGCGCCTCCGTCGTCTGGATCGGGATCGACTACGTCGGGACCAGCTTTCGCCAGTTTTTTACCGTGTGCGCGATTGCGACCGCAGCCGCGGGACTCGTATTGTGGGGCATCAAGACCAAAGAGTCGCGGACGAAAAGTGCGCCCACGTTTCGCAGTCGGTTTTTCTTTCGAAAAGAGTACGGGATCTACTACTTGATGTGCGTGCTCTTCGGCGCTCGCAAGCAGGTCTTCCTCACCTTTGGGCCGTGGGTGCTGGTCAGCGTCTTTGGCGAGCCGGCGTCGATCATCGCGAAGCTTTGGGTCGCCTCGTCGATCCTTGGGATCGTCTTCCGCCCTGCGCTGGGATGGTTGATCGACAAGTTCGGCGAGCGGCCGATCCTCGTCGCCGACGCGATGGTGCTCACGATCGTGTGCCTTGGGTATGGCTTCGGCCCCGGTCTTTCGCTGGGACCGTGGGGCCTGCGCATCGCGTACGCATGCTTTGTCATCGACCAGATGCTCTTCGCGGTCGGAATGGCCCGCACGTCGTATCTAAAGCGCATCGCCGTCCGGGAGGAGGACCTCACGCCCACGCTCAGCCTCGGCGTCTCGATCGACCATGCGGTCTCGATGTCGCTGCCGATCGTGGGGGGCCTCATGTGGGCGGCTTACGGCTACCCGGTCGTCTTTGGCATGGCGGCTCTGATCTCGTTCATCAACATGTTCGTTTGCAACTTTGCCCGCGTACGACCCGCGAAGGAGGGCGTCGCCATCGCTTCTTAGCGCGGACCGGACTCAAAGCGACTTGGTGAGAATGTCGAAGGTGCGGGTGATCTCAAAGCCTGCCTGCAGGTACAAACGGCCTGCGGGCGTCTCTTCTCCGGTCCAGAGGAACCAGACGCCGTGGAGGCCCTTTTGGCG
>CAYRIY010000058.1:0-5108 GCA_964424335.1 uncultured Clostridia bacterium
TTGGCAGCAGGAGTCAGGTCCTTCGTGAGCAGCAGAGCGAGGGGAACATCGATCTCCCGCAGCCGCGGCCGTGAGTTCGACCTCGTCCGCCCCTTTGATCGCACGCTCGACCTCACGATCGATCGCAAATTCGACGTCACCTGCGATGCCGACACCGCTCACGCAAACCTCCGTTGGTGAATTCTCGAACGCGTCTTGATGGCAAACATTTGTTCGAATATCCGCCTAATCCTTCCCCATAGTGATATAACAGCAGAGAAATCTGAATCAAAAAATTAACGTTAGAATCTGCATCTGCCGTTCTGTGAATCGAGCTCCAACTCGGGGAACAAATGGATCCACATAGAATGGCTCAGAGCTGACGGTCTGAGAAGTGCCCCGTACTCGGAGGCTCCGAGAATCTCGCTCTCCCAGCATGCCACAGCACAGAGGAATGACCTGCTCAGCGATAGCGGCTTCCCGAACGGCGGTAAAATTGCACGCATTTCTCGGACGGCCACTTCCACCGACCGTCTCGCCGCGTCGATCAATCGCTCTACCGCTCCCAACCAGGTGGTGAATCGAGTCGCCGCTTCGATTGGCGATGCGGTTTACCAGGAAGCACACGCCCGTTCCCAGCGTCCACAAAAGTACTCGAACGCGCGCGGACGAAGGGTCAACGCGGCTATTCCGGCAAATCCCAAGACTTTAGCCCCTGCTCAAGGTAGGAGGCATCCACGTAAGGTGCCTGCCTTTTTGTGGCTACTGACGCCAGTCGAAAGCTGAGGGCAATCTTCGGACAGCACACCCAAAATTGCCCTACCGAAACCTGATGGAGCAACGTGTAGAGGCGGGATGTCGCGTTCTAGATCGGACTCGGAACCCGTCAGGCCTTGGATCGGACTCCAAACGTACGCACAGTAAGACGGCAAGTCCGAGATTTGATTGGTACTTGCAGACACAGAGATCTCACTCTCCGATGGCGACTTTATCGTGAAGAAACTGCCTGCTAAAACGATTATGCCCCCCCTAATCGGACTCGTAGGACGACACAAGCACGCTGTTTCGAAGTACTTTTCGGAAAGCTATGCACATCAGCAATGCTGCCACCCCGTCGAGACAATAATCGATCAACCCCGCACTGCTGCGGCACGGGCAGCAAATCGATCAACCCCGCACTGCGGCAGAGGGCAGCAATTCGCTCACCTGCGCATCCGATCGAAGTTACAAGTCAATCGCCGGGCGGTCCGCTCAAAGATCAGCGCGGCTTTGATTGTCAGTCCAAGTAGAGGTCCACATCCCCACAACATCGCCAAGACCACAAAAGTCGCGACACCACGACATCGCGCGGACTGAAGGATTCAGTTTAGTTTTTCCCGTAGTACTCCAACCATGGACCCAACACTTGCAACTCGTCTGCTCGCCTCAATCAACCGCTTTCTCCGCAGGTCTATCGCCCTGTTCGTGCAGCTCTTCGTGCAGCTCTTTGCGCCGCTCATGGTGGCGCTCGCCCTCGGCTTTCTCCCTCAAATGATCGGGTATGCTGCGCCGGCTTCCGATTCATCGCAAGCGATCCCTGTGTATGGGGGCACGCTCCGCCTGGCAAACAGAGGCGACCCGCCTGCTAGCTTCGATCCGATGCGCACGAGCAGCATCGCGCTTCACCACATTGCGGGCGGGCTCTTTGGGCCGGGCAACCTCGTGATGCCATGTCGTGAAAACACGTACATGGTCTGCCCGTACCTTGCGAGCTCCTGGCGCCACAACGCCGACTACACGGAGTGGACGTTTTCGATTCGCTCCGACGTGTACTGGCACGACGGGACGCCATTCACCGCCGAGGACGTGCGGTTTTGGTTTGAGCTCGCCTACTTTGGCGTCACGAAAGACGGCAAGACCCGCGCTCCGGCCTATTTTAAAGGAAACTTGGGCGACATCACCGAGATCGAGGCAGGCCGCGGCCAGGTGACCATCCGATTCTCCCAGCCCACCGTGCGGTTTCCGGAGATGCTCCTGGACCCCCGCATGAAGATCGCGCACCCCGCCCACCTGATGAAACCACAGATCGAAGCCGGAAACGTCGACGTCTCTCCCCTTGACGTAGGGCTGGTGGGAGTCGGCCCGTTTCAATTCGTCCGGTACGATCGGGGAACGCGGCTGCAAGTGCGCAGGTTCGACCGTTACTTCGAAAAAGACGCCCGCGGCAACCGCCTTCCCTATTTGGACGGAATCGACTTCTACATCATGCCGGATCCGGTCGCTATGGACCTTGCGATTCGCACCGGAAGGCTGGACGGCGGCGCCCGTGGGGAGGGCCACTACCTCTCGGTTGAGCGAAAGGCCCTCTATGAGCGAGATATGGGGGATGAAATCAACTTCGTAGAGATGGGCGGGGGAATGTTTCGCCTGGCGTTCAACATGCTCCGACCAGGTCCCTGGCAGGACGTGCGGGTTCGCCGTGCGATCGCTCTTTGGATCGACAGCGAGGAAGCGATCATCGGCGCCCTTCAAGGCCAGGGCTACTACGCCGCCCGCGACTGGCCGGGAAGCAGGTACTCGCCTCGCCCCTTCAAACTGTGGCCTCAGTTTAATCCTCGCCGCAAGGAGATGGATCGGGCCGAAGCCCTGCGCCTCATGGAAGAGGCGGGGTACGCCGACGGCTTCGAGATGGGGTACCTGTGCCGAGCCCTCAACCTCATACGCTGCGAATTTCTGCAAGCGCAGCTTGCTGGGCTCAACATCGATCTCAAGCTGCACATCGTCGACGAAGGCGAGTGGAACAGGGCTCGGTTTACCCTCGACTACGACAGCCAATCGGGAGCAAACTTCAGCGGAACCGTACCGGAAGCGACCGAACGGGTCTACGGCAGGTATAGCGAAAACCCGGATGCCTTTGCACGCCACGAGGATCCTGCGATCGATCGGTACTACTTCCTCTTGAGGCAGGCAATCGCGAGCGACCAGCGGACCACCATCTGGCGTGAATTGGAGCGTTACATCTTGACCGAGCAAGTGTACCTGATTCCGATCGCTGCCACGATCCAGGTCGTGCCGTACCGCAGCTACGTCAAGGGCATCGTCATTCCCCCGGAGGACGGCCACGCCCACACCGACTTCGCCACAGTCTGGCTGGACAAATAGGATCCGAGTCGGGACTTCAATACGGCCATCGGTGGAATGAGAATCGCACGATGAATCACGGTTGGCATCGCTACATTTTTAAGCGCCTGCTCTTGTTTATTCCGACTCTGATCCTGGCGTCGTTGGTCGTATTCGTCGTGATGCGCGCCCTTCCAGGCGATGTGACCGCCGCCATTTTGGGCGGCGAGGGCGAGGCGCTCGACCCGGCGATCGTCGGCGCCTTGAGAAAGGAGCTCGGACTCGACGATCCCCTCTATGTGCAGTACGCCCGCTGGGCTTGGAGCATGGCAAGCGGCGAACTAGGCGGCCGCTCGCTTGCGACCGGCGAGCCCCTCACCCAGCTCGTCGCCCGCCAACTGCCGATTACGATCCAGTTGACGCTGTACACGCTGACCATCGCTATCTTGATCGCAGTTCCACTTGGCACGGCGGCGGCGGCGCGCCACAACCGGTGGCCTGATACCGCCGTTCGCATCGTGAGCGTGTTGGGCTCAGCGGTCCCCGGGTTTTGGGTTGCGCTCCTCGCGCTGCTAGGGCTTGTCTACGGCTTCCGGTGGTATCCACCCCTCGTTTACGTTCCCTTCACCGAAAGTCCGGGAGAGCACCTACAATTGATGGCCCTCCCCGCACTCGTGCTCGGATGGGGGTACGGAGCGCACCTCGCGCGGATCACCCGAGCCCAAACGATCGAAGCCCTCGGGCAGGATTACGTCCGTACCGCCAGGGCAAAAGGCGTCAGCGGCGCCGGAGTCCTGGTCCGGCACGCCCTACGCACCGCGTTGATCCCGGTCGTCACAGCGGCCGGCCTCAATATCGGGGGGCTCCTCAGCGGAGCGGCGGTATTGGAAAATCTCTTTGGAATTCCGGGAATGGGCCGAGGCATCGTCCAGGCCGTGATCGCACGGGATTACCCCGTCGTACAGAGCCTTGCGGTGATCACGGTCTTCGTCGTGCTTGCGGTCAACTTGATGATCGATCTGATTTATGCCTACCTCGACCCGAGGGTGAGCCTCGATGATTAGACTGCTAACGAAACCGTCGAGCCTCGCATCTTGGGGAATCGTCTTGGCAGCGCTCATCGCGGCCGCCTTTGCGCCGGCCCTCGCGCCGCACGACCCGTTGGCCCACGACTTGCCTGTCCGCTTGCAACCGCCCGGCGAAACCCACGTACTCGGCACCGACAACTTTGGCCGAGACGTCCTAAGCCGCGTGATCTACGGAGCGCGCGTCTCAGTCATCGTCGGCCTTGCTTCGGCGGTACTCGCGGCCCTGATCGGAACGACCGTCGGCTTTCTCACAGGCCTCCTTGGAGGGCGCGTCGATTTACTTGGCCAGCGGCTCATCGACGCCTTGCTCGCCTTTCCGGCGCTCGTGCTTGCATTGGTCTTTGTCGCAGCGTTTGGTCCGTCGACGTCCGTAGTCATCGCAGCCATCGTGACGGCGCTCGCCCCTCAAATGGCCCGGCTGGCCCGCTCGCTCTGCCTCGAACTAAAGAGCTCGGACTACGCCGCGGCGGCCCGTTCCATGGGCGCATCGACGTGGCACATCGCCGTTCGCCACATCTTGCCAAACGCCCTCGGCCCCATCGTAGCGCTTGCGACGGGCTTCGTCGGCGAGGCCATCGTGCTCGAGGCCGTCTTGAGCTACCTCGGCCTCGGCGTGCCGCCTCCGCAACCGTCGTGGGGGCGGATGATTTCAGAAGGCTCCCGACTCTACCTCGAAACTGCGCCTTGGCTCACAATCGTTCCGGGCGTCGCGCTGAGCCTGCTCGCGCTCGCCTTTGCCATCCTCGGCGACGCAGTCCGTGATGCACAGGATCCCCGGCGAGCGTAACCGACCGAAATCCTACGCTCGCACGCTCACGAAGTTCGAGAGCCGATTTCGAACAAACTCGACCGACCGCTCCGTCGCAAGCTCCCGATCGTCAAACGACTCAATTTCAAGTAGGAACGGAACGTCCCCCCGAGCTTCTTTCGCCAGGATCGCCG
>CAYRIY010000058.1:5208-23088 GCA_964424335.1 uncultured Clostridia bacterium
GATCGCCGTTCCACGCACACAGAGCGCAGTGACCCATCCGCCCGTTATCTTGGGCATTTCCGGGTCGGTGGGCGGATACATCTTCATATCTTTGACGTGCGTCGTCACCGTGTACGGCGCCAGCTTGCGAGCGGCCTCGACGGGTTCTTCAGCCACTAGGAACGGATTGCCAGTGTCAAAGTTCACCTTGAGCGCCGGACTGTCGACGCGCTCCAACACCTGGAGCACTTCATCCGCCCGATAGTCGGCGTGGTTTTCAAGGGCGATGGTGACGCCGTACTCCTCGGCAACCGGCGCCAACTTGCCGAGGCTTGCGCTGAGCCGTTCGAGCTGCTCGCAAAGCGGCGGGTCACTTCGCCACCGGTGGTGCGACGAGCACACGCACACGACACGAATCCCGAGAGGAACGCAAATATCGCGGCAGTACGCCTCAAATGCCGAGGCGCTTTGGGCGCTCCCATTCTCAATGAAGCGATCGCCCCACGACGTCACGATCTCGAGGCGATGGCGATCGGCCAGTTCGGCGCAAGACTCTTTGTTGCGCTCTCTGACCACGACGCCGACGACGCTCGATCCGTACTCGGCCGCCTTCATGAAAAAGTCTTCGAGCGAAATGTCGCCGCCCAGAGAATGTTGAACGATTCCAAGTCGCATGGACGTCCGCTCCTCTTCGTCGGGCCTTACTGACAAGCGTACCGCCAGGCATACCGCGGAGCGACCGCCAGGCATACCGCGGAGCTACCGCAAGGCCTAAGACATACCGCCGAGCTTACCGCCAGGCGACGCGGTCTCCGAGCGCCTCGCCGAGGTAGCGCCTGCTCATTGCCGCCGCCTCTCGGGGAGGCCTCGGCGCACGACTTGTTCCGTCCAGCTCGACGTTGATCCAACCGTCAAACGACGCCTCGATCAAAACGTCCAGAATCTCCTTCATCGGTAGGATTCCGTGCCCGATCGGCTGGTAATTGCCGTACCCCGTCACGTCGACCTCTTTGCCGTCTGCGTCCGCCGCTTGCGGCCCGGCCCAGTCCTTTAGGTGGACGTGGGAGATGCGGTCGATGTGGGCGCGCATCACCTCGAGGACGTCGCCGCCGCCTTTGGCGATTTGGCCTGTGTCGGGAGCAAAGCCGACGAGTTCCGGATCGACGAGGGACAAGATCGTGTCGATGTCTTCACGGGTCTCGACGGCCGTGCCGGTGTGCGGGTGGATCGAAGCCCGCAGGCCGATCTCCTTACAGTGCCTGCCGATTTCGTTGAATGCATCGGCAAGTCTGCGAAACTCGTCCTGGCCGTACCCGCCTCGAGGGCGCGGTCCGGCCTGGAGCACCAGCGTTTCGCTCCCAGGCAGCGCCCGCAGTGCATCGGCCTCAGCTTTCGCTTCTTGCAAGTCTTTTTCGGCGGTATCGCTGTCGATCCAATTTTTGTAGCAATAGCCGGCGACGGTAGGCAGGCCGATTCGATCAACCAACGCCCGATATCCTCCTGGCTTTTCCTTATTCCACTCCACGATCACTTTTGAAAAAGTTTCGAATCCAAGGTATCCAAGTTCGGCGACGTCCCGATACGCTTGCTCCAAGTCGCCGGGGTAGCCCCACGTGATTCCCGTGTGCCCGACTTTCATGTGACCTCTCCTCCCAGAACACCGTCTGGCATGCGCTCCCGCTTGCCGCCCAATAGGGCCAGCGATGCTGGCCCGCCCGGGTTTTCATCCGCTCGTGGCTCGTCCGAGCCGACAAGGTCGGGCGGCCAAGTGGGTGACTCCTCCAAAACTGCTTCTTCAGGAACTGCTTCTTAAAGGCGCGATTCGCACACGTGTCAAAGGATCCGAAAGCCGCCGTCGACGTAGATCGACTGACCCGTGATATAACTCGCCTTGTCCGAGACGAGAAAGGCCGCAACAGCAGCAATTTCCTCAGGGTCACCCGCCCTTTTCAAGGCGATGCGGTCGAGTACGCGCGGCAACGTTTCGGGGTCGTTCATCACCCACGCTGTCATCTCGGTCTTGATTAGGCCCGGATTGATGCAATTGACCCGGATGCCGTGGGGCGCAAGCTCCAGCGCCAGATTGGCAGTGAGCGCCTCGACTGCGCGCTTTGCCGGGGCGTAGTGCGAGCGCCCCGGCATGGCCATCCCGGCCTGCACCGATCCGATGTTGAGTATCGCCCCTCCCGTCTTCGCCTCGATCATCCTGCGCGCCGCGCTTTGCGCGCAGAGAAACTCGCCCTTGAGATTGGTCTGGGTCACCTGCTCCCACTCGTCGGCGCTGATCTCGAGAAAGGGCGTGATCGGCTCAATTCCTGCGTTGTTCACGAGGATGTGGATTCCACCCAGCTCCCGCACGACACGCTCGATCATCGCCTCCACTTGGGCAGGCTCCGAGACGTCGGCCAAGACGACGATCGATCGCCTGCCGAGCGCTCTCACCTCGGCTGCGACGCGTTCCGCCTCTTCCTCTCCCTCTACGTCGTTGATCGCTACGTCAGCGCCGTCGCGGGCCAACTCGAGCGCAATCGCCCGCCCGATCCCCCGCCTGGCGCCGGTAACGAGGGCCACGCTCCCATCCAAGTCAGGCATTGGAATGCTGCCACTCCCCACCGGACAAATGCTTCTCGAGCGCATTCGAGACGTCGTCGACCAAGTCATGAATATGCCGGTACATCACCTCACCGGCGACTTCCGGATCAGACGACTTCAGCGCCTCGACCAGAGCGATATGGCGCTTCGCGAGCTCTACGGTAGGCCGCTCATCCCAAAGCGCCGTTACAAACGTCCAGTTCCAAGGACTGATTCCTTCCCAAGTCTTGTAGAGGAGTTCATGTCCACTCTTTTTGCAGATGTACGCGTGGAACGCGTAATCAGACTCGACGAACGCCTTCGTGTCTCCCGCCTCGGCGTGGCTCACCATCTCGCCTACGAGGTTTTCGAGATGCTCGTAGTCCGACTCCTCAAAAGTCCTCACGGCTTGCTCAACCGCAAATCTTTCGAGGACGGCCCTAAGCGAGTAGATCTCACGAATGTCCTTTGGCGTCAGTTCCCGCACAAAAGCGCCCCGATTGGGGTAACTGACGACGAGTCCCGCCTGCTCGAGCTCACGAATCGCTTCGCGCACAGGCGCCTGGCTGACGCCCATCGACCTTGCGATCCGGGATTCGACGATTCGCTCGCCCGGTCGGAGGTTGCCCTTTACGATCGCGTCTCGAATCGAGTCATGTACGACTTCACGCAGGGACTTTTGCTTCACTTTACCAAAATCGTTCAAATACGTGTCACCTCTCGCAATCAATCTTCCGCAGGGCCTCCTGCACCCCTCTTGACAACACGATTAGCCGGCGTCCCCACTTGCCGCCCAATAGGGCCGGCGATGCTGACCTCCTTGGATGTTCATTCGCGCTTAGCCACGCCGGGCTGACCAGCCAAGTCGGTGACCCCTTACCATAATCCGTTACACATCGTTTGCTTCGACCATTTGCACGAGAGGCGACTCGCCCGGCTCCTGCGGGATTCGTACGAGCCCCCGCCTTCGCGACGACTCATAGGCGGCCATGACGATTTCGAGCGTTTTTCGATGGTACGACGCCTCCAAGGGATGATCGTCGATCTCCCCATTCGCAAGGCGCACGAGGTCGCGAAATGCCGCGCCGTACGATGCCCTCGTTTGATGCGGATCAAAGGCCATACTTTGGGCCCCGTCGCCATTGATCACGGTCAAGTTGCCGTCTGAATCGGCTCGCAGCATACCCTCGGCTCCGAGGACGGTGATTTGAAAATATCCCTTTCCCGCCTTGATTCGTCCCGTCTCGGAAACGAGGCGCACACCCGAATCGAGTCCCACGTCGACGATCGCGCTGTGCTCGACCGGGTGACCGTATCGCCACCCACCCGACTCTTCCCTGGCGCCAGGCGGGGCCCCGGTTACTATCGGCTGAGAGCTCTCACTCGCCTTATCCCGATCGATCTGACCGATCACCCACTCAGGGGCGGGGTCGCCAAGAAGGAAAAGCCCGAGGTCCAAGCCGTGCACCGCATCCGACTGCAAATCGCCTGCTTGGCAAAGCAGAACGCGTTCCGGAGCGCCGATCTCTCCAGAGGCAATTCGCGCTCGTGCCGTCATCCACGGCTCCTCGTACCGCCGCTGGTGGCCGACGATGAGCGCTACGCCGCGATCACGGCACGCGCCGATAATGCGGTCAGCCGACGCCAAGCTCAAAGCGAGCGGCTTCTCGCATGCGATCGCACGGGCGCCGCTCAAGACCGCGGCGAGCGCCATCTCCTCGTGCAGTGTCGGCCACGTGCAAATGCTCACAATCTCCGGGCGCACTTCAGCGAGGAGGCGGCGGTAGTCCGAATATCTTTGAGGAATGTTGAAATCATCGGCCAAACGATCCACACTCCCCTGAGCTATGTCCGCCGCCGCCTCGACCACAATCCCCGCCCACGCATACCCAGAGGCGTGAGCCCTCGAAATGCCGCCACATCCAAGTATCGCCGCTCTATGCGCCATGACTCCACGACCTTCCAAAAAGTCCGCTCTTGATTGACGCAGCAATGTTCATCACAAGGCCAGGTTCACCGCAGAATCGTTTAGCGATTATCGATGATGCTTTTGATTCTGCGTGTTCTTTCGCAAAACCGGATCTCCTTCCTTGCAATTGAAAAGATCAAAACACAGGTAAACACGATTCTCTCAAGGAATCGTTAGACCAATCGCGCAAAGACCGCCAAACACCCACTCGGACCGGGCAGTCCGCCCGGCCCGCTCTTGCACATCGTTTGCAAAAAGCGCAGGAAGAGGAGCGGTGCCCACCATGGCAAAGAGAATCGAAATCAAAGTCGGACACCAGGACGCGGATATCGTGGGGAACAATCACATCGCCCTCCAGGGCGCCGTCGACTACGTCGCCGGCCTCGGCGGGGGCGTCGTTTTGATCGGACCGGGCGAGTATCTCATGGAAGACTCGCTACACCTACGAAATGGCGTCACGCTGCGGGGATCGGGAGAAGCGACCGTTTTAAAGAAGAGCGCGGCCGTCGTTTCGCCCCTCGCGACCGATGGCGATTACGGCGAGGAGCAAATCACGGTCGTCAACCCGACGGGGTTTAGAGTCGGTATGGGCGTTACGGTCGGTTACGAGGGCCGCGACGGCTTTCACATTACGGTGGCGAGGATTACGGGACAAATCGACGAGGATACGTTTGCGCTCGATCGCATACTCGTCGACGACTACATCGCCGAGAAAGGCGCCATCGCCCAAACGACTTTTCCCGTGATCAGCGGATGCCATGTCGAACAGGTGCGCATCGAAAACCTCACCGTGGACGGAAACCGCGACAACAACCCCTTCCTCGGCGGCTGTCGAGGAGCGGGCGTGTACCTTTATCGCGGCCACGGCACACACATTCAAAACGTGCTCGTCAAGGACTTCAACGGCGACGGGATCAGCTACCAACAAAGCAACGACGTCATCGTCGAGGATTGCACGGTGATCGGCTGCACCGACAGGGGTTATCACCCCGGATCCGGCAGCCAACGAACCACGATTCGCCGTTGCCGCGCCATTGGCAACGGTCAAATCGGAATCTTTCTCTGTTGGCGGGTCCAAAACAGCCTCTTCGAGTACAACGAGGTCGAACGAAACGACAAAGTGGGCATTTCGATCGGGCACAAGGATACGGACAACCTTTTCCGCTACAATGTCGTTCGGGAGAACGGGCGATACGGCGTACTCTTCCGTAACGAGACGCCGGCGCTTGCGGGCCACCGCAACCGATTCGAGCACAACGAGATCGTAAACAACGGTCGGGACGGCACGGGCTACGGCGTCTACATCGGCGGCGCCACCGAAGGAACCCAGTTGATCTCAAACAAAATCGGAAACATCCCGGGCCCAGATGGCAGTGCGCGCCAAACCGTCGGAGTGTGGATCGGCGAAAAGGCGACGCAGACCGAGATGCGTGACAACGAATTTTTGGACGTCACCGAAGAAGTGGTGCAAGCTTCCTGACCACTCGTCCGCATGACGCGGCATCCGTACCAGGCGCGACGGCGCTCGAAAGGCCTCCGCACGCCACGTTTCTTCAAAATCAAGCAACTCCTCCAATTTTCTAAAACCAGTGCAGGAGTTTCACCTCCGGGGTGTAATCACCCCTTATCGATAATCGACCATCGATCAACGATGAGGGAGGAGAGCACAGGTGAAGGTCGGTATGCGAGTTGCTTCTTGGTTGGTCGTCGTGGCGGTGGGAATTTTGACTTGGAGCATTGCGGCAGGGGCTGAGGAGGTTGACATCTGGGCGTGGTGGGATGCATCTCCCCAGCAAGTTGCGGACCTGGAGGAGTACGTCGGCGCCAAAGTCAACTTTCGCAACGTGCCCTACGGCGAGTTTCTGCAGCAGTTGGTCGTCGCAATCGTCGGCGGGGTGTCTCCGGATGTGGTTTACGTCGACATGAACTGGTTCGACGACTTTTTGGAGCAAGGCGCACTTTACGACATGACGCCGTATTTCGAGCGCAACCCTTACCAGCTTCCGCTCGACGATCTGTTCCCGGCGGCCCTTCAACTGTGGGAACGCGGCGGCCGGCAGTACGGGGTCACAACCAGAATCGACCTCTCGCTCACCTGGTACAACCGGACCATGCTCGATGAGCTGGGGCTGAGAGATCTAGACGACTCCTTTGACTGGAATCAATGGCTCGATTACGCCGGCAAGGCGACCCGGGATATCAACGGAGACGGGCAATTCGACCGAAAAGGCAACATGGACTGGTGGTGGGAGATTGCGACCGCGATTTGGAGCAACGGCGGGGAGATCTTTAGAGATGGCCAGCTTGCGCTCGACTCCCCCGAGGTCGAAGAGACCCTCAACTTCTACAAGCAGTTTTACGACTTCGAAATCATCGTCGCCCCCGGCGATTTGGCCCACGTGGGATACGACAACCCCGAGGATGCCTGGCGAAACGGCATGGTCCTCTTTGCCCCCGGCGGCGCGTGGGTCGGCCCCGGAACCATACGCGATCCGCAAACCGGCGAATGGACCTTTGATCCAGGCGTCGGTCACGTACCGGCTGCGCCTGGAAAGGGCCGCGTCGGCCTAAGCGCGGGCAACGGGATCGCCATTGCTGCCGGGACGAAAAATCCGGACCTGGCGTGGAAGGCGCTCTCCTATTTCCTCGACGACGAGTACCAGACCATGCTCGCCAGGGATGGCCTGCTTCCCGCAAGGCTCTCGATCGCATTATCCGAAGACTTCCTTCCTGAGCAGGACTTTCCGTTCAACAAGCAGACGATCATCGACGCCGTCGCCTACCAGCGCCCGCCGGACTTGGGTGTCCGCTGGTCGCAGACTTTTGCCAATGCGGGTTCGCCCGTCAAGTCGACGTTCCGCGCTTTCTTTAGAGGCGAGATCGGCTACTCGGCAGCGATGGATACCATCAAGACACAGGTAAACGCAATCCTCTCAGATCGCTAATGCCTCTGTCGAGAACGTTTGCTCAAGGACCGGGCTCTCGCGCCCGGTCCTTTCTCGCGCTGCGAATATGGAAGAAAGCCGCTGCTCGGTTATTAGCTCAATCGATTTCTCGTACCTCGCTGCGCAGTCGAGCAAAGGCCTCGAGCGCCCGGTCGAGGTCCTCCTTTGCGTGGGCGGCCGAAACTTGCGCTCTAAGTCGGGCTCTGCCCTCGGGCACTACAGGGTAGCCAAAGCCCACGACGAAGACGCCCATCTCGTACAGGCGTCGGCTGAGCCGCATCGCTTGGGCCGTCTCGCCAACGATGATGGGAACGATGGCCGATTCGCTCTCAATCGGCCGATAACCAAGGCGCCTCAATTGCCCCCGAAAGTAGCGGACGTTTTCCCGTAGGCGATTCACGCGCCCCGGCTCGCGCGCAAGCACGTCAATGGCCGCGAGCGCGCTTTGCGCCACCGTCGGAGCGAGGGCGTTGGAAAAAAGCTGAGGCCTGGACCGCTGAGCGAGGTATTCCACGACGGCACGAGGCCCTGCCACAAAGCCGCCTGCGGCCCCGCCCAGCGCCTTTCCGAGCGTGCCGGTAATGATATCGACACGGTCCATGACCCCGTAGCGCTCCGCCGTCCCCCGCCCCGTCGGCCCCAGCACGCCGGTGCCGTGGGAATCGTCGACGACGACGACGGCGTCGTACCGATCGGCCAGATCGCAGATGGCCGGAAGGTTGGCCAGGTCTCCTTCCATGCTAAAGACGCCGTCGGTCACGATCATCCGAGTGCGCTTTCCTTGCGATATCTTGAGTTTTTGCTCGAGATCTGCCATATCGCTGTGGCGGTAGACGAGGCGTTCAGCGCCTTTCGCGAGCCTGCAGGCGTCAATGATGCTCGCGTGGTTGAGCTCGTCGGAAAGGATGACATCGCCTTCGCCCATGAGCGTCGGGATGAGGCCCTCGTTTGCATTCCAGCACGAGACGTACGTGAGCGCAGCTTGCATGTGAAGCCACTGGGCAAGGCGCTCCTCCAAGTCGCGATGAACCGCGAACGACCCGCAAATGAACCGCACCGATGCCGTGCCCGCCCCGTACGCCTCGAGCCCCCGGACGCCGGCGGCCACGACCTCGGGGTGGCTCGCAAGGCCTAAGTAGTCGTTCGAACAAAGCATGAGCACATCGTCTTTCCCGTCGACCCGCGCCTTTGCGCCTATGGGCCCCTCGAGCCAGCGCGGCTGCTTATAGGTCCCCTCGCTCCGCAAAACTTGCAACTCTTCGGTTAACCGGTCCACCAACCCGCCGCGGCTCACTCGTGCGCACCTCCTTCGATGTCTAGGATCACCTTGACGGCTTCTCCGCTTCGCATCAGTTCAAACGCCCGCTCATACTCTGCTAGCGGCAATTGATGGGTGATGACCGGCCGGACGTCGAGCCGCTTGTGAATGAGTAGGTCCTCAACTTGATACCAGGTGGCAAACATCCGGCGGCCGGTCACGCCGTGGATGGTAATCCCTTTGAACACAACCTGACGGGCGAGATCCAAGCTGACCTCACGGTCAGGAATGCCGAGCAAAGCCGCCCAGCCGCCGCTTCGAAGCAGGCTGATGCCGCTTTGAATCCCGCGGGGATTTCCGGACGCCTCCAGCACGACGTCGTAGCCCCGCCCTCCCCGAGTCCTCGCGCGCAGGCGCGCTTCAAACCCAGGCTCCCCGGGGTCGCAGACGAAGTCGGCGCCCATCTGCAGCGCAAGTTTTCGCTTCAAGGGATTGGGATCTGCGGCAGCGATATCGACCGCTCCCGCCGCTCTTGCGACGCCCACGATCATCAACCCTATGGCGCCTGCTCCGACGACGAGTACCGAACGGCCCGAGACAACGCCGCGCATGACGGTGTGCACCGCATTTCCCAGCGGATCGAAGATTGCGCCGACGTCGTCGGGCACTTCGTCCGGAAGTGCCCACACGTTCTGCTCGGGTATTTTGACGTAGTCGGCGAAGCACCCGTCGACGTCAATGCCGATGATGCGCAAGTCGCTGCAGATGTGCCCGTCTCCGGTCCGGCACGAGTAGCAGCTCCCGCAACCGATGTGTCCTTCGCCGGAAACCCTTGCGCCGACGGCTACGGACGTCACGGCATCCCCGATTTTCGCCACCCGCCCCATAAACTCGTGACCGATGACGGTGCCTGGCTTGACCCTTCCTTTGGCCCAGGCGTCCCATTCGTATATGTGAAGGTCGGTCCCGCACACCCCTGCCTTCTCGACCCTTATGACGACGTCCCTTGGCCCCGGCTCAGGTGTGGGCGCTTCCATGAGCACGAGCCCCGGACTTCCCGACTTCTTGACGAGCGCTCTCATCCTGCTCTCCCTTCGCGCCTTTAATCTCCAAAAGCGCTCCCAAACTTTTTATGCGGGCGCCGTCTCAGTTGGCACTTGGAGATGGGGAAGAGAAAGACAGCGAGCGCCCGCAGAATTTGCGCTAGCGCTCGCCACGTTTACATCGATGGGAATCGCGTTCGTTTCAGCATCACACCGCTGCCGCCCCGCGCTCTTTGGTGCGGACTCTGATCACTTCCTCGATCGGGGAGATAAAGATCTTGCCGTCGCCCACTTCGCCGGTCGCCGCCGCCTTGCACAGGGCGTCGACGATCCGTTCGACATCGCTGTCCGCTGCGATCACTTCGATGCGGATCTTTGGCAGCAGATCGAGGCTGTACTCGGTTCCTCGGTACGTGTGCGGCTTGCCCTTCTGGTTGCCTGAGCCGATCACTTCCGTGACCGTGAGGCCCCGCACGCCGACGGCGCTCAGGGCGTCTTTGACTTTGTCGATTCGTTCCGGACGGATCACCGCTTCGATCTTTTTCACGAGATCACCGACTCCCCTTCGAGTTTTGCTCGACTTCCGTTTCCATTTAAGACCCGGGCGGCCGTCGCATGCGTGTTGACCGACCTGCGGAAATCGCCCAAGTTGTGCAGCATGAAGTCGCCGTAGGCGATCATCCCGTGCTCTGCGAGGTCAAGCCCTTGAATCTCCTCCTCTTCCGATACCCGCAGGCCCACGATCGCCTTGATGATCAAAAGTGCCACGAGCGACGCAGCTCCTACCCAAGCAAAGGTCGCTACGATGCCGATTGCTTGAACTCCGAGCAGCGAGAGTCCACCGCCGTAGAAGAGGCCGCCGTCCGTCGCAAACAGGCCGACCGCAAGCGTGCCCCAGACGCCGCAGAATCCGTGCACCGGGACGGCGCCGACCACGTCATCCACCTTGAGCACCTTGTCGAGAAACTCGACCGCAAGCACGAGGAGCGCTCCGGCGATCAGTCCGGCAGCGAGCCCACCTGCGAGCGAGAGGACGTCCGCTCCCGCCGTGATGCCGACGAGTCCGCCAAGCACGCCGTTTAGAGCGAAGCTCAAGTCAGAATGCCCGTGCCGAATCCAGGAGAAGACCATCGCTCCCAGGCCGCCGCCGGCGCCTCCGAGCGCAGTGACGGCTATGATTTCGGCAAGCGCCGGAGTCGTGCCGTCCAGCGTCGATCCTCCGTTGAATCCAAACCACCCAAACCACAGGATGAACACGCCCAGCGCACCCAAGGGGAGACTGTGAGCAAAGATGGGCTGGACTGTCCCGTCCGTGCGGTACTTTCCGATCCGAGGTCCGAGCAGCGCTGCGAAGACCAGTGCGCCCCAAGCGCCGACCGAGTGGACGACCGTCGAGCCGGCAAAGTCGTGAAATCCTAGCTCAGAGAGCCAGCCCCCGCCCCAGACCCAGTGCCCCACGACCGGGTAGATGATTGCAGCCATGGCGACCGCAAAGATCAAGTAGGCGACGAGGCGCACCCTTTCGGCCACTGCGCCCGAGACGATCGTGGCGCACGTTGCGGCGAACATGGCTTGAAACACCCAAAACGCCATGCTCGGGATCCCAAAATCCATCTCTTCGAGTCCGGAGAGCAAGAAGCCGCTCGTGCCTACGAATCCGCCGAAATCCGCCCCGAACATCAGAGCGAACCCGGCAAGAAAGAAGGCGATTGTTCCGATCGAGACCGTCGCCAGGTTTTTGGCCAGGACGTTGACGACATTCTTTGTGCGGGCAAAGCCGCTTTCGACCATGGCAAAGCCCGAGTGCATCAAGAATACCATGAATGCAGCGATCAAGACCCACAACGTTGACACCGCGACACCTAGATCCAACTCCACACCCAACACCTCTCTCGTGTCATCTTTCCTTACATGAATTTGGCCGTGGGGTTAATCTAACACGATCGATATCTGGCGTCAATGAACACGGAAGTTCCATGTCATGTTTGTTGACGAGATTGAGCGATAGATGTGGGGTTGAGCGGCGGATGCGGAGTTGGGTTGTGGACGTGTGGTCGAGATGACGTTGGGTTGAGATGTGGATGTTGGGCCGAGATGTGGATGTAGGGTTGGAATATGGGTGAGGTCGGAATGGCCATTCCGAAAACTGCACGGTACTTCAGCGGGTGGAGGGCCTGGCCTCCGCCGCCTGCATTGCCGATAGGGAATGGACTGGTATACAGCGACTAGCTTTCTGTCCCGCCGCACTTTGACACGGTCGCCGCTAGTTGAGTGCACTTCTCGGATTGCAGCACTCGATCTCGATGAATGAGTTTACGCCGACTGAGATAGCCTACCCCGTCGGATCGTCGCCAAGTCCTTGAAACGCCCGCAAGCACCCGCCTTGCCAGCGTCGCAGCCAAAGCAAATTCAGAGCGCTTAAGTCACGGCCACATCAACAACCCAAAATCCCTACCTCTGGTGTTGACGCAGCCCAGCCCACACGTCGCGTCTCAAATGGCGATCGCTCGCTTTCGGCCCCTAACCCGAACTGCATGCGATATGCGAACGTGATTCCGAAAAGTGCCCAGTACCTCAGTAGGCGGAGCATTCGACCTCCGCCGTCTGCTTTGCCGGTAAGGAATGACCTGCTACAGAGCGACCAGCCTTCCGAACCGACGCGCTTTGACACGGTCGCCGCTTGTTGAGTGCACTTCTCGGATTGCAGCACTCGATCTCGATGAATGATTGTCCGCCGACTGAGCTAGCCGACCCCGTCGGATCGTCTCCTTCCCCGAAGTCCTGGAAATGCCCGCAAGCACCCGCCGGGGCCAGCGTCCCATCCAAAGCAATTTCCGAGCGCTTCCGCCACGGCCACGTCAACAATCTCTACCTCTGGTGTTGACGCAGCCCAGCCCACACGTCGCGTCTCAAATGGCGATCGCTCGCTTTCGGCCCCTAACCCGAACTGCATGCGATATGCGAACGTGATTCCGAAAAGTGCCCAGTACCTCAGTAGGCGGAGCATTCGACCTCCGCCGTCTGCTTTGCCGGTAAGGAATGACCTGCTACAGAGCGACCAGCCTTCCGAACCGACGCGCTTTGACACGGTCGCCGCTTGTTGAGTGCACTTCTCGGATTGCAGCACTCGATCTCGATGAATGATTGTCCGCCGACTGAGCTAGCCGACCCCGTCGGATCGTCTCCTTCCCCGAAGTCCTGGAAATGCCCGCAAGCACCCGCCGGGGCCAGCGTCCCATCCAAAGCAATTTCCGAGCGCTTCCGCCACGGCCACGTCAACAATCTCTACCTCTGGTATTGCCGCAGCCTTACCCACACTTCGCATCTCAAATGGCGACCGGTCGCTTTTCGACCTTTAACCCGAACTGCATGCGATATGGGAATGTCCAATCCGAAAAGTGCACGGTAGTTCAGCGGGTGGAGGATTCGACCTCCGCAGTTTGCTCCACCGAAAAGGAATGCCCTGCTACAGAGCGACCAGCTTTCCGAACCGACGCAATTTGACACGATCGTCGCACGTTGAGTGCACTTCTCGGATCACCGCGCCCTTCCACGGGTGAGGCGTTTTCCGCCGAATCTAGGCAGTCGATCTCTGACGAAGCAGATTCCTCCCCCCCATGTCCGAGAAATGCCCGCACGATTGCGCCGGAGCCAGCGCCGCATCCGTTAACGCAAGTCTCCAACGCTTTCATCACAGCTATCGGTGTGCGATGCCAGGAACCTTGGCTCCCTTACGTGCGGTATCTCGCGGGTTGCGATCACTTTTCGGAGTAGGCGTCAAAAAGCGCCCACCATCAAACGGCATCCGAGTTTGAATTGTGGGGGGAGCAACCGACCACTGTTGCGTAGCTACCGTTCACTAAGCCCCATGGGGCCAAGTCGACTGTGGCGGGAAAGTGCAAGGGAAGCGGAGGAGTGAATCCGATGGCAATCGAGCGTATCCATCATGCAATATCGATCAAGCACTGTGAAAACTCAAAAGATGGGAAATGCGTGGAGTGTCGAACGGAACCTCCAAACAAGCGCAACCGCCAGCGACCCACTCAAAAAGTGGGCAATGACAATCTGAGTGAGTCGCTCCGATTCCGTCAAGACGCCGGAGCGTCTTGCTTCAATGCGTCGGCCATCTCAAAGGGTTTGAGCTTCCCGACGCGTCGCTCGATCGCTTTGAGGAGCTTTTGCTCCCGAGGCTCGACAAACGTAAGCGACGAGCCGCTTTTACCTGCCCTCGCCGTGCGGCCGACTCGGTGCACATAGGAGTCGACATCGGTCGGGCAGTCGAAGTTGATGACGTACGACACGTCCTTGACATCGATGCCGCGGGCGACGACATCCGTAGCGATGAGCACCTTCACCTCGCCGCGGCGAAACCGGCGCATCACGCGGTTGCGCTCGCCTTGGTCCATGTCGCCTTCGAGGACTCCGAGCCCTTCGACGCTGCGGTTTAGCTTGCCGGCGACCTGATGCACACGGGCTTTGGTCCGGCAAAAGACGATGGCCTTTTGCCCGCGCACGCCCTCCAAAATGCTGCGCAGCACATCGACCCGCTGGTCGCCCTTGACGAGCACATAACGCTGGTCGATGTCGGGGAGCGTCGTCTCCGTGTTCTCTACGCGCACATGCACGTGGTCGCGCATAAATCCGTCCGCCAGCTTTCGAATTCTGGGCGGCATCGTCGCAGAGAACATGAGCGTCTGTCGCTCGGGCGGCAGGCACGACAAGATCATCTCCACGTCATCGACAAACCCCATGTTGAGCATCTCGTCGGCCTCGTCCACGACGCCGACCACCACTTCACCCAGGTCGAGAATGCCCCGGTACATGAGGTCGAGGAGCCGCCCGGGCGTCCCGACAAGTATGTCGACCCGGTCTTTGATCGCCGCCGTTTGAATCTCGATGTCCTGGCCCCCTACGACTGCGAGCAGGCGAGCCGACGTATGGCGGGCGAGTTTCGAAATCTCCTCGGTCACTTGGATAGCAAGCTCACGCGTCGGCGTGATGACGAGCGCCTTGGGACCCTTTCCCTCATCCGCAGCCATGATTCGATCGATTGCGACCAGGCCGTACGCTGCGGTCTTGCCGCTGCCCGTCTGCGCCTGTCCGAGGACGTCCTTCCCTTCCAACCCGAAAGGAATCGCCCCGGCCTGAATCGGCGTCGCCGTCTCATACCCAAGGTCATCGATCGCTCTAAGGAGCCGCTCGTGCAATCCAAGCTCCGAAAACGCGCGGGTTTCAGAGACAACGTGTTCGTTGGCTGCCGGAGGCTGAGGCCTGCGGCTCGATTTGCGACTTGGCCTTCGCCTTCGTCGCCTGTCGTTTTTCTTTTCAGTACTCTTGATCTCTTGTTGATCCACGTGTAACACCTCCTTTCTTTATCGTGTAGGTCAACGACCCAATAAGCATATGATAACATATTGCCGTACACTTCAGCTTTGGACAAACCTGTCGCTTCCGTTTGACAAGAGAAAGGATCGGAGAAAAGATGGCAACGGAACGCCCGCTCAAATACGGCATCAATCCCCACCAGGGCTCGGCCCGGCTCACGATTTCATCGGACGCCTTTCCCTTTACGGTAAGAAATGGCGATCCGGGTTACATCAACATGATGGACGCCCTCAACGCTTGGCAACTGGTCAAAGAGTTGAAAGCAAGCCTCGGCCTGCCCGCGGCCGCCTCGTTCAAGCACGTAAGCCCGGCTGGAGCGGCAATTGGCAAACCACTTTCACAAGAAGACAAAGCGGCGCTCTTTTTACCCGCCGACATCGCCCCGGGCCCTCTGGCGTCTGCGCTCCTCCGGGCCCGCGGCGCCGATCCCGTCTCCTCGTTTGGCGATTTCATCGCCTTGAGCGACCCGGTCGACGCCGAGACCGCAAGCTTTCTTACAAAAGAGGTCTCGGACGGCATCATCGCCCCAGGATACGACGACGAAGCCTTGCAGATCTTGAGTGCGAAAAAGAAAGGCCGCTATGTTGCAATCGAGATTGACCCGGAATACGAGCCCGAGGGTCCCGAGCGGCGAGAGATTTACGGCATCGCGTTTGAACAGCAGCGAAACGACGCTCGCATCGACCCGTTCCTCTTGCAAAACATCGTGACCGATGCCAAGGAGATGCCGCAGGAGGCAGTCGAAAACGCCGTCGTCGCCCTCATTGCGCTCAAGTACACGCAATCCAACTCTGTGGCGTTCGCTGCGAGCGGACAAGCCATCGGGATCGGGGCGGGCCAGCAGTCCCGGATTCACTGCACCCGGATCGCCGCAGACAAGGCAGAGACGTGGATGCTCCGCCGCCACCCCGCTCTAGCGGGAGCGCCTTTTGTCGAAGGGATCTCACGCACCGAAAAGTACAACGCGATCGATCAGTGCATTCACTTCGATCAACTGACCGAGCCGGAAAAGCGGCAGCTCGCAGCATGTTTCGACGGCGACGTGCCCAAGGTGGACGCCTCGGAGCGCAGCGCATGGTTTTCCAGGTTCCAAGACACGGTGTACGCATCAGACGCCTTTATTCCATTTCGGGACAACATCGACCGTGCGGCCGCCGTGGGCGCCCGCTACGTCGTACAGCCGGGCGGGTCACTGCGAGACGAGGACGTCATACTTGCGGCGAACGAGTACGGCATGACGATGGCCTTTACGTCCTTGCGCCTCTTTACGCACTAGTTGCACTAAGTAGCAATCGAAGATTGATCGAGGTGTTGACTTTGAAACTCGTCGTAAACCACCGGGCCAGCGCCGACGGCGATCTGAGTCTGGGCTATCTGGACGAGCGCCCCGCTGTCGGCGATGCGAATGGCCATTGGTACCTGGTCGATTCGGACGCTATCATCCACAATTCGGGCGAACGGCTCGTTTGGATCGTCAAACACGAGCACGGCATCTGGGAGTGCATTCACGACATGCACTGGCAGGACCAATACGTCGATCCGAAGTCCCGCTGGGTCACCGGGACGCCCGACTACGTCGAAACGAGCGGTGATGGCCCGTGAGCGAAAAGCGAGCCGCCGCGGCCGGCGTCATACCGGCGCTCTTGATCGGAGACGCGCTCTCCTTTCTCGTATTTGCCGCTTTGGGGCGAGCCGAACATCACACCGGACTCGGCGTCCTCGAGATCATTTCCACTGCATTTCCGTTCATGGCCGCGTGGTATCCGGTCGCCCTCTGGCTCAAGGCGTTTAGGGAGCGCGCCGTCGCATCGGTGTGGGCCGCCGCTAGAAGCGTGCTTCTCCCTTGGCTCTTGGCCTGGCCACTCGGTTTGCAACTGCGTGCGCTGATCCTTGACCGGAGCATCCCATTTTCCTTTGCCGCCGTCGTCTTCGTCACAAACCTTGCGCTGCTTGCCGTATGGCGCGGAACGTACGCCTACTTCAGGCAACGCCGCGCCGCGAGCCGGTGACGGTGAAAAGGCGGCGTCAACGACCTTGCGGGCCAAACCACAAACCAAAAAGGAGCGATCCCGTTGGCCGATCCCTGGCAGCGACTCGCCGAAATCACGCGAGACGTCAAACACCTGCATCGAGCGATTGATCTGCTCAGTTGGGATCAACAAACATACATGCCGAAAGGGGGAATCGAAGTCAGGGCAGAGACGACCGGCGCACTGACGCGCATGGCTCACGAATTGTTGACAAGCCCTGAGCTCGGCGAGCTCTTAGACAAGCTCGAACGAGAGGTCAAAGAGCTGCCCTACGAGTCCGACAAGGCGAGCCTCGTGCGCGTGACGCGACGACAGTACGACAACGCCGTGAAGCTCCCTACCAAACTGGTCGAGGAGTTGGAAAAAGCGACCGCGCTCGGCCAAGACGCGTGGGAACGAGCGCGGGAAGAGAGCGACTTTCGCGCCTTTGAGCCACATCTTGCCCGCATCCTGGAACTGCAGATCGAGAAGGCCCACGCCCTCGGATTTGAGGACGATCCCTACGATGCGCTTCTCGACACGTTTGAACCCGGGATGAAATCCCGGGACGTGACCGCGCTCTTTGATCAGCTCAAATCGCGCCTCGTTCCACTCATCCAAGCAATTAACGAGCGCGCTGACGCCGTAGACGCCGCTCCGCTGCAACGGGGATTTGACGTCGATTCCCAGTGGAGCGTCACCATGGAAGTCATCGAGCGCA
>CAYRIY010000059.1:0-8911 GCA_964424335.1 uncultured Clostridia bacterium
TCACGGTCGATCTCGACCTCGACGTGTACGACCGGCTGGAGGAGATCGACTTGAGTTCGAAATGGGTTGTCGACCTTGAAGCCTTAAAGAGGTTGTAGGTTTGTATCAAAGCCGTGTCCAATACAAGGAGCTGTGCAGATATTGGACCAAGCAGTTCAAACTGCAAAGAGCAACTTGAGAGGATTTAGTTCATGGACACCGACACGACGACGCCAAATCGAGATTCCTCGATCTGTTTCATGAGCGCGGGCGAGCTTGCCCGTTTGATTCGAGCGCGCAAGCTCTCGGCCCGGGAGGTGATGGAGGCCTTCCTCGCGCAGATCAACCGAATCAATCCCGCATTGAACGCGATCGTCGCCAAGCTGGACGACGATGCGTGCCTCGCACTTGCGGACGAAGCCGATCGCCGCATGGCTCGAGGCGAGCCGATCGGTCCGCTGCACGGCTTGCCGATCGCCATCAAGGACCTCGAGGCCCTAAAAGGCTTTCCGCTGACGTGGGGTTCGACGATTTACAAGGACAACGTACCGTCCACCGATTCGCTGATGGTCGAGCGTCTCCGAAGCGCGGGCATGATTCCGATCGGAAAGACCAACGTGCCGGAGTTTGGCATGGGTTCACACACGTACAACAACGTTTACGGCACCACGGTCAATCCCTACGATCCCACCAAGAGTGCGGGCGGATCGAGCGGGGGCGCCGGCGCAGCCCTGGCCTCCGGCATGCTCCCCTTGGCCGACGGCAGCGACCTCGCCGGGTCGCTCCGCAACCCGGCCAACTTCAACAACATCGTCGCCCTGCGGCCGACGGTAGGGCTCGTGGCGTCGGCTCCAAAGGTCATGCCCTTTTTCGGGTACGCCACCAAGGGCCCCATGGCCCGCTCGGTCGAGGACGCCGCCCTCATGCTCAGTGTGATGGCAGGCGCCGACCCAAGGGATCCGGCGAGCTACCCTTCAGACCCCACGGTTTTTCGAAAACCGCTCGAGCGCGATTTCAAAGGCGTGCGCGTCGCTTGGTCTCCCGACCTCGGAGGGCTTCCGCTCGACCCGCGCGTCCGTGCCGTTTTGGAAAACCAACGAGAAACTTTTGAATCCCTAGGTTGTGTGGTCGAAGAGGCCTGTCCCGACCTGGGCGACGTCGACACCCTCTTCCTTACCATCCGCCGCTGGCGGGCTTGGTTTACCTACGGCCGGCTCCTTGCCAAACATCGCAGCGAAATCAAACCTGAGGCGGTCCAAGACATCGAGCTCGGCTCACGGATCACGGCCGATGACGTCGCCTGGGCGATGACTGAGCAGGGACACCTGATGGAACGGATGCGCCGGTTTTACGAAAAATACGACTTCCTCGTATGCGCCGTAAACCAAGTGCCGCCGTTCGACGCCAAGCTCATTGCGCCCAGCGAAATCGACGGCGTCAAAATGGAGCACTATGTGGCTTGGATGCGATCGGCTTACTGGATCAGCGCAACCTTTCACCCAAGTGCGTCGGTGCCGGCCGGATTCACCCCCGAGGGACTTCCGGTAGGCATTCAGATCGTGGGCGCCTACCGTGACGATCTGGGCGTCTTGCAGCTTGCCCACGCCTTTGAACAAGCCACCGGATTTGGAACGATACGACCCAAAATCGCATCGGCGAGCTGACGAAGATACGTCAAAAAGGGTTTGGGCACAAGGCGCCAAACGTTTGTCGAAGACAGACACAGGGAGTGACAACATCAAATGGCTAGAATCCCGATCGCGCTTCAACTTTACACGGTTCGTGACGAGTTGGCCAAGGATCCCGCCGGCACGATCAAGGCGGTCGCGGCCATAGGCTTCGAGGGCGTTGAGGCCAATCCCCCCAAAGGCGTCTCGCCAAAGGATTTTCGCAAGATGGTCGAGGATGCGGGCCTTGTGCTGATCGGCGGCGGCGTTGGGGTAAATGAGCTGCTCGAAAACGTCGACAAAGTTGCCGCAGACTGCCGCGACATGGGAATCACCCACTTGATGACAGGGATCGCAGGCGAACTTCGCTCGGCAAACGGCGACTGGCGCGCCGTGGCTGAGCTGCTTAAGAAAGCATGCATCGCCGCGACCGAGGCCGGGCTCACCATCTGCTACCACAACCACGCGTTCGAGTTTGAATCCAAAGTCGACGGCGTGTACGGCTTTGACTATTTGTTCGACGTGGTCGGTCCCGAGGCCATGGCCGCCGAAATCGATGTGTACTGGGTGCACACAGGCGGCGAAGACCCGGCGGCATACATCCGCAAGTATGCAGGGCGGTTGCCGCGGCTCCACATCAAAGACCGAGCCCCGGCGCCTCATGATCAGGAGTGCCCCTTCGCTGAAGTAGGCCACGGCATTTTGGACTGGGACGCCATCTTTCGCGAGGCTGAGAATGCCGGCGTTGAATGGTACGTGGTCGAACAAGACCGCTGCACCCGGCCGCCACTCGAGTCGGCAAAGATGAGCCTCGAGTATTTAAGGTCCCGAGGCATGCTGGCAAAGCCCCTGGTTCTTTGAGTACGGCACCTATTACCAGCTCTTCGCTGAGAATCTGGACCTAGCGGTAGCAGACACGATTCTGCCAAACGGCACGGCCCGCCAAGACGCCATCGCGCGTGCGGTCAGCGCGGTAATCCGCGGCGAGCAGTCGCCAATCGAGGCGGCCACCAACCTCGCACAGACCTCACGCGCCTTGGCTGAGCAATAATCGTTTAGGAGCGCAAAAGTCAAGCACCAACGTGCACAAAACATGCCCGCTCCACGGCCCCGCGCCGATGGGGCGGGCGTGTTTTGTTTTCGGCGCAACATTGACGCATGCCGTCGTAGCCAGAGCTGCCGGTTCCGTGGCAGAGGATTTACAGCCCGTGAGGAATAATTTGCTAAATTATGACCTTGTGGGAGGGCTCGAGGCTATGATGATTCATGTTCGACGCATCAACCGCAGGCTGCGGCGCGCGCTTGTGCTCGTGTGCGCCATTGCAGTGCTTGCCGGTTTCCCAACGGGCAATGCAGCCGTCCCTGAAGCTGCCAATCTTTTCATCAAAGGCGCTCCCCCCGCCGACACCCTGATCGTGGTCGACACGGCTCATTTTCCACCAAACCTTGCCCTTACGATGACGTCGCTGCAGGGCATCGTAAACCAAAGACAAGCCCGCATCTACATGCAAAGCGGCAGCTACGACGCCCACTGGGCCGAGTGGATGATCGAGCGCGGCGATGTCCGCGACTTGCGACGGCTGAGCTCCATCGACGCGCTGCAGCTCATTGACGAGTTTCGCGACGAACTTGTCGGTCAGGTGGTCGTCGATCCGGCGGTTCCTGCTACGATCAACGTCGCGACGATGCTTTCAGGCCTCGATCAACTGCTCATCACCTACCCCAATTACGCCGACCACTACGCCGAACGATACGGCCTGCCGATCGTCGAGGACCTGCGAGGCAGGTTTACAAGCAACGCCGACGCCTACCGGTGGGCCAAGGATGTCCTTTGGCCGCGTCTCGAGCGCCACGCGCTCGCCATGCTTCATCCGAGCATCAACGCCTTGCGCGATTTTCTCATTCAACAAAAGATCTTCGTCTGGTGGCAGGGCGGCACGGCTGACGCAGGCAGTCTGACGGACCGGTTCGCGGAGTTGAAAGTGACCTACGAAGTGCTCAAGGACGCGCCGACCAACATCCCCGTCCTCGGCTACCCTTGGGCGGGCGAAGGAATCGGTCCGGGAGAACACGGGGGCGTCAGCCTCTTTAGCCAGCACGGTAAATTCCTGCTCCCAAGCGACCTTGCGTCCAACTTGAGCGTGCACGTAAACACCCGGCCGGTCGCCCCCGGCGTGCTGCACAACCCGCAAGACCAGCCGGACCTTGCCGTCCCCGTCGATGCAGATTCCGACAAGGCGTACATTTCCGTCATCATGTCGGACGGGGACAACATCCAGGCATTGCTCAATTACTTTCCCCGCTACTTTGACCACCAGGCTCAGCGTACCGCGCCGATCGGCTGGTCGATCAGTCCGGCCGCATTAGACCTCATCCCCGATGTCGTCGACTACTACGCCGCGGCCCGCCTGCCAGGGGATTATTTCGTTGCCGCCGTGTCCGGCATCGGTTATGTCTATTTAAATCAATACGGCAAGGAGACTGCGGACGCAGGCGCCGCGCTCGACGGCTTCCTCACGCTCACCCGCGATTACATGGAGCAAATGGGCCTCACCGTCATCTGGCCCATGGTTCCCGAAGGAGCGATGAAGGAGGAGACGCTGCGCCTTTACGCCGAAAAGATCGAGTTCTTGACTGCCCTCTTTCCCGATTACGGTCAAAAAGTGCGCGGCTATGACGAGGCCAATCGAGTACTCTCGATCGCAGGGCGCGATGTGCCGGTCTTTCATGCCATGGGGGGAGCAACGCCGTTCGCCTCGAGCATTCGCAGCGCGCTGAAAGACGCGCCTCGCCCGGCATTTGCTCACGCCTTCGCGCTCAACTGGAACGTGCAGCCTAAGGATATTGCGACGCTCGAATCGACCTTGGGCGAAGGGTTTGTGGTGGTCTCGCCCGCGGAACTTGCCAGGCTGTATCTATCTCATTACCGTGTGAATCAGGAGACATCGAAGTGAGCCGACCAAAGATCGTCGTACTTGACGGATACACCCTCAATCCCGGCGACCTCAGTTGGGATGCGTTAAAGGAGCTGGGCGACGTCGAGCTTTACGACCGCACGCCCCCCGACGCTATCGTGGAGCGAACCAAGGACGCCCACGTGGCGCTCACCAACAAAGTGCCGTTTACGGCAAATACGCTCGACGAGCTGCCTAATCTCCGCTACATCGGCGTTACGGCGACCGGGTACAACATCGTAGATACGAAGGCCGCCGGGGTGCGCGGCATCTGGGTGACCAACGTGCCCACGTACGGCACCAAGTCGGTGGCGCAGTTTACGATCGCACTTTTGCTTGAGCTTTGTCATCGCGTGCACGTTCACGCCGACGCTGTGAAAGACGGAGAATGGAAACGCCGCCAGGACTTTTCGTTCTTCCTCACAGACCAGGTGGAATTGGACGGCAAGACGATCGGAATCGTGGGCCTTGGGCGCATCGGAGCCCAGGTGGCCGCGATCGCAAGGGCGCTTGGAATGGACGTGTTGGCAGCCGCGCTCAGGCCGTCCGCTTCCGACGAAGACGGCATCCGGCGGGCGCCGCTCGATGTGGTGCTTAAAGAAGCAGACGTGGTGAGCCTGCACTGCCCGCTCACGCCCGAAACCGAGGGGCTCATCCGCAAAGAGACGCTGCGACTCATGAAGCCTACGGCGTTTTTGCTCAACACGTCGCGCGGGGGCCTGGTGGTCGACGAGGACCTCGCCGATGCGCTCAATCAAGGGCAGATCGCCGGGGCGGCGCTCGACGTCGTCTCGACAGAGCCCCCAGACCCAAGCAACCCGCTGCTCAGCGCCAAAAACTGCATTGTCACGCCCCACATGGCGTGGACCACCAAGGAAGCGCGCCGCCGACTGCTAGGCACAACCATCGAAAACGTGCGCAGCTTTTTGGAAGGAAAGCCGGTCAACGTGGTGCAGGCCGGGCGGTGAATCGCTTCATCGCCCGGAGCGTCAAAGGGCTCCTCAATCCCCTTCGGCCCAGCGCACGAGCACGTCCGCCGCAGCCGAGGCATCGCCCAAATGCACGATTTGCGCGATCCCGGAGATATTGCGCGCCGGGATGCCCACCATCGCAAGGCAGACGCCTCCGGGCGATCGTTGGAGAAAACCCGGTCCCCTAGCTCCGTCCCTGGAAACGTACCGTTGCACGTGGACGCCTTGCTCGCTTGCTGCAGCTTCTAATCTCGCCGCAAGCCCGGGGTCTGCAATGTGCGCTCCGTCCTGCACGACAAGGGCGGGGCCCGCCCCCAGTTTAACAGCGGTGCTCCCTGTCGCACGAGGCGACGCGTCGACCAAAGACACGCCGACCGCCTCGCCGATTTGGTGGCTTCCGCTTGCGATCGCTGCAAGGCCCCTGCCGCCCAATAGCTCTTGGGCGGCAAAGACGACCCGGAGCCCGCTTGCCGTGGAACGCTTGAGCGCCTCGACCACGACCGCGCACCCGACCTTTCTCGCAATCGACTTGCCCATGACGACGTCGCCCTGCCGCACGAGTGGGCCGTCATACGCAGCCCTGGCGCCGACCAAGACGCGTCGCTCCGCTTCGTCCTTGCTCGATGCGCCGATGTCGATCCGTAAGCCCGTAAAATCGGAGGACCCGCCACTTCCATCTTGAGCAACGACTACGCCCCATACCCCGCCCTCAAATCGGACCCTGGCGCCAAGCGCCTCTTGCGCGGAAACCTCCCCGACCGCCGCCACGCACAATCGCCCGTCGGAATCGATGTGCGTAACGACGAGCCCCGGCTCGTCCAAGAAGGCGAACAGTGTTTTCGTATCTGTAGAGTTCGCATCCGCAGCGGCGGACTTGGACACGATGAGGTTTCCGAGCGCATCCACCTCCACTCGATCGACCCATCCCTCGAGCCGCTCGGTGAGCAGCGCACGCAAGGCGCCCTCGTCCGCCGAGACGGCGTCGGTTGAGGCGATTGATTGGATCAGCTCGTACATGTCGTCGTGGTGCGTCACGTCGGCACGCCCTCCTTCGAAAATCCGTCTGGCATGTGTCCCCACTTGCCGCCCCGCGGATTTTCATCCGCTCGTGGCTTGGCCGGGCCGACAACGTCGGGCGGCCAAGTGGGTGACTCCTTGGAAATGCGGGTCAAAAATGCTTCAACGAGTCCGACTGTGTGCTCGATGTCGCTCTTGTACAAGAACGAGCAGGGCGAGTGGATATACCGGCACGGAAGCGAGACGGAGACGGTCGGAATGCCGCCGCTCGCCTTGTGGATGCTCCCTGCGTCGTTTCCACCGAGCGTGGTCTCCTTCCACTGAAACGGTATCCCCTCTTGCTTTGCGGTCTCAACCAACAAGTCGAGCAACGCTTTGTTAGGCACGGAGCTCGAGTCTTGAAACGTCAGCACCGGGCCTCGGCCCATGTAGGTCGAGTGGCCCGCAGTAGTGGGGTCTGGTCGGTCGGCGCAGGTCGTCGCCTCGAGCACGACGGCGAAGTCGGGACGGACGCGGTTTGCCGCGACCTTCGCGCCGCGCAGCCCCACCTCTTCCTGCACCGTGAACGCGTAATGCATGGGCAAGGGCACATCGCTCATCGCAAGGCGCGCGGCAATATAGCACCCGGCTCGGTCGTCGAGCGCCTTTCCCTTGATCAGTTCTCCAAGGGCTGCAAACGCCGTATCGAACGCAGCCGCTTCGCCGACTCCTACGAGCTTTGTCGCCTCCTCCCGCGACGTGGCTCCGATGTCGATGTAAAGATCATCGATGCGCGGCGCTCGGTCGTCATCCTTGTCGAGCAGGTGATTGGGCATTGCTCCGACGACGCCCGGCACGCGATTTGGGCCGCAAACCACCCGCTTGGAGGGAAGGACGCGCGGATCGATCCCGCCCAGCGTCTTAAAGCGCAGAAATCCTTGATCGTCGATGTCGTCAATGAGAAAGCCCACCTCATCCATGTGGGCCGCAACGAGCCCCCGGGGGCCCGGTCGGTCGAGCCCTATGGAAATAAGCAGGTTTCCCATCGAGTCCGTCTCCGCTCGGTCCCCATGCGGGGCCAACGCTTCGGTGAGCACGGACCGCACCGGTTCTTCAAATCCTGAGGGGCCAAACGCTTCGCTCAAGTTAGCGAGCAACGGATCCACCGGCCCACCCCCTTACTTCGTTCGCATCGGCCTGGAGGCAAGCCGCGACGAGAAGATCGCTCGTGCGCTCGAGATCCCCGAGGTCGAGCGCCTCCACGGTGCTGTGCATATAGCGAAGCGGAATGCTCACCACGGCGGTCGGAATGCCCTCACCCGCCACCTGCAGCTCCCAGGCGTCCGTGCCGGACGAGCCCGCCATCACCTCATCCTGGATCGGTATGCCGCGCTGCTCCGCCACGGCGGCGAGATAGCGACGCACACCCTTGTGAATGTTGGGGCCGGACGTCAGCGCCGGACCTCCCCCAAACGTGATCGCATCTCTCGCCTTTGCGCCCGGCATGTCGCCAAAGCCGACGTCGACCACGATCGCGGCGTCCGAAGCGAGCGCGGGATCAAATGCTCCTGCCCCTCGGACGCCAACCTCTTCTTGGACCGTAAAGTGCAGGACGACATCCGCCGGCAGCGCCTCTCGAGACGCTGCAAGCCGCAGGCCGCTCCCCAAGACGGCCGCCACGCCTGCACGGTTGTCGAGTCCGGGAGAAGTAAACCTCTGCCCCTGTAAACGGGCGGGCGAAGTTGCAAATGAGATCCAATCCCCGGGCCGTATGAGGCGGGCGACTTCGGCGCCGTCCAAGCCCGTATCTATGAAAAACTGCTCCCACGGCGGGATCTTCTTTCGTTCGTCCGCCGTGGTGAGGTGCGGCGGCGTCGTGCCCACGACGCCGTAGACGCGCTCCTTGCCGTGGATCCACACTTCCTGCGCCGGCAGCGTCCGCCGGTTGATGCCTCCCACGGGCAGCGCTCGAATGACTCCATGTTCGTCCACGTCGCGCACAACGAGGCCGATCGTGTCCATGTGGGCGCTGAGGAGGAATCTCGGCTTTTCACCGGGTTTTGTGGAATGGAGCGTCCCGTAAAGATTGCCGAGGCGATCAAACCAAACCTCGACGCCTTGCGCGCGCAAGCGCTCCGCGATGTGAGAGGCCACGGCTTTTTCCCGACCGGACACGCCGGGAATCTCGACGAGCTCGACGAGCAGCGACTCCAAATTCAAATCAATCACGCTGCGCCCTCCCCAATTGGGTTCCGCCAGAACTCTTAGTCATCGGACGGCCCACCCCTGCAAACGGCCCGATCCTTTCATGTCCGGCCTCGGCGCGGCACGCGACAAGGCCGCC
>CAYRIY010000059.1:9011-21964 GCA_964424335.1 uncultured Clostridia bacterium
CTCGCTCGGTATCACGACCGACAGACCGCCCGCCCAGATTCCGTTTCTTCCGCCCGGTGGAATCGGGACGCGCCCCGTCTGAAAGCGAAGGTTTGGAAAGCGTGACCGAAAGTCCGGAATGAACGTGGCGCCGTTTAGCATCATGGCGACTTTTCCTTGAGGAAACGCATTGAGCACGTTGCCGCCGTTTGACTGCATGAAACCTTGAAAGAGCTCGACGGGCCAGCGGTCGGAATATCCTTGCATCCACTCCAGCACTTCGCGGTTTTTCGGAATGTTGACGGTCGGCCGCCCCGTCTCCCAGTCAAAGAACTCGGACCCAAACGTCCAGATCCAAGCGGGCGTTCCCCAGTTGTTGCCCATCGGGTAAAATCCGAGTTGCGAGATTCAATTCTGGTTTTGACATAACGCGCTTTTTTGAACTTGAGGATGAAGATTGGCCAGGGTCACTGCGATGCGCCTTGCGATGGAAAGGACTTTGGGCGTCAACCGGGATTCCCGGAACTCTCCCGCACGATGAGCTCGGGTCTAAAGACCACCTTCAAGGCGCGGTCCGAACGTCCATTGATCAAGTCTATCAACAGCTCGGCCGCGGTCTTGCCAATTGTAGCGCGAGGCGTCTTTACCGTCGTCAATGACGGCGTCGTGTAGGCGGCAAAGTGCATGTCGTCGTAACCCGTAATCGACACGTCCTCCGGAACCCGCAAGCCGCACTCCCCCGCCCGCCGAATCGCTCCGAGCGCCATGCCGTCGTGCGATGTCACCACCGCATCCGGAGTGTGCACATCCAGGATTTGTTTCATCGCCTCGTAACCGCCCTCCACCGACCAATGGCCGGTTCGCACCCTGGAAGGCGGCAGTGAAAGCCCTGCCTCCGCGAGCGCCGCTTCGCACCCTGCGAGCTTTTGATTGCACGAAGGGTGGTCTTCGTGGCCTTTGATGAACGCAAACCGCCTGCGTCCACGGTCGATCAGGTGCTTTGTAGCCAAGTAGCCGCCTTCGAACTCGTCGACTCCTACGAGGTTTACCCCGACGTGCGGCAGGTCGGCGCCGATGACGACGAATGGAACTTCCCGCCTGGTCAGTTCCCTTGCAAATTCGGGCGTGATGCCGTCCCACCCCAGCAAGTACCCGTCGACATCGGTCTGCGACAAGATCCGACGGTACGTTTCCGGAATCTCAGCCCGCGAGTTCACGCCCCCGACCCTCAGATCGATGCCTTGACGGGCAAGAAACGTGCGGGCCGAGTCGTAGATCTCACTAAAGAAGAGGCTGCTTTCAATAGGGCGCGCAAGGCCAAAAAGGACCATTTCGACGCAGTATTCGGGCGCGTGCGGCGCCTTGGCATCGCGCGGCGTGTACCCGACTTGTCTTGCAACCTCCCACACGCGCTGCGTCGTCGCTTCACTGATGCGCGGGTCGTAGCGAAGGGCTCTGGACACCGTCGCAGCGGATACTCCTGCGATCCTTGCAACCTCTCGTACCGTCGACACCGAATCACCTCGAATGCACCGATTCGTCCAGAGCGGCGGCTTCCCTGCGCAATCGGCCGGAAGTGTAGCTCGGAAAACGTCCGCACCATCGCCATTGGGGCACAGATTTCCACAGCGCCTGAAAACAATCTTGACGCGT
This sequence comes from uncultured Clostridia bacterium, assembly GCA_964424335.1. Lineage (GTDB taxonomy): Bacteria > Bacillota > Limnochordia > DTU080 > RSA5 > CAYRIY01. Next base: position 10,644 of record CAYRIY010000059.1, read on the forward strand.
CGGCGCGACTGGTCTAAAGTGGTATCAAACCAGAATGGTCCATTTGTTGGAACCCAAGAGAACGAATGTTGAAGGTGACACTCAATGTCAAACGGTCGCCTACCCATTTACAAACAAGTCGCCGAGAAGTTGAAGCGACTGATCGAGACCAACCGGCTCCCGCCAGGGACTTACCTGCCCTCGGAACGATCACTGGCTGATGAATTTCGCTGCAGCCGCGTCGCCATACGCCAAGCTGTGCAAGAGCTCCGCAAACTCGGCCTCGTCGTGTCGGAGCACGGCCGAGGAAACCGCGTGGCCGAGCGGCGGGGCGCCGACTTTTTCATAGGCGTCGTCACGCCTTACTTGCCGATCGTGCCTGCTCGAGAGATCGTGTATGGAATCGAGCGACACTTGGCAACTGCGGCGTGTCACGTCATGGCTGCAAACTCCCTTGACAACGAGCAGATGGAGCGCGATCGCATCCAAAGTTTTCTCACGCTCGACGTCCATGGCCTTATCGTCGTCAGTTGCACGTCATTCGTAAACCTCGACTATTTCGAAGAAGTCTCGCGAACCGTCCCCATCGTGATCGCAGACCGTATCCCGATGGACATCAATCTGCCCGTCGTGCGCACGGACGAGATCGAAGGCGCCTATCGAGCCACAAAATCGCTGATCGACCAAGGGCATCGCCGGATCGCATGCATTACGCAGGACAACTACTTGCTCGGCGAAGAGCGGGCCGCGGGCTACACGCAGGCGTTAGCGCAGCACTCGATCGACGCGCCCCCCACATACCTGCAGGCTTGCAGGAAAGAAACGCCCCATGACGTCTATCGCGCCTGCGTGCGCATCCTCCATTCGGAAGAACCGCCGACTGCATTGGTCGTTTACGATGATGCGGTCGCGGAAATCGTTTACCAGGCCGCCTCCGATCTAGGGTTCGACATACCCGCCGAGCTGAGTGTGCTCAGCCTAAGCGGCACCGAAACTGCCAAGCACCTTGCTCCGAGCTTGTCCGCGCTCCACCGCCAACAAGTCGAAGTTGGGGCCAAAGCGGCCCAGGTGCTCTACGAATGGATTCAAAGCGGCAACCCTCCCCATCGCCGCCTATGGGTCAAATCAAAACTCGTGCATCGCAAGTCGGTGGCGCCGGTGTCCCCGAGTCGCGAAGAGGAGGTGGTGGATGAGGACACGTCTGCTTAACATCGATCATTTACAACTCGAGACACACTTTTGGCATTAAGGAGGATCAGTCTAAACATGAGACGCCGTATGTTTTCACTGCATTCATTCGCACTTGCGCTCATCGTCGCTTTGACGTTAACGTCGCTTGCCGCCGCGCAAAGCATCACCGTAGGTTACCGCGCAGGCACGGACGCCCTCTACCAGGCACTCGAAGCTGCATTTGAGAAAGAGAATCCCGGATTCGACGTCGTGCTGGTGCCCGTAACCGACAACTGGCGCGAGAAGCTCGGCATCATGTACGCAACGAACACCGCCCCCGATCTTTTCGCTTCGCCCGGTGACGAAGTGGCGGATTTCATCGATTCTGGACAACTCCAGGATCTGAGCGCCTACTTCGCACGCGACGGCATCAGTTCGGAAGATTTCTTTCCCATCGAAGTCGACTACGCTGAGGGACGTCCGATCGCAGTCGGGGTGTACTGGGGTCCTGTCATCTCCGTCTACAACAAGTCCCTCTTTGAAGCCCAAGGGCTTGCAAGCCCCGGCGATTGGACCTGGGACGATCTCCTCGAAGCGGCGAAGCGCCTGACGAGGGACGACAACGGGGATGGGACTCCTGAAACTTGGGGAACCTCCGTCCAAATCGGTACGTGGACGTGGCACGCAAAATTGGCTGGATGGGGAGCCACCCTTTTTGACCGTGTTCTCTATCCCACCGAATCAAGAATCAATTCACCCGAAGCCATCGAGGCGCTGCAGTGGTTTGCCGACTTGATCAACGTCCACCGGGTGGCGCCTTCACCGGCCATTCCCTTCCAAAGCGGAAACCTCGGGATCGACGAGTTTGGTCCATGGCAGATCTCGGCCTTTCAAGCGAGCATCGGCGACTCCTTTGATTGGGATGCCGCTGCATTCCCCGCTGGTCCGGCCGGCCGAGCCGCTCGTTATGCCCAGGAGATCATGTACCTGAGCAAGAACAGCCAAAACAAGGACGCCGCCTGGGCGTTCATGCGGTTTGTCATGAGCGACGCAGGTCAGCGCATTGTGGCCGACGTACAAGGAGCCATGCCGGTTCGCAAAGAGACCGCGCTTACGTATTGGGCACAGAACCAGGACGTAAACAGGCAGGTATTTATCGAAGGCGGATCGTACCTGATCCGGCGGCCCTACTCCCCTGCCATCAACTCGATCGACCAAATCCTCGGCCGAGAGTTTGGGCCCGTGTGGAGCGGCGATCGACCTGCGAGCGAGGCTGCGCACGCAGCGGATGCGCAAATCGATGCGATTTTGGCCGAGCTAGCCAACTAATCCGTATATCGGGCATCCGGACCACACTACGGTCAAAAACGTCACGATCGGCGGCGGCCCAACCAGGGCCGCCCGCCTCATTTTAGAACGAATTTCTCATGCAATTGTGCGACGATATCACTCGACAACTTTGAGGGGACGCGAAACATGCCGATTGGTGTTGGAGTCCTGGGCGCCGGTGGAATAAACGTTGCGACGTCGGCGCACCTCCCGGCCATCAAACTAGTACCCGAGCTCGAATTAAAGGCGATTTGCGACGTAAACGCAGTCGGCGTCAAACGGTTTGCCGATCAGTATGGGGTCGACGGGTACACGGATTTCGAACAGTTGCTCGAACGAGACGACATCCAAATGATCCAAGTGTGCACCCCGGACTTCCTACATGCCGAGCACACGGTGAAAGCGGCCAAGGCAGGCAAACACGTCCTTTGTCAGAAACCTTTGGCCGTCTCGATGGAGGAATGCCAAGCGATTCGGGCGGCCGCACAGGAGTCCGGCGTGTCGGTCATGACCATGCAAAGCGATCGCGGCTCGGACCTTTATCTAGGCGTCAAGCGGGCGCTCGAGCGCGGCGACATCGGCGAGGTCTTGTGGGTCAAACACGCATCCAAGCGCCGATTCTTTCCTTACCCTGAGGGCAGCTACCACCGCAAGGCGGAGTACAACCAATTCTTGCACAACGGAATGCACCCCGTCGACATGGTCTGCTGGCTCATGGGGGAAACGCCGATCGAAGTGTGTGGGATGAGCTCTCGCCACTATCCTACAGATGATCGGCTCGAGGGCGACAACTATTACCTTTCACAAATGCGCTTTGCCTCCAACGCGATGGCGTTGGTTGAAATGAATCTCATGATGATCGATCCTCCGGGATTTCCACCGAGAACGTCGCTAGAGATTGTGGGCTCAAAGGGGACCCTCACACTTTCACTCGACACCTTGCCTGCATTTGAAGTCTTCACGGGTGGGAAGATCGTTCGCCGCCCCTCCGTAGCGGTCGACAACGCTCCCTTGGCATTCGCACGGGTGATGCAAGGCTTTGCCCGGTCAATCTTGGCAGGAACTCCCCCACCGATCCCTCTGGACTGGTCGATCGCTGTACTTGACACATGCCTTTCCACATTGGAATCCATTGAGCGGGGCGAGCCGCGACCCGTTGCGAGCCGATCGGAGGTGGCGGCGTGAAGCTTGGAGTAGGTGTTATCGGAGCCGGCGTGCGGGGTCGCCATTCCTGGGAGCGGCAACTTGCAACCCTCCCAGACATCGAGATCAAAGCCGTTAGTCCCGACTCGAATGGGACCCCCGAAATGCTGGAAGGGTTTACAGTTGATGATGCGAGAACGTACGCCGAGCAGCTCGGGGCCCAGTTTGTCCAAGATTACCGTGACCTTTTGACTCGCGACGACATCCATCTCGTCAGTCTCATGGTAGAACCCGGAAGAGTCCCTCAAGTCGGCCTTGATGTGGCTCGGGCCGGCAAACACTTTGTGACCGACAAGCCAATTGCTCGATCGGCCGCCGAGGCGCGCACGCTCGTCGACGCCTGCCGCACACTCGACACCAAGACACTCGTAACCTATGCGCTTCGCTACGCCCCCACCGCGCAGCAGGCGCTCGCATCGGTGCGAAGTGGGGAAATCGGCGATCCACTCATCGTCAACGTCGAGCTCCTATTTCACAACGGCCCCTTACCCGGGTTTACAGCGACAAAGGCGTACCGCGATGCCGTTGGGGGCGGCGAAGTCACAAACTTCGGCTCCTACGCGCTCGACATCGCCACGATGCTGGTAGGCCGACCGGCGCGCCGGGTGTACGCCCAGATGGCCAACTTCTTTTATTCCGATTACAAGGCGGCGGACATCGAGGACTTTGGCGTTTTGCTGATCGAGTTTGAAGGCGGGTGCAAAGGGCATATCGTAACCGGGCGGACGACGAGCAAGGTTGATGGCGGACCAACCCTTCGGATCGACGTCACGGGCACCCGAGGCGGATTTTGCGCGAACGGGACGTCCGAGTCCATACTGATCCATGCTCAGGATCGAACGGGGTTGCATTTCCTTGATGTCGAAGCTTCGACTCGGATGCTTGCCGACTTTATCAATGCAATCAAGACAAACGGCCCGTCGCCCATTCCGATCGAGCAAGGCCTCATCGTGCAGGAAATCCTCGATGCGGCGTACGAATCCGCCAGGGAAAATCGCTGGATCGACGTTTGACGAAGGATTCTTGCTTTAGGTGCGAAGTCAAGTCGTATACAATGCTTGTGACAAGCTACTGGAGGGATGTCGCACATGCCGCCGATCACCAGTCTAGAACGGCTCTCGACCTGCTCCATCTGCTTGAGTAAAAGCCCGCTCGACGAAGCGCTTGGCGTGATTGCAGCCGCCGGTTATAAAAAAGTCGATCTCTTGGGTCGCATGCCCCACTTTTCGATCGACCCGGCGGAGCTCAGCGTCGACCAAATCGAATCCGCAGCCCGGCGACACGGCGTCGAAATCGCCAATATTGGCGCCTACTTCGGGCAAGCCCTAAGCAAGGAGAGCTCACCGCAGGAGATCGACGCCGAGATCGAGGCCGCCCTGCGTGGCATTGAGATCGCCCGACGGCTCGGCTCCCGCTCAATCCGCGTGCAGCCAGGAGCGAAGCGAGATCACGAGACGGCGTACGCGCTCGTGCCGTTTTTCAAAGAGGTCGCGAAAGCTGCCGAGCCGCACGGCATCAACATCGGGATCGAGACGCACGGCGGCATCACGAGCGACGCCCCGGCCATGGCGGATCTGGCGCAAAAGGTGGGCTTTGAAAACTTCGGCGTGATCTATGATCCATGCAACCTCGTCGGCGGGGGCGTCGACTACAAGGCGGCATATGAGGCCTTTCGGCAATGCGTCGTCCACGTCCACCTCAAGGACGGCCGCCATGTGGACGGAACGTGGCAGCGGGTGATGTTTGGCGACGGGGAGATCGACATGGACTGGATCTTGCGTCGGCTGGAGGCCGACGGCTACCCCAATGACATCGCGCTCGAATACGAAGTGAACATCATCGAGCCTCCCGAGACGGGACTCGTGACTTGGATTGAACGGTACGAACGCCTCGTCTCATCCATACAGTGATCCTGAAGTGATCAAGGCGAACAAGCGCATTCAGCGAACTGCCCCAAAGAGAGAGCGGACCGCAACGGTCCGCTCTCTCCTTCTGCACCAGCGATGTGGATCATTCTTTCGCTAACTTGACGTGCCCCGCTTACCTCGCTGCGGCGCGTGCCGCCTCCAGCCACTCATCGACGGTGTCGCGATTGGCCTCGATCCACTCCGCGGCGATGGCTCGAATCTCCCCGGCGGAGTTTTCGCCGTCCGTGATGCGTTTGGTCGCCTCACTAATCCACTGGAGATCGAGCTTGACGTGCGACATCAGTTCGGCTGCGGCTGGATTCCTGGCCATGAAGGCCTTGTTCGCCACTATGTGGATGCTTCCAGCCACAAAGCCCAAGGGCAGCGGATCAGTGACGGCGCCCTTAAGTCCGGTTGCAATGAGCGCGTCCTCGGACAAACCCTCGTGAGACGGCGCCTTGATGATGTCTGGCACGCCGATCCACTGTACGTCCTCACCCGGGACGAGCAGGAGGATCGTGTCGTTGGGCGTCCATGTGTAGTAGAGCACGGGCTCGCCCGCACGCGCACGGGTGAGCGCATCGGCGAAACCGGCCGTATAGTCGGCCGTCACGTGATTGATGTGGTCGCGCAGATCAAACGCGTCGAGGTGAAACTCGATCGTCTCGTGACAACCCCATCCCGGAGGGCAGCCAAAAAGGTCAGCCTTGCCGTCGTTGTTGGCGTCAAAGGCTGCCTTGACCTCAGGCCGTTTGAAGTCGGCAAGCGTCGTAATGCCAAACTCCTCGATCGCCTCATTGTTTACGAGGTACCCCTCGAGCGTGCACCCTTCGCAGATCGTGCCTGCGAACTCGGCGGTGGCATCAAAATTCCTCGGAAGCTGCGGGTAGTGCGTGGGAAACCAACCGTTTGGCCACACATCTAGATCGCCGTTGGCGATCGCAAGGTAAGCCAAGGGGTTGGAGGCAAAGAGCATCGGACCATTGACGCGATAGCCGAGCTCCTCAAACAGGAGCGTGAGGACGGCAGCCTTAGGCTCGGCCGAGGACCAACTCGCTTTGCCCATGTTTATCGTTACGCCCTTGCCCGGCTGCTCTGCCGCGCCTGCTGCAAAGGACGCAAACATCATCGTCAGGATAACTAGGAGCGCCGACATGACGATCGACGCTTTGCTCTTGCTGAAACTCAAAGTTAAAGCACCTCCGACAAGATTTTCGCGTTGTTCTCGCTTTGACGCCTTCGGCGGGAAAGGCGCCTAAAGACCTTCATCACCCCTTTCGTGTGAGTGGCCGACTCAAGTGCAACGTGAGACGGTCACGTTGTAGGTCAAGCGCGCGGTTCCAGGATCGATATGATCGTTGGCGTCGCAAGTAAACGCCCCATTCGGATCAACCGAGGCCGGCGGACTTGCGTCCGGACTTTTCGGCCATGGCTTGCGTGATCCGATCGAGCACCATCGCCAAAAGGACGATGCCGATGCCTCCGATCCCCGCCATACCGATCTGAAGCCTGTTCAGCCCACTAAAGACCACGACTCCCAATCCGCCGGCCCCGATGAGGGCAGCGATGACGACCATCGAAAGGGAGAGCATGATCGTTTGGTTGATGCCCGCCATAATCGTGGAGAGTGCGAGCGGGAGCTGAACCTTGACCAAGAGTTGAATCGGCGAAGAGCCAAAGGCGTTGGCCGCTTCGACCACATCCTCAGGCACTTGCCGCAAACCAAGGTTGGTCAATCGAATGATGGGCGCAACCGAAAAGATGATCGTAGCGATGACCCCCGGTACCGTGCCGATGCTAAAGAGCATCACGACAGGCACGAGGTAGACGAAGGCCGGAGTTGTTTGGAACGCATCGAGGAGTGGCCGCAACAGACGGTAAAATCCGTCGCTGCGCGCAGCCAGGATTCCCAAGGGAATGCCGACCACGACGCAAAAGGCCACGGCGCTGATCACCATGGAGAAGGTGACGATCATCTCCTCCCAAAGACCGATAAACCCGACGAGGGCAAAGGCAAGGACGCTAAAAACGCCGATGCGCCAATTGGCCAAACGCCAGGCGACGAAGAAAAGCGCAATCAGAAAGATGAGTTCTGGAACGGCCAATAGGAGATCTTGTGTAGCAGCCAACACTTGATCGACGGGCCACTTGATTGCTTGAAAGACCGGTCGATAATTGCCGACGAGCCAGTCGACGGCGCCTTCGATCCAGTCCGCCATGGGGATCTCGAACGAGTCGAACAAATCGAACATGTCTTCACTCCTAAGCTTGGGCTTTCACGGTGACTTCTGCGCCGACACTCGAAGTATTGCGATCCAGATTGGGGGATTCTTGGAAAGCGGACTGGGTGCCGAGCGCGGACAAAATCGCGCCTTTCACCAAAACGCCGCGCAGGCGTCCGCGCGCGTCGGTCACGGCGGCCGGCCACTGGCAGTTCCCGGCGACGTCCATGACCTCTCGCAAAGGAGTGTCGATGTCGACCACGGTCGGATGCCGTTCCAAAGCTTCGGAGATCGTCCTGTCGCCGCGCTCGGCGGCTGCGGTGGCGCGCTCGGCGTCGAGGAGTCCGAGTAGATTGCTCTGATTGTCGACGACAAAAATGCTTGAGATTCCGTGTCGGCGCATCACTTGGAGTGCGGTCTTGGGACCGTCTTTGGGCCGGATGACAGGAGTGGGTTCTTTCATGACAGAGCCTGCGGTCAGCACTTTGGAGCGGTCGACGCCGGCGGTAAACGCCGCTACGTACTCGTCGGCGGGTTCGCTTACGATCTCTTCAGGAGTCCCGACTTGGACCACCCGACCGTCCTTCATGACCGCAATGCGGTCGCCAAGCTTCAAAGCCTCGTCCAGATCGTGCGTGATAAATATGATCGTCTTTTGCATCCGCTCCTGTAGCGCTAGGAGCTCATCTTGCATTTCTCGCTTGATGAGAGGGTCCAGCGCACTAAACGCCTCGTCCATCAGGAGAATCTCTGGATCAACGGCGAGCGCTCGAGCAAGGCCGACTCGCTGCTGCATACCTCCGCTCAGTTGGCTCGGCCGATGATTGCCCCAACCGGCAAGACCGACCAACTCCAACACCTCTTCAACTTTGCGGAGGCGATCATCTCGAGGGACGCCCTTTACTTCGAGCCCGTACTCGACGTTGCCCGTCACCGTACGGTGCGGCAAAAGCGCAAACCGCTGGAAGACCATCCCGAAAACATTGCGTCGAAACTCCTGCAACTCTTTGCGATCAAGCTTTGTGACGTCGACGTCGCCAACTTTGACGACACCTGAGGTGGGCTCGTGTAGGCGGTTGATACACCTAAGCAACGTCGACTTTCCACTTCCCGAGAGTCCCATGACGACAAATATCTCGCCGCGGGCAATCTCGATCGACGCGTCGTAGACACCGATGGTCGCGCCGGTCTTAGCCTGTACTTCCTCCTTGTCCATTCCGTCTTGCATCATACGCAGAGCCTGGTCTGCTTTGGGACCATACACCTTCGATACCTGATGTAAATGGACGTGCGACAACAAAGCTCCTCCTGGCGTCGAGCAAGCCTTACGGGAGAACTTTATCGATCAAAAGCACCCGGAAAACGAGAGTAATGTCGCGAACAACAACTGAGGCGTATTGCGTAAACGAAGCGTGAAAAACGGAGAAACCTGCGCAACATAGCCACATGGCGCCGTTGGACAGGTTTATTTTTTGAGGATAATAAACATGACCCAGCTGCAGCGACGAAAGCGTCACTCGACTTGGATTGTATGGGCATCTTAACGTAAGATCCTCAATATGTCAAGGGAAAATTGTCTGACAATTCCACCAACTAAATATTTGGCGAGGCTTCCACCGAGTTTGCGGGGTTTTTTCATCTCCAAAGCGAACTGCCACGAAGATCTTGGAGGTGCATCTTCATTGTTGTGGTTGTGGCTACTCGTCGGAGGGGTAGGCATCGGAGTGTTTAGCGGACTTTTCGGAGTCGGCGGCGGCGCGCTCCTTGTGCCCCTCTTAACTTTGGGTTTTGGATACACCATCCACAAAGCGATCGCCATTTCCCTTGCCGTGATCGTGCCGACCGCACTCTCCGGCGCCTATCGACACAGCCTTGCAGGCAACGTGGAATGGACGACCGCCCTGATTATCGCCGTTGGAAGCATGGTAGGGGCGTACTTCGGCGCTCAGCTCGGTCTGGGCATCTCAGAGAGCGTGTTGCGCAAGCTGTTTGCACTTATTCTGCTGGGCGTTGCGATGCAGATGTTCTTTTCCAAGGGATAGGCGCGAGACCCACAAAATAGCGGAGTACGCCGCGGGCGATCAACGATTGCCCATGTGGCATACTCCGCCGACTTGATCGTGGTCAAAGCGGTCGACCATCTCGAGACATTGCGCGCTCAATGGTGTGACCGCTATTCGGGCTTGGTTGTCACTCGTTCCAATACCGGTCCAAGGCCACTTGGTGCGCCTCGGCCATCTGCTCCCAAGCGCTCTCCGGACTGCGCTTTCCTTCGAAGGCTTCCACGAGATACGGGCCGAATTCGCCCTGACCAGTGAAGAAACCGTACACCCTCAAGTGAGCCATGATCTCGTACCAAGGCGCTGCGTCTTTGATTCGAGGGATCGACAGGTCGGTGGCAACGTCGTTTCGCACGACCAAGTGGTCTGCCATCTGGGCGAATGTGGCTTGAGCCTCATAACTCATCAGGAACTTGATAAGCTCCCACGCCAGATCCGGGTTGTTTGACTGGGTGCTGATCGAAAGGCCGTTGACCGTGCTGATGGCCACCGGAGCGCTGCTTGGATACCTGCGGGGCGCAAAAAGGCCCATATCCGCTACGCTCACCGAATCGCTCTCGGCGAGAATGTTCAACATCCCGACGTTGGCCAAAGACATCGCGACAGTCCGGCTGCCGAAACCCTGCCAGTAGATACCACTTGACCAAAGTCCGAGCTGGGGATGGGTCGTTTGGAACATCTCCGTCAGCATGCGCACGGTGTCGAGGCCCTCCTGCGAACGGATCCCCGTCTGCCTGAGGTCGTCGGAGTGAGGTTCCCCGCCCGCCTGCTTTAGCCACCAATCGTACTCGATGGCCACCGCCGGTGAGTGCCAGTTGGTCTCGTAGCCGGACTGGACCGTGGCGCCGTCGCCGTCGTAGCGGGTGAGCCGCTTTACCGTCTCTAGAAATTGATCCCACGACTGGGGCGGCTCATTCTCTGCCAGGCCCGCCTCGGCAAAGAGGCGCTTATTGTATGCAACGCCGCGCATGTCGGCAAACTGGGGCACACGGAAAGCCTTTTGCTCCCGCTTGTTCAAGGTCTCAGACCAAATCGCGCTATTGATCTGTGTACGATCAGGCCAAGCGGCGATGTAGCGGTCGAGCGGCAGCGCGAAGCCAGGATCGCCGTTCATGTACACATCGGGGGCAACTCCGGCGGCGAAGGCGATGGCGATCTTGTCGTCACGATCGGTCCCCCAGGGGACGTCGCTGTACTCGATGCGCACCTGGTGGATACGCTCAAACTCAGGAAACGCCACGTCTCTTAGCCAATCCTGCATCGGTTCCTTATACCCCGAGCTCCAAAAGACGAGCGTTTCCGTCTGAGCGTGAGCCACGAAACTAAGGCTCAATATGAGCAGTATCGTCATCGAAATTCGCCAGGAGCCCAACAGACGACCAGATTGTTTCATTGGCACTTTACTGTTCATCTCCTTAATGTTTCGAAATTGATATCCCGAGGTCAACAAG
>CAYRIY010000060.1:0-21811 GCA_964424335.1 uncultured Clostridia bacterium
AAATCCTTTCCCCATGGTGATGTAACGGGAACGAATTTGGAATCGAAGCCAAATCAACGTCGGAATCGGTATTTGGCGTGCCTTGAAACTAGCTCCAAAACGGAGCACAAACGGATGCACATTGGAGGTGAAGAAGCGAGATGGTGAATCCGAGAAATGCGCTGTAATCGCAGGGGTGGGGCTTATCGTACTCCCTGTCTGCCTTCGTACCATGAAATGACCTGCTAGACGATGACGCCCTCACAACACGCCTCACGCGGCGACGTAACCCCGAAAACTTGCATGCATTTCTCGGAGTAAGCGTCAAATAGCGCCCACCTTCAGCCGAGGCGATGAACTACATGGCCGCGCCAGGAATCGAGTGACGGATCCGTTGTCTGACCGACTGTAAAATGGGCCTAGGTCGAGCGAATTTCAACGGCGATCGTCCGAGAAATGTTCTTTACTCGTCGGTCGGGAGAATTCCGTATCCGCAGCACGTTTGGCCGCGAAGAAATGGCCTGCTAAACGCAACCGCTCTTCTGAATCCTCATGCCTGATTAGAGGGGGCCGCATTTTGCGTGCACTTCTCAGACAGCGCGCCCTTCAAAAAAGCGTCCCAAAAAGCCCCCGATAATGCACCCAAGATGCACCAAGAATGTACCAAAAATGCACGCCACTCAAGGGAGGCAGTCATGAAAGGCCCTCCACTCGATTTGGGAATCGGTGGTGGTCGACGATCCAACTGGCGGCAGTCGGCCATGACCGATTGCCAGGGGCCATCACGCCGCCGCTCTCTGGAGGCGCCTATTTCAGGGGGCACCTAGACCATGGAGGCGGTGTTCACGTTGGGGCCAAGGGGAAAGACTCGGCCGGGCGTGTTGTCATAAGTGTTCCCAATGCAGGTGTTATGTCAAAAACACGGCGTAGATGTCAGTAAAATAGGATGATCTTGAATAAAGGAGAAATCAAATTAAAACGTTGGGAGAGCATTCCTATGGTCGGGGGGCTCCGGATTGTAGGCCAAAGGGTTGTGGTCCATTGCGGATTGCAAGCCAGTGATTGTGGGCTAACGCGGACGAGCGCAGACCTTCGCAGAGCAATGCCGACGATTGCGGTCGTTGCGGAGCGATTCGGTATTTCATAAGCGAAAGGAGGAACGATGTGGATCTGAAATCTGTCCGCCGATCGATTTGGAACAATCCGGAGACCCGAGAATCCGTCTTGAACGGCGTTATTGCTCGTGGTCCTCACGGATTGCTTTGGATGGCGGGCGCAGTCGGTGGACTCTCCGTCTATCTGCTATTCAACCTTGCGACTCGATTTGCTCTCTGCGTATTCGGGGCCGGACTCTCCATACCATGTGGGAGGATTGTGGAGCTTACTGTCGCCAATCTTGTGATCGCGGGCGGGTCCGTCCTGCTGGGAGTAGTCTATGGGTACGTCTTCAGGCACTCGATAAAGACGGGACGGTTTGTGGTCGTTGAGCCTTTTAATCAAGTCACATCGGCGCATGGACTTGCGCTTGTCGCCGGGTGGTTGGTCGGGTACCTGGTCGTGCTACACCGTGTGGGAACTGTGGCTGGATTGCTTGCGCTGCTGGTTTTTCTATCCGGGCCGACGACGCTTGGGGTGTGGGGCTGGGCACGCCGACGAGTGGGAGCGCTTTACATGCGGTCTCGCCCGATAGACGCCATAGCGCTTGGCATTTCCCAACTCGTGATCGAGAGAGTGCGGCTTCACGGCTCAAAGAAGCTGAAATACTCGCTTACTGACCACCACTTTAGGCTCGAAGGCCCCCTTGATTACATTGATGCTGCTCGTGCTGAAGACTTGATTCTCACGTCCTTCGAGCCCGCCGTTCGCAAAGTCGAGGTGGTGACGACTCTCGACGAAGAGGATTACTGGAAATACAAGTTCGCCGAGCTTGGTCCAAGCGGATACGTCTCGCCTCCCATCCCGGAGCCGATGGTTCTTCCGACGTGGCTGTTGGTAGGCGGGATCCTGATTTGCATCGGCATTATGGCCGGACTGTTCTATGTTGGAGGAGTCTTGACACTCGACAAATTGGCAGCGCAGGTCGAGGACGCAATGGGCGGCATGGGACTTAGGTGACGGGGCACGCGATTCGGCAGATAACGAGGAGAGGACACGCTTCAGTCTGGTAAGAACTCAAAGAAGCGCCCGGGCGCAATTGGATCAAAGGCCCGCTCAAGCGTGGGCCCAGAATCTGCGTCGTCGGGCGCGCCATCTCGCCCACCTCGCTCAGAGCCCGGCGGCGGTGCGTCGAGGCGCTCCGATCCCCGGCGATCGCCGGGGGAGTCTAAGGGAGCGCCGCGATCGAGGGACGCACCTTCAGTACCGGGCACGATCAGCCGGGCAGAGATCCCGTCAGGCCCGGATCCCTCATCCCCGATGAACGGCCCCGGGTTTTGGGCGATCCCCCAGGTGCATGGGGAGGACTGTCGTGGCTCCTGACCCCAAACGAAACTGTCGAACTCCCGATAAGGACAGTTTTCGTTCGCCCCGAGGCCTGTAAAGATGTCGATCGGATACCCCCTTCGAACATTTGGAGGAACTGCGAAGTCGACGATGGGCTGACCGTGTAGCGCCCCTGTCATAAACCGGCCCCATGTGGGCGCCGCGAGGGTGCCCCCGCCTCCCGCAAGGGGAGTGCCGTCGTCGTTTCCGATGTATACGGCGGCGGTCAGCGTCGGTGTGTACCCGACAAACCAGGCGCTTACATTGCGGTCGGTCGTCCCCGTCTTACCGGCTTGAGGCCTGCCGATGTTCGCTGCTGTTCCGGTGCCGTACAAGACCGCCGCCTGCAGCATGTCGGTGATGAAAAACGCCACTTCTCTCGAGAGGACACGCTTCGCCTCCGGTCGGTGTCGGTAGAGCAGCGCGCCGTCGGCGTCCCTCACTTCTCGGACTGCAAACGGTTCGTAGGCGATCCCGCCGTTTGCGAAAGGAATGTAGGCTTTCGCCATTTCGAGCGGCGTGGTTCCGTGGGTAATCGCTCCCAGCGCCAGCGCCAAGTTGAGGTCCGAGGAGGTGAGTGTCGTGATTCCAAGGCGACTGGCCATGTCAAAGGCGCTGCGCACGCCGATTTGGCTGAGAAGCCAGACGGTGCCGTTGTTGAGGGACTCGACGAGGGCGTGTTTCATCGTGACGGGGCCCCAGTATTCATTCTTGAAGTTTCTCGGGGTGTAGTCGCCAAAGTCCCGCCGGATATCTTCTACGAGATCGTTCATCTTCCAGCCGCGCTCGAGGGCCGCCGCGTAAACAAACGGCTTAAACGCCGATCCAGGTTGCCTCGTGCTCTGCGTCGCCCGGTTGAACTGGCTTTCAGCATAGTCCCGCCCCCCAACCATGGCTTTGATGGCTCCGGACCCCGGATCCAGGGCGACGATCGCGCCCTGCTGAGCGCCGAGGGCTTCTTCGGCTGCGCCTTGAGCCTGGGTATCGAGGCTTGTCCACACTTTGAGTCCGGAGTTGAACACCGTGTGAGCGCCAAACCGGTTTATCAACCACTGTTGAACATAGTCGACGAAATATGGCGCCTTACCGCCGCGCCGAGCCGCAAGCTCGATCGGGGCTGATTCAGCTTGAGCGAGTTGGGCGGCGTCGATGTAACCTTGGGCATGCATGAGGCCAAGGACGATGCTCCGCCGCTCGCGGGCGAGCTCTGGGTTTTTGAATGGAGAGTAGACGCTCGGCGCCCTTAGGAGCGCGGTCAACATGGCGGCCTCCGGCAGCGTGAGTTCGACTGCGGACTTGTCGAAGTAGGTGCGGGCCGCCTCATCGACGCCGTACGCTCCTTCGCCGAAGTACACTTCGTTCACGTACATCTCAAAGATCTCACGCTTCGTATAGCGGGTTTCGAGGAGGATGGCGAAAATGGCCTCCTGACCTTTGCGCACAAAGGTCTTTTCTGCAGAAAGGAAGAGGTTCTTGGCCAATTGTTGCGTTAGAGTGCTGGCCCCTTGCTCACGTGTGCCGGAGCGGATGTTGGCGAAGGCGGCCCGTGCGATGCCGAGGAAATCGACCCCTCGATGCGTCCAAAATCGTCGATCTTCGGCGGCGATGACGGCGTTTACAAACGCCTCCGGGAGATCTCCGAATGTCACGTACGCTCCTTGTCGTCTGCCGAGCGTTGCGATGACGGCGCCGCGGTCATCGTAGAGCGTCGCTGCCCGACGCAGGGACTCTGACTCGTACGCGGCGATCAGCAAAGTTCCTCGCACGACCGTGACCGCGACCGGGATCATTGCGATGAGGAAGGCCCAAATCGTGATTCGCAAGACTCGTCGTCGCCAGGACATGGTGGAGCTACGTAGCGGCCTTTAGTTTTCGGTTGCGGACAATGCGGCCAAGCGCAAGCGACAGGCCGCTTGCGAAGAGGAATGCGTGGAGCTGTTGTTCGAGTTGGAAGTCGAGGAGGAGTGCGCTCATGGAAGCCACAAAGGAGCCGATTGCGAAGCGATCGAGAAAGAGTCCGACGCCGACTATGCTGCCGCCGGCGAGCATCGCGCCTAAGGTGAGCCAAAAGAGCCATTCAGGCATCGGCCTACCTCCGTCGTTGGTGATCAAACATCGCCGCCATAGTGTTTGACGATCTGGACTGCCCGCTCTACTTCCTCGTCGCTTCCGTCCGTCACCGTCACGACCAGCCAAGCCTTTTCCCGCACACCGGTGCTGTCGGCGGCAAAGCCGCTTGCGGAAGGATGGGCCGCAAGCAAGATTCCCTCATCCTCGCTCTCAACATCGGCCCCCAATACGAGGTTGCTCAAAGAGTCGATATCGCCCGTCAGGGGGCGGTAATCTCTGCCGCCATCGCCGCGATCGTGGCGCACCGAGTCGAGCTGGGTGTCGTTAAACCCTGCGGCGACGAGGCGTTCTTTCGCTTGCTCTGCGTCGCGCCGATCCGCGAAGTATCCAAAGATGCTGCGGCCTTCGATTCTCATGAAATGGCGCCTCCTACCCCAAGCAGCGACAATCGGGCGCAAAACCCGGGGCTTACTTGGGAGTAGGATGCGCCTGCCGGCGGTGATCTATGTGTACGCTTTGTATTGGGGGCCGATTCAAAAGGAGATGTGAAGTGAGACCGTGCCGGTTACGGAATCCATCTCAGTCCAGGCGAACTGAAGCGCGTAGGGGTTTCCGAACCGCTGGACGGCGACGTAACCACGCCGCTTGAAGCCGGATTGTGCGGCGCCAAGTTCTGCTCGGGACGTGACGTCAAAGCCGCCGATCCGTCCGCGGTAACCCACGCCAAAGGCCGGCCAGCCGAGGGGAACGGCCCCCGAGTGGGGACCGATGGTGAGTTCGACTTCGCCCCGGGGTAGGAGCGTGACGAGCGTGTCGATGACAAACAAGGGGACGTATTTGCCGGATTGCAAAAGGAGTCCGGCTCTCGCGCGCGCTTGGATCACATCCTCTGCTCGGGCCGTGACGCCGTTCATCAGCAGCCACCGCGGGGGCTGGTTCTCGGTGAACCACACGTGCAGATCTCGGTCCCACGCAATGGACGTCCCAGGCGGCTCCTCCAGATGGAACGAGGCTTCCCAAGTGCCCACATCGCTCAATGGGACGCGCCCCGACCACGGGTGGACCGTGCGAACTCCAGCCGAGTGCGCAAGTCCGAGACGCCCGTGGGACTCGGCGCCGGCCCACCCGACCCATATCGTTGATTCGTGGGCGGGAGCAGGGCGGAGCCAAACGTCTGCGCTCGCGAATAATTCGACTCGGTCGGAGGTCGCCGGCACTTGCAGCGAGCTTTGAAGGCCGATGACGAGTGGCGCTCGGGCCTCGATTCCGCCGGCCACGCTGGCGGAAAGCCGAGCGGCTCCAAAGTTTGCGCCCGTTCCAGCGCCAAGCAGATACGTGGGCGAATCGTGGTCGGAGACGATGGCGCCAACCATCGCGTCGTGCGACCATACAGACTCAGAGGCGCGCGCGTCGCCTGGCGCTGCGAGCGCCACGATGGCGCACAAGGCGAGCAACGTCAATACCGGCCGCAAGGACCGCCTGCTTGTCGTGATCATGAGGATGGAGGGCAGCACGAAGAGGGTGAGCGTCGTGGATGTCACGAGTCCCCCGATGAGCGCGATGGCGAGGGGCAATTGAAACTCACTGCCTTGCCCCCTGCTCAATGCGAGCGGAATCAGGCCAAGGAACGTCGTGACCGCCGTCATGAGGATCGGGCGAAGGCGCACGACGGACCCTTGAACCACGGCCTCGAGGGGAGAGAATCCCTCTTTGCGGAGGCGGTTGATGTAATCGATCATCACGATGCCGTTGTTCACGGAGATGCCGACTAGGACGATGAGCCCGATCGCCGCCGGTACGCTGAACGGTTGGCCCACGAGGCGCAAGGCAGCGACTGCCCCGACCAGCGCAAGGGGAACGGTCAGCATGAGGATGAGCGGCTGTTTCAACGACTCGAACTGGGTCGCCATTACGGCGTACACCAACAGGACGCCGATCAAGAGCACGGCGGCCATCTGAGAGACCGTCTCGTCGATGACGCGGTGTATGCCTCCAATCTCGGCCGAGACGCCGGGGGGAAGCGTGATGCCTTCGAGCGCCTGGACGACGAGAGCTCGGCCCTGTGCGAGGCCGATGCCATCGAGTTCGGCGCGGATCGTGAGCAGCCTTTGCCGATTGAGGCGGTCGACGGTTACAGGGCCTTCGATTTCGACCGTGTCGGCGATCCGACCCAGGATCGGCCGGGCTCCGGCGCCTCCGAGCGCCGCGCCCGGCACGCGAAACTCCTGCAACGCTCCAGACGTGTCTACCTCGTCGCTTCCCGGTCTGAGCACGACGGGCAAGCGAGCGCCCTCATGCACGATGTGGGTCGCAACCATCCCCGTCATGTGATTGCGGAGCGCAAGGCCCACTTGCCCTGCGGTGAGCGGCTCCCCTCCGGCGAGAATGCCTTGAAAGCTTCGATCGGTGACGCGAAAGAGGAGTTCCGGCTGGGGGTCGCCCAGGCTCGTTGCGACCTTGGACAGCCCTGGAATGTTTTCAAGTCTGGCGACGATCGTTTCACTTGCGCTGCGCAAAGAGTCGAGGTCGGGGCCTGTCAGGTGCAGGGTAACACCTGGGAAGTAATCGTCGCCCAAGGCGGCCGCCGTTCGATCCGCGTGCACCGTGACGCTGACGTCCTCGCGTATGCGAATTCGTGAAATCTCGTGCGCAATCTCGTTGGCTGACATCGCTCGCTCGGAATGGGGAGCTAGGACGAGTGTCAGCGAGGCTTCATGCGCGCCCAAGAGCTGCACGAGCGACAAGACCGTTTGCGAGCCTTGATCTCCGACGGCGGCAAGGACCGTCTTGACGTCTGGAATCTTCTCAATGGCCTGCTCGTACGCCTGGACGACCTCGAGCGTCTCGGAAAGCGGCGAGCCTGGCGGCAAAGAAAGGGACACCGTGATTAAACCGCCGTCCATCTCCGGAAGGAAGGTCCAGGGATGCCCTAAAGGCAAGACGATAAGAGCGACCACCATCAAGCCCGCGACGATCGGTCCGAGCCAACGGCGAGCGAGCCACGCGCGCAAGGTTCGGGCGTAGAAGCGCTGGAGCGCGCTCATCGACGCTTGGTTGCTCGCAGGAGCGTCGGCTGGCAGTTCTACAAGGCCGATCGACGTAGCTGCCGCTTCCGGCAAACCGGGTGGTATTGAGACAGGCGATTCGAATGCCGCCGATCTCCGGTGGTGACGCACGCCTTTCCGCCGCCCTTCCCAGCGGGCGTATGCGGCCGGTACGACGGTGAGAGCCACGATCAGGGAAATGGTCAGCGACGCGCTTACGGTAAGGGCGAGGTCCTTGAAGAGCTGACCCGTGAGATCCTTTACGAAGGTCAGTGGGATGAAGACGACCAGTGACGTGAGCGTGGCCGCCACGATGGCTGCTCCAACTTCGGATCCTCCATCGGCCGCCGCCTCCGATGCGGTCTTGCCCAAAGCGCGGTGGCGAGCCATGTTTTCTAGGACCACGATGGCGTTGTCCACCAGCATTCCCACGCTGATCGCAAGGCCGCCGAGGCTCATCAAGTTGAGCGTGACGCCGGCGAAGTACAAGGCGGTCCCCACGCCGACCAACGACAAAGGGATGGCGACGGCAATGACGAGGAGCGACGTCACACTCCTCAGGAAGAAGAAGAGGACGGCGACGGCGAGCGCGCCGCCGATCAGCGCCGACGTAGCCACGTTGCGCAGCGAATCTCGAATCAGTTCGGCTTGGTCGGTGATGACGTCAAAGGTGAGCCCTGTGTCTCCGGTGCGTTGTATGGCGCTTGCCTCGGCCCGGATTCGGTCTGCCACGGTTACGGTGTTGGCGCCTGAGGCTTTGAGCACGCGGAGCAGCACTGCTTCGCTGCCATTGATCCGAGTAGCCCCGGCCTCGGGCGTCCTCTCGACGCCTACGTCCGCCACTTCTCGGAGCTGCACCGGAAGGGATTGCCCGAGCCCAAAGAGTCCGAGCGCCGGGCTCTGGGTGGCTTGCCGCTGGGCGATGGGTTGGCTCCGCAGGTCGTCCAGTGTGAGGATTTGCCGTCCCGCCCGCACTTGATACCGTTGGCCGTCCTCGGTGATCGCTCCGGCCGGCACGACGGTGTTTTGGAAACGAAGGATCTGGTAGAGGAGCGTCGGCGTCACGTTATGCGCCTGCAATGCATCCGAATCGTAGCGGACGGAGATTTCCTCGTGCGCGCCGCCGAGTATCTCGACCGAAGCGACGCCGGGAAGGCCTTGAAGTCGGGGGAGGACGTACTGCTCAACCTGGCGCGTGAGCTCGACGATGTCGCCTGTTCCGGAGACGGAGACAATCATGAGCGGCCATTGAGACGGATCCGTTTGCATGACGATCGGCGCGGTCGCTTCCGTGGGGAACAGCGGCGCCACGGTGTTTAGGCTTGTCTGGAGATCGCGCATGGAGGCGTCCATGTTCGATCCCCATTCGAAGTCGACGAGGACCAGGGAGACGTTCTCCATGCTCATCGAGCGAATCCTCTGGATGCCCGATACGCCCGAGACCGCGTCTTCGATTGGCGCTGTGAGGGTCGTTTCGATTGTTGCAGGATCTGCGCCCGGGGAGACGACGGCTATTGCGGCGATGGGCAGTTCGAGGTTTGGCAGCAGGTCGAGGCCGATGTTTTGAAACGCAATCGCCGAAAGGAGGAGAAATGCAAAGACACACATGGTGACTCCGACCGGCCGACCTACGGCGAGGCGTGTCAACTTCATCGATGGCTAACCTCCGCTTGATGACGATCCAGCACTAAATCCGGGCTTTTTAAGGAAAGGATCGCTCGATGACGCCTGGAGGTAGGCGACGTAGCTCCGCAGCTTGGAGGCTTTGGTTGATTTGGATGTCCCGCGCTATTGCCGAGAAGTTGACGGCGCCCTTGGCGTTCAAGGTTTGAAACTGCGTGACCAACCATTTGCTGGTATCGACCAAAAGGAGGTACGTCTGGTCTCCTCCCTTGCTCTTTGCCTGGACCGTGACAAGATCAGGGTTGGCCTCATCGACGATCGTGAGGTCAAATCGATCTTGCGGCGGAAGGGTGAACAGGTCTTCGGGTGTGGCAAAGGGGAGCGCCGACTGATCCTCGAGCGTCTCGTCGAGCGGCAGGCGCGCCGCCTCGCCGCTCACAGGGATGTACTGGGTGAACATGTTGTTTTCAGAATCCAAAATCCAGATGACTCCGGAGAGGTAGTCCGGTTTGTTCCACGTCGCCCTCACGAGGTCGGGAAAGATGGCGGCGAGTCGAACCTCGCCTTCCATGCGTGAGCCGTCCCGCTCAGACACTTGGACGAAGGAGACCGTGGCCGACACATCGCGCACATCTTGAATGCGGGCGCTTAAGGTGTCCGCAATCTGCTCTACGGAGAGCGGCTCCGAGGAAGCGTCGGGAACTTGCTCTACAGAGATCGGATCCGCAGTGTCCGCATTCTGCTCTACAGAGATTGGATCCGAAGAGGGGTGCGCGATCGTTTTGGGCGCGATGTGCGCGAAAAGCGAGAGGGTCAGCGTCAAAATCAGTATTGAACAGGCGAAGGGCCGGCTTCGGGCGGCGCCAGCCAGTGCGGAAAGGCGCATGCGAAATCTCGGGTCGGCGGGGGGGGTGACTTCCATCCAGTTACAATCCTCCGGATCCAGCGATTAACTCGATTTTGGAAGACTTCTGGTTGATGTTGGGTTCTCCTGCATGAAGTTAACGCCACAGCGCCGCCGATGGTCTTTTGGCGTCCGCTTAGGCATATGCATTGATCGTTCTCCACGTCCGGGCGCGAGGTGTCGAAGGACATCGCTTGAAGGGCCTTTGGTCGATCTTTTAAAAGGGGTGAGGTCTTTGGGCGCTCTTGATGGGAAAGTGGCGATCATCACCGGCTCGAGCCGCGGCATCGGCCGGGCGGTCGCTCTTTGTTTTGCCGAGGAAGGAGCAAGCGTCGTCGTCAACTACTCTCGTTCCCAGGAGCAGGCGGAGGCGGTCGTTCGCACGATCCGGGAACGAGGCGGCAACGCGATCGCGGTCCGGGCCGACGTCGCCGTTTCCGATGACGTGCGGGCGATGGTGCGCGAAACGGTCGATCTTTGGGGAAGAATCGACATACTGATGAACAATGCAGGCATCGCGGCGGACGGCCCGGCGGAGGAGATGTCTGAAGACGATTGGGACCGAGTGGTCGACGTAAGTCTAAAGGGGACGTTCTTGTGCACGCAGGCCGTGGCGCCGATCATGCGCCGGCAAAAGAGCGGCAAGGTGATCAACGTGTCGGCGGCTTCGGCCATACGGGGGCGTATGAACGGTGTGAACTTTTGCGCCGCCAAAGGCGGAGTCATCGCGCTCACCAAATGTTTTGCGCGCGAGCTGGCTCCGCACGTTCAAGTGAACTGTTTTTTGCCCGGATTTACGGAGACGGAGGACGTGGTGGAGCGCTTTGGGCTGCGAGACCCTAAGGTGCGCGCGGAGCTCGTCAAGGAGATCCCGCTCGGAAGGTTGGCGAAGGCAGAGGAGATGGCAAGAGGCGCTCTGTTCCTCGCCTCTTCGGACAGCGACCTGATGACGGGTCAACTTTTGATGATCAATGGCGGCTCCTACATGTAAAAGATTCCAGCGCCTCGGGGTCTTGACGACCGTACGTACGTTCGTCTAAAATACGAACACGCGTTCGGTTTCTCGGCGCGTTGGAGGTAGTCGTCATGATTAAGTCCGACCGACTCGTCGCGTGTGTTCGCATTCCTGAGCTGCCCATTCAAGCAGAGATTGCCCGCCGTCCCTACTTGGCCGACCTACCTTTCGTCGTCGGTTCCGTCCCTTCAAGCGGTGGGAGCGGCGGAGCGGGGACGGTGGGGTGGTGTTCCAAAAAAGCTCGCAATGCGGGGATCCGCCCCGGGATGCCCATGCGGGAAGTGCCTGCCGTCTGCAGGGAAGCGATGGCGCTCTCCCCTGATTTCGACTATTACGCCCAGATTCAAGACGCAATGCTCGATGCCCTCGAAGCGTGGGCTCCCGTCGTCGAAGAGGGCGATAACGGCTCGGCCTACATCGACCTTACCGGCATGGATCGCCTCTATCCCGATCGCGCGGATCTGCTCGCCCAGTTGGCATCGGCCGTCTCTAAAGCGACGCAAACGATGCGGGCGAGCGCCGCAGCCGGGCCAAACAAGTTTGTCGCCCACATGGCCGCCCTTGGAAACAAAGCTTTGAGAGGGCCCTTTCCGATCGTTACGCCTTCGGTTGCCCAAGCGTTTTTGGCGCCTTTTCCCGTCCACACGCTACCAATAAGCGATGAAGCAAAGCGGCGCCTCTCCCTTTTCGGCCTCGAAACGCTAGGGCAGATCGCGGCTTTGAGCGCATGTGCCATGGAATCCCAGTTTGGGCCTGAGGGCAGACACGCTTGGGAGCTGGCCTGCGGCATCGACCGGGATCCGGTCGTGGCCCGCCGCCCGTTCCGACCGATCGTGGCTGCGATCGCTTTTCCGGTTCCCACGGTCGATTGGGCGAGCTTTTGGATTGCTCTTGGCCGGCTGATCTCGAGCGTGTGGCAACGAAAGGAGCGCAGGCAAAGGACGGTGCGCCAAGTTGAGCTCTCCGCCCGCACAGATGAAGACGACGTATGGGAACGATCTGTAACCTTTCACGAGCCGATCGGGGATCGAAACCGTTTGGAGGCCGCGCTGCGGCGCCGTCTCGAAGGCTCCGCTTTTCCGGGCGCCGTCGTCTCGATTACACTCAAGGTCACTGCTTTGGGAGGCACTTTTGTGGGCCAGGAGACGCTCTTCGCGGACGGCGCCCAAAGGTTGAAAAGGATCAAAGAGGCGATCTCAAAAGTGAAGGTCCGGCATGGAACGACGGGACTTTATCGCATCGCGGAGGTGGAGCCGTGGTCAAGAATTCCAGAGCGCCGATACGCGCTCATCGACTTCGAACCTTAAACCGCCCTCAACCTCTCGAAGTCGTCTCAAACGAAAAGGGAGAGCCAAAAGCCGTCCGAGTCGGGACAAGGGTGCGGAGCATCGAGCGGATCAAAGACCGCTGGCGCATCGATGACGAGTGGTGGCGAGAGCCCATCCACCGCATGTACTTCATGGTCGAGTACGCGGACGGGATCCAAGAGACGCTTTATCAAGACTTGGTGGATCAAGCTTGGTATCGCCAGCGGGAGTGGCATTAACTCAAAAGCTCGATGGGTGGTTATAGGGCCATGTACGCCGAACTGCACTGTCATTCGGCCTACTCCTTTTTGGACGGGGCTTCGCTGCCGGAAGAGCTCGTCTTTCAAGCGCATCGCCACGGTATGAAGGCGCTTGCGCTTACGGATCACAACGGCCTTTACGGGTCGATGGAGTTTGCCAAGATCGCAAAAGCGTGGGAACTGCAGCCGATTACGGGAGCAGAAATCACGCTGGAGACGAAAGGGGGCACGGAGACAGATCTCACCTTGCTCGTCGAGGATTCTCAAGGCTACGCCAATCTTTGCAGGCTCCTTAGCGAAGGGCATTTAGCCGGCTCCAAGGGCGAGCCTAAAATTCGAGCGGATCGCTTGCACGCTCTAAGCAAGGGGCTGATCATTCTTACCGGTTGCTGCAAGGGCGAGCTGGCCCGATTGGCCGACCAGGGCCGCTTTGAGGAAGCGCTCCGAGCGGCTGAGGGATACCGGGAGGCATTTGGCCGGGAAAACGTCTGGATCGAGCTCCAGCAAAACCTTGTTCGAGGCGACACGCGCCGCATCCGCGCTTTGGTCGAGATCGCCAAACGACTCGAACTTGGGATCGTCGCCACCAACAACGTCCATTACCACGTGCGCGAGCGCCACCGGCTTCAAGACGTCCTCGTCGCGATTCGAAACCGCACGTCCCTTGACGCCTGTCATCAACAGAGGCGGCCCAACTCGGAGTTTTACCTCAAGAGCCCAAAGGAAATGGCGGCGCTCTTTGCCGAGTTGCCGGAGGCGATCCGGGCGACCGAATTGATCAGTGAGCGCTGCCAAGGGTTTGATCTGACGCAAGACGTCGGTTACGCCTTTCCCGATTTTAGCACGGACCGCAAAGGGGAGAAGGCGGACGACGCGCTTGCCCGCGTTTGCCGGGCGGCGCTTGCGGAGCGGTACCGGGATTCACCCTTGCGTGAGCTTGCCGAGGAGCGCTTGGAGAAAGAGTTGCGCCTTGTAAGCCGTCACGGTCTTTCGGGGTTTTTCTTGGTCTATCGGGACCTGCTTGAGCTCGCTGAGGAGGTCGCCAACGAAGTGCGCGGCCCAAGCGAAGCGCGCAAATTAGCCCATCTGCCGCCGGGCCGCGGGCGCGGGAGCTCCGTCAGTTCGCTCGTGTGCTACTTGATCGGCCTTTCTCACGTCGACCCGGTAAAAAACAACCTCTCCATCGATCGCTTCCTCAATGAGGAGCTCCAGGTAATCCCCGACATCGATCTCGACTTTGCCCGGGATATCCGGGAGGCTTTGATTCAGCGGGTGTATCAACATTACGGCCAAGATTACGCCGCATTGGTCTGTTCCTTCGTGACCTACCGGCTGCGCAGCGCCGTCCGGGACGTCGGCAAGGCGCTCGGCCTGCCTCCGGCGGAGCTCGACCGGTTGGCGCGCCTGAGCGAGCGGGCGGAGAGCTCCGAGCTCGAAGGGGCAATGCGCGCCCTGCCTGAGTTTGGCGAGCGGGCGGACGCGCCCCTTTGGCGCGACCTCATTGCGCTTTCCAAGGAGATTTCAGGCTTTCCCAGGCACGTTTCGCAACACGTGGGCGGGATGATCATCTCCTCCCGTCCGCTCGTGGAGTGCGTTCCGCTCGAAAAAGCGCGGATGCCGGGTCGGGTCGTCTGTCAGTGGGACAAGGATTCGTGCGAGGACGCGCGCTTTATCAAGGTCGACTTCTTGGCTTTAGGCATGCTCTCCCTCGTCGAGGAGTGCGTCGAGCACATTGCAGCGAGCCGGGGAGAGATCGTCGACTTGAGCAGGATCTCGTTTCAGGATGAAAAGGTGTACGACCAGATCTGCGAAGGGGATACCGTCGGCGTCTTTCAGATCGAAAGCCGGGCCCAGATCCAGATGCTTCCAAGGACGCGGCCCCGCAACCTCGAGGAACTCGCCATCGAGGTCGCGATCATCAGGCCCGGGCCGATCGTGGGTGGCGCGGTGCACCCTTACGTGAGCAGGCGAATGCAGCAACGGGAGGCGGCAAAGAGGGGGGAGGCGTTTGTCGTGCCGTACGATCACCCGCTGCTCGAGCCCGCGCTCAAAGAGACGCTCGGCGTCATCCTCTATCAGGACCAGGTCTTGCAAGTGGCCGTGGAGCTCGCAGGTTTTACGCCGGGCCAGGCGGAGTCGCTTCGCAGAGCCCTCGGTCGCAAGCGCTCCCGCGAGGCGGTCTTGGAGCTGCGGGACGCGTTTCGTATGGGGGCGCGTAAAAAAGGCGTGCCCGACGAGGTCTCCGATCTGGTCTTTGACAAGATCCTCGCCTTTTCGCAGTTTGGATTCCCTAAATCGCACTCGTTCGCCTTTGCCGTCTTGGCCTACCAATCGGCGTGGCTTCGCCTGTACTACCCGGCGGAGTATGCGGCGGCGATCTTTAACAGTCAGCCCATGGGATTTTACCCGCCGCACGTGCTCGTCCGGGACGCCATGCGCCATGGCGTGCGCATTCTGCCGCCCGATGTGAACGAAAGCGACGTAAAGTGTACGGCGACCTCCGACACCGTGAGGATCGGATTAAACTACGTCAAGGGGCTCGGAACCAAGGTCGCCCAGGCGATCGTCGAGGAGCGCAAGGCGAGGGGAGCCTTCAAGTCCTTGGACGACCTGGTCCGAAGGGTCGACCTGCCGCGTCCCAAAGTAGAGGCACTCATTGCGTCGGGAGCGGGCGAGAGCTGGGGAATGAAAAGGCGCGAGCTCTTGTGGGAGCTTGGCCTTACGATCCAGGCGGAGCGGGTCGCAACGGATGCGGTCGAGAGCCGACCCGTCCGGCAGATGCGGCTCCCACTTTCGTTGCCGCGCTATCCGGTGACGCTGCCCGATATGGATCCTTGGGACGTGGTTGTGAGCGATTACGCCGCTACGGGCCTTTCAACCCGGGAGCATCTGATCTCTTTGCTGCGGCCCAACATGCCAAGAAGCGTCGTGAGCGTCGAGGAGGCCGCACGCACGCGGCACGGGCGCAAGGTGTACCTAGCAGGGCTGGTCGTTGCCAGACAACGTCCGGAGACGGCGCGCGGGGTGCTTTTTTTGCTGCTCGAGGATGAGACGGGAATGATCAACGTCGTCGTCCGTCCCGACCTGTTTGAGAGGCGGCGCTCAGTGATCCGGGGGGAGAAGATCATCACGACGGTCGGCAAGGTGCAGCGTAAAGATGGGACA
Source organism: uncultured Clostridia bacterium (assembly GCA_964424335.1). Classification (GTDB taxonomy): domain Bacteria; phylum Bacillota; class Limnochordia; order DTU080; family RSA5; genus CAYRIY01. Next base: position 15,849 of record CAYRIY010000060.1, read on the forward strand.
CTAAGCCTGCTTGCGGCCGACGTGTGGCCGGTCGATGCGTTCTTGGCGGACAATGTCGACGTGAAGTTCCACGGCGGCGGCCGGTTTTCGCACGACTTTCACTGATCGAGATGGATCTCGAGGCCGTCGTATGCGAGGCTGACATGATCGGGAAGGTCCAAATCAGTCCGCTCGTGATCGACATCGTGACAAAGGTGCGTGAGCAGCGCCTTCTTGGGCGCTAAGGCCTCGATCACTTCGAGGGCTTCGGGAATCGAAAAGTGCGTCGGATGAGGCTCAAAGCGCAAGGCGTCGAGGACGAGCAGGTCGAGGCCTTTAAGCCGCTCCATCGTCTCCTCCGGAATCGCGCTGCAATCCGTTACGTACGCCATCTTGCCAAACCGAAAGGCGGTCACCGGCATGCGTCCGTGCCACACGACGAGCGGCTCGACTGTAGTGCCGAAGAGCTCGAAGGGGCCGTCCACCGGAATCGCACGCGCCTTGGGCACCGCCCAGCTTGGATTTTGGGTGTCGAAGACGTAATCGACCATTCGAGTGAGCATGTCGAGCGTCTCGTGAGAGGCGTAAACCGGAATCACTTCACGCTGCATCTGGTTGAAGCGGCGAATGTCGTCGATCCCGAAGACGTGATCGGCGTGCGAGTGCGTGTAAAGCAGGGCGTCGAGTCTGGGAATCCCGTACTTGAGCGCTTGGAGGCGAAACTCCGCGGGCGTGTCGATCACGATGTGCTTTCCGTCGATTTCGATCCAGACCGCCGGCCTCGAACGGTGGTTGCGGGGGTCCGGCGAACGGCATACGTTGCAATCACAACCGATGATCGGAACCCCTTGGGACGTTCCCGTCCCCAGGAAAACAAGGCGCACCAGCGATCACGACCTTTTCACAAAAATGGGGGAGAAGACACTGGGCCAATATCAACGGTATGGAGGAGCAACCGACCGGGACGTCGAAAGATACAAGACACTCCCCCACATATAATAACGAAGCGAACGCGAAATTGCATCTTTCGGCAGCAAGGCGTCGGTCAAGGCACCGCCAAGGCACCGCCAAGCAAAGTCATCAAATCCGGTTGACGAGTATACAAGGCTCAAAGCTTTTCGTCGGGTCATCTCTGTCGGAGTCACATCGTATATATGTGAATCAAGGATACGCTCTTCACACGGGGTGAGCAGCGATGCAGAGAAAATCCGAAACGCTCCTTCACTTTAGCCGGGCACCGTTGAAGCATCCCATGAGCAAATATCTCCTGCGGTTTCTCGCCGCCAACGAGGACCTCGCTTCACGCATAACCTTTGTCCAAAGCCGCGAGTTTTTGACGAACACGATGCTCATTTCCGAGCTCGGAAGTCCTCGGGTCGGGTTCGAACTCGAGCTTGGAGCTCATCAACGCGAGGAGGTCTCGATCGTAAACGGACGGCTCGTCCGCCAAACGCACCGCGGACGCTCGCTATGCGTCAATGATCCGATGGATGCGATCGAGCCGTTGAAAAAGTTTCGAGGCCGGCTCTACGTTGTTTTCTCGTTTGCCGGACCAACTCCCTCTTGGTACGAAAGCATCGTCGAGCCCAACCCGGCGCTCCCGCTTAGGCCCGACGCTCAAGAGAGCATCGAGTCGATGATCGATGAGATCGTACGTGAGCAGGTGGACCTCGCCGTGCTCGCCATCGGCCTCAAAGATCAGATCGAATCGGCCCTGAAGGCGAGAGATGCCGAGACCTTCTATAAGACAGCGCCGATCTACCGAGAAATCGCAAACCGTTGCCTCTGGGATCTTTAGGAGCACGCAAGGCGCCGCGGCGTCTTGCGTGCACAATCTCGGGCACAGCCTGAATGCAAGTTTCACCGGTGCAGGATTTTCTTGTACCCTCTCGAAATTTTAGGTGTCGGGGTTGACAGGCAACCCCCGGCAACCCTGTGGGGGGGACAAGCGTGCAGCCACAATCTGCGACGCACCGACCCAAGTCTGCGTGGCGCGAGTACGCCGAGACGGTCATGGGCGCAGTCGTACTGGCGTTGTTGATCATGACATTCGTCGGGCGCGCCTTCACCGTTGACGGTCCTTCGATGCTGCCCACACTGCAATCGGGCGAGCGGCTCCTGATCGACAAACTGACCTACCGATTTCGAGATCCCGCACACGGGGAGATCGTCGTCTTTCGCTATCCAAGGGATCCAAGCCACTACTTCATCAAGCGAGTCATCGGAGTTCCCGGAGACCGAGTCGCTATTTCGTCGGGACAAGTTTATGTCAATGGTGTCCGCTTGAATGAAAGCTATGTCAATTCGCTGACGCTCGGAGCCGACCGAGTGTACGACGTGCCCCCGGACAGTTACTTCGTCCTTGGCGATAACCGCAACAATTCACAAGACAGCCGAAGTCCGTTCGTGGGCTATGTGCCTCGATCGCTGATCATCGGACGGGCAATCGTGCGGTACTGGCCGATCAATCGGGCCGAGGTCTTGGCCCCAAACAAAAATTTGGCCCAAGCGGCGAAGTGACGACACAATCTGCCGCTCTTTTTGGCGCTGCTCTTGGGTTGTTACTCTTGAGGCTCGCCGTCGCTTGGCAATCGCAGTCGCTGACCAGGGAAGATCACATTCGGATCTGCGATCTGGTTGTCTTCGGCCAATGATCGAAACCGCCAAGGATCTCCTAGCAACGTGGTGCTGATTGACCACATCGTGTCGCCCGGTTGGATGACATAGTCGCCGCCCGCATTCGTGGGCGTCTCGACTGTGGGCGAGATCGACGCGGTCAGTGTCGATCCGGGCGCCCCGCTCCCTGTCCCTTGAGAGGCTTGTGGAGCGGAAGTTGCGGGCAGAGCGGTTCCAGAGGCAGAGGCGCCAGATGCGCTGGATGCACCAGAGGCGCCAGAGGCACTTGAGGCCGCCTCTTGGGGCCGGTTTGATGCCGTCTCGCGCCCGGGCTCCAGCTCCGGAGCCGGCGGCGCCTGCTCACGCATGGACTCGAGGATCTCTGCTTCGCGGACAAGCATGGCGAGGTCTTGTTCGAGACGGGAAAGGTCGGTCGCTTGATCCGCCTGGCGCGCCCGCAACCAAAAGATGCTGCCGGGCGCCTGCGGGATCAGGAGGTAGATGAGTAAGAGGCATGCCGCGGCCACGATCCATGGAATGATCGTTCGTTTTTTTCGCGTCGTGCGCCTTGGCACATCAGTCGCGGCTGCAACTGCAACCTCCTCATCCCATGGTTCGTCGTAAGCGATCACCGCCGGCGCAACCTCGGCTTCTTGAAACAAGAGGCTTTCGACGGGTTCGGAGGTGCGATTCCAAAAATAGTACTGATCGCACGAGACGAGGCGGTCCTCGTCCCAGCGGTAAAGGCGCGACGTCCCTTGGAGCGTGTCGATGACAAACGCCAACTGCCACTTCTCCGGGAAGTGTTTTCGGTGGGAGTAACGCTCATAAGCGGATAACTCCGGCGCTTTGCGAGGTTGAGCGGAGAACCATCCAACGACGGACACATCGCTCCCCAACTCGGCGAAAGCAGGGTAGGCATCGGCAAATCCGTGACTGGAAAACTCGGGCTCGCCGTCTTCGTTGATTGGAAAGTCGACGATCAGGGCTTCGGTAACTAGGATAAATGGCCGATAAGGACCGGTGAATGGGTAGCCGATCAATAGACCAGTGATGGATGCCTCGGGGTCGGTCGCAATTGCCTCTTCGATCCGGTCGATCGCCGTGTTTCCAAGAAAAATGCCCAAAGGTTCTCGCTGGGCGTTGCCGAGCGGAGTCGCCTTGCTTGGTTCGTTTGCGCGGGGCCATGGGGTCTCCTTGGGACCTTCGCGATGCCAAAGGGCGCCGTTCACATGAAACACCTCTCCGATGCATTCGGTCGAGCAGCGGTCGTTTCTACGGGCGAGGATACTTTCCTCAATGCAGAGGATGTTTCCTGGCGGCGCTCGAAAAAGTAAGTTCGCGCATGCGGCCTCGAGTACGGCAGCTTGTCGTTTGCCGCAGGAAAAAAATGGAACTTTTCGTGCGCGATACGTGGGAGGACGTGGCTTGCGGTGAGTATTGTCCAAAGTCTGCAAAGTATCGGTGATTCCGGGTTGATCGTGGTCATGAGAGGCCTCGATGCCGACTTGGGTGTGCGCGCATCTGAGGTTTTGTATGAGGCTGGCGTCCGAGTGATCGAGGTGACGGTTGATTCGCCCGGCGCGCTGGAGACCATCCGCGTCATGAGTCGATCGCTCGCCGGCAAGGCCCTCTTTGGAGCCGGCACCGTCTTGGACGAAGCGTCGGCAGTTGCTGCGATCTCGGCAGGGGCGCAGTTTCTTTTTGCTCCCAATCTCAACAGAGAGGTCATCGCCGCGGCGCTTCGATATGGTCGAGTCGCGATTCCCGGCGTCTTTACGCCGACGGAGATTGTGAGGGCCGCGGAGTGGGGATCTCCCGCAGTAAAACTCTTTCCGGCCAACGCGCTCGGTCCTGATTACGTGAAGCAGGTGCGGGCGCCATTGCCGCACATTCCGATCATCCCGACCGGAGGCGTCGGCGAGAACAATGTCGCCGAGTATGTCAAGGCGGGCGCATTCGCAGTTGGGGTCGGCGCGAGCCTGATCGGCGATCTCCCCCAAAAGGGCGATTGGGATGAGCTCGCGAGGAGAGCGTCGACCTTGGTCGAGAAAATCAAGGAGGCTCGCCGGAATGCCTCGAGCTAGGGCAAGCGGCCAGTCGGGTGGTGGAGTCATTGATCGTTCGAGTTAGGTTGTTTGCTGTGTTGACCGACATCGTCGGGGCGACGGAAGTGGACGTTGAACTTCCCGAGGGCGCGGTAGGGGACGACCTTTTCCGCGCGCTTGCCAAGGAGCATCCACGGCTGCTCGGACTTAGGAACTCCCTTCGCCTGGCGCTCAACCAAGAGTACGTGCCGTGGGACACGCCCTTGCAGCCCGGCGACGAGGCGGCTTTGATCCCGCCTGTCTCGGGAGGATCCGGACAATCAGATAATAGGCCGTCGCCCTTTGTCGAGGTGGTCACAGAACCGCTGAGCGCCGATCGCTATCAAAGTTTGGTCGTAGCGCCCGAGTGCGGGGCCGTCGCGCTGTTTATTGGGGTGGTGCGCGAGTTTACGGGAGAGAAGAGGACGGTCTACCTCAAGTACGAGGCCTATGCAGAGATGGCGCAGAAAGAGATGGAAAAAATCGCCAACGAGATTGTCGGGCGATGGCCGCAAGCTCGCGTCGCAATCGGCCACCGCGTGGGTGAACTGGGCATCGGAGAAGCAAGCGTCATCGTCGCGGTCGCCACGCCGCATCGACGCGCTGCCTTCGAAGCCGCCCAATTTGGAATCGATACCCTAAAAGAAAGCGTGCCTATTTGGAAGAAGGAGATCTGGGACGACGGAGAATCTTGGGTCGGCATCCAGGCTTGATCCAAGTTAGCGCCAGAGGTGTGGAATGGGTCGGGTTCGCGTCTTTGTCTTGCTGCTTTCTCTGCTTATGCTCTCGGGATGTATTGGACTTTTTGGTGGGACGACGACGAGGATAACTGGAACCGTGCGCATCGATACCTCCTCGGGAGCGAGCGCGGAATCCATCGCTCCAAGTAGCGTTGCTGCAAGGTTTCTCGGTATGCCCGCGGGCGGCGCGGTGTTTACGCCGTCGATTCACATGACGGAGCCCACGCCGCAAGCGGTGCCCGTCGAAGTGCTCTTGTATGCCGATCGGCTATCCGGCGCCGAGGCGCGTGGACTCGCGGAGCAACATGGCTTCACGTATCTGAGGAGCTCGCAGGATGGCTACCACGTCCTGCGCGACCGGATGGGAAGGTCTGAGGCTCGGGCGATCAGCGACATAAAGGGCGCGGCCGGCGGGGCACGCGTCGAGCCGAATCGGCCCGTCCACCTTTTGTCGGTGAATGACTACTACTTTGAAAATGGCGACCAATGGGCCCTTGACATGATCAATGTAGTCCCAGCGTGGGACTTGGTGGATTCGAGC
>CAYRIY010000061.1:0-21796 GCA_964424335.1 uncultured Clostridia bacterium
AATAACTTAATATGAAACTTAAACCATAAGTTAAGGTACAGGGCGTGGTACGCTTGAACTTGGCTCAGACAAAGCGCAAACCCACATTAAGCGACGTCGCTGAAAGAGTTGGAGTATCGACGGCAACAGTCTCCTACGTCCTCCGGGGAATCGGTGCGGTGAGTGACCAGACCCGTCGGCGCGTCCTCGACGCTGCCCGTGAGGTTGGTTATCCCCTCCCTTCGCGTCCCCCCGCCATTACGATCGGGGTGCTTTATCCGCCGGGGTACTCGGACGACAAGACCGTGCAAGAGCACGAAATCTACGGTCGTTTCGTCGAGGGCATCCAACAAGCCGTCTCTCGCCTGGATCGGTGCACGGTGAGCTACATTCCCAACCATCCGACCTCGTTTGTCTTACAGCACTTTCAAACACACGGACTCGACGGGATGATCTTCTTTGGCGTCGATGCGACGCACAGAGCCGTGCAAACGGCTCGAGAAAACGGCATTCCGTGCGTCTTGCTCAACCACCGCGGCACGAACGGAGTCAGTTCTATCCAGGCGGCCAACTACGATGCGACCGTGGCGCTTGCCGAGCACCTCATCAACGACCACGGTTATAGGCGGCTCGTCTTCCTCCAGTCCGATCCCGCCGCATCGTTTACCGTGGAGCGTTACGATGGCGCTCGAGCCGCCGTGGAGCGGGCTTTGGCTCAAGGGGCCACGCTAAAGCTACTCCGGTATCATCGGGAGATTGAACCGGTCGCTCGAGCGATCGCAGACTTGGGTACGAGCGTGGACGCTGTGATCGTTGACCGCGTCGTTATCGCGGGTCGCCTCGTGGAGGCGTTGAAGGCGATCGGGGTCCGGGTGCCTGAGGATGTGGCAGTGGTGGGTTTTGACGATCTGCAAATGGCCGCGGACGCAAAGCCATCATTGACGACCGTGCGTTTCGACGCGGTGGAGATGGGGAGGAGAGCTGCACGGGCGCTCGCTTCGCTGGTGGCAAAGGAAGTGACGGAGATCCATGTCAAGCTGCCCTGTGAAGTGGTCCGACGGTCGTCGTGCGGATGTCCGCCGCCGAAAGGGAGGCGAAGGTCGCAAAAATCCAGGACGTAGGGAGAACGGTTTTGATTCCAAACTCTAGTCTACGAATAGGAGGATATATCGATGAAGCGTGTTTTGAGCTTGATCGCAGCGCTCAGCTTGGGGTTGCTCATGGTAGGCGCAGTCTTTGCACAGGAGCGAGTGGTCATCCTCGAGGATGACTTTGAGCTTTACATCAGCCAACCGGCATTCGGCGGGGCGTACCAAGTGACCGACGGCCGTCCGATCGCACGCCTCAGCACGGCGGAAAACAACACCGAGGGCGGCATGCAGTCGGTCATGCTGCGCGGGCAGATGGGCGCCGTCGTCGGCCTGCCGAGCGGCCTTGCGAGCGTCGAAACCCGTGTGGCGATACGGAGCAACGGCGCCGGCACCGAGGAGCGCGGCGTGCTCCGCCTTCGTTGGAGCAACGCCCCGGGCGGGGCCAAGGATCTCCTCATCGGGATTTGGCCGTCGCTAGACAACTTCGTGTACCGAGATACACTCGCCGGTATCGGTTGGACGGAGTCGTCCGTGGCAAGGTCCGAAGGATGGCATGAAATCGCAGTTTACACAGGCGAAGACGGCACCCGCGTCTTGATCGACGGGGTGGAAGTGTACCAAACCCCCGACTTCAAAGGTGTGAGCTCGGTCGGGTTTGTCGACTTTTGGAGTGCACAAGACGCCCAGATGCTGCCTGTCTACTTTGACGACCTCCTGGTCGCCACGACCAACGAGTAGCGTTGTTGGATTCATCAAAGCTTTGGGGGCATGAATGATGCAGACGTTTCGCCCTAATGCCCGTCGAAGGGAGGCGGCCGCGGCCATCCTTTGCGTGTTCGTGCTCGTCGCGGCTGCCGTCTTTTCGGCAGAGCCCGCAGTCTATGCGGCGGAAAAGATCGTCTTCGGATTTAAAGGGATCCCCGACGAACTGCGCCTCGCGCAGCAGTTCGTCGAGGAGTTCAACCGTCAACATCCCGACATCGAGGTCGAAATCCTCGACATGACGGCCTCCGGCGACTCGTGGCCGGAGCGGCTCGCGGTGTTGTTCGCCTCGGGCACAGCGCCGGATGTCATCCGCATGGAGTACCAGCGGTCGTTTCCATTCGTCAACCGAGGGCTGCTTTTGCCGCTCGATCGGTATGCGGACACCGACCCGGCCTTTGATCGCCTGGACTTTTTCGAGGCGAGCCTCGAGGCCCACACGGTCGACGGGGTTTTGTACGGCATCCCTCGAGAGGCTCAGCCGTTCACGGTCTTTATCAACGAGACCCGCGTTGCTGAAGTAGGCTTGCCCTTTCCTGATCTCGATTGGGACATGGACACGTTTCTCGAGATCGCCCGCAGGACGCGCCGGCTGGACGACGAGGGCTTTCCGTTGCGGTACGGATGGCACATGGAGCGCTCCGTCACGCGCCTCATGCCGTTCCTCAACGCCTACGGCGGAGGGGTGTACGACCAAGCGGCAGGGCGCTTCACCGTGACGGATCCCGGAACGATTCAGGCGCTCGATGTGATCCAACAGGCGGCGTTGGAGCCAGGCGTGGTGGGCGGGGACTTTCGCTACGGACAGGCTTCCCTTTTCCTGCGGGGGCCGTGGATGGTGCCCGAGTTTCGGCAGACCTTGACCGACTTTGAATGGAACATCATGCCGGCGCCGGGAGGGCCCGGAGGTCGGGGAACGACTCTTGGTTCGGATGCTTACTACATTTCCAAGGACTCCCGCCATCCGGACTTGGCGTGGGAGTTCGTCAAGCACATGACGGGCGAGGCGGCGGCCATGCGTCTTGCCGCTTCGGGCGGCGTCGTTCCGGCAAGGAGAGAGGTGGCGCGGCAATACATCCTCTCAGGGTCTTCGGAGCCGCCGCACAATCTCGAAGCGTACCTCGTCGGCCTCGAAATCGCCCGGCCGACGCCCAACCTGAGTGAATTCGTGCAAATCGAGCGTGTGCTCGAGGCCCAATGGCAGCGGGTGTTCATCGGGGCGGTCGACGCACGCACGGCGATGGAAGAGATCTTGCCGCAACTGGAAGCTCTTGCGGGCCAATAAGGCGCTTTTTCGCCACTGGAGGTTGTGAACCGCATGGACGTTCGCCGATCAAGCAGTGCTTTAGTCACCATGGCGCTCATCTTGGCCTTTACGCTCATTGGGACGGGGGGCTCTGGATTGGCGCATGGATTGACTGTCGAGAGCCAAATCGCGTTCGGTGAAGGTGACGGGGGCCATTCACTCGGCGTGATGTGGCCTGTGGCGCTCTTTCGAGTGGGTGAGTCCGACCCGGTTGCCGGATTGGCGCTGAGGCCCGTCTCGAGTTTCATCGGCGATGTCTGGGAGCTTCAACTCAAAGCTGACGACGCCGCGCCGAGGACGGTAAAGCGGCTCGCGCCGCTTTGGGGAAGGCGAGTCCAGGCGGTAATCAGCGTCGATGTGAACTCGTCTACGCTTTCCTACGCACTTGTCGATGTCGAGACAGACGAGAGGCTTGCGGCCGGGATTTCGACGGGGCGGGATCTTGAGAGGCTCTTAGGAGACACTGAAGCGCTGCGAGGCGGAGCGGCACTTGACACGGCTTGGGAGCAGGCGCTCGCGGGTTTGCCGCAACTTCGGGAGGCGCCTGTCTACGCTCCGGTGGGCGCCTCGTGGGCGATTGCGGCGCCGACCTGGAAGGGAAGCGGCTACGGCTACGAGCCTGCCCTCGAGGTTGCCGCCGGCGTCAGCCCACTGCTCGTGTTTTCGGAAGCGTTGCGCCGTGATGAAGGCGAATTGACCGGCGTCTTTCGCGTTACACGCGTTTACGAGGACGGTCGCCGAACCGTCGTGGCGGAGGAGGTTTCGCCCCATGCCATCCCCGATGCAGCTCCTCTTGGTTCGCTCTTGCCGGTCGTGGAACAGGCGGACGGCACGATCGAATACGCGCTCGAGTATGTGGACGGAGCGCACACGTTTCCATTGGGCAGTTACATCATGAAGGTGGTAGAGCCACAGCCCTTCGAACGAGAGCTGCAGTCCGCATGGGCCGAGATCCAGCGACTGCCAACCGGTACGGCAGACGCAGCGTTGAAGCGAGCAGCGCTCGAGTGGCTGGTCGACGATGCGTACGCCGCCCGTGAAGCAAGGCTCTCCTCGGAAGTTGCGTCCAACCTCGACGACATCGCTGCACTGCTGGGCATGGAGGACGTCGGCGTAAGGCAGCATCCCCCGGAGTCGATCCTGCCGCCCGTTCCCCACTTCGAGCGAAATCCGTATGTGCCCCCTGTGCTCGAAAAGGCGCGTGCGGCGCTTACGGGTCGGAGCTATAAGCGCGGCCTTTTGGGGTACCGGGAATTTACGACGCCGCAGGAGATTCGTGAGGAATTTGTAAAAGGCGGCCGCCTCATCGATGCCGTCTGGGCATTCGTGTATCCCGAAAGTCCGCTTGCGGGCGATCCCGTGCTTCTCAAACAGGTGCTACGGGCGCTGCAGGCGATCTTTGACATCCATCGCAACGGCGATTTTCTGGTGGGGCGAGAGAACCGAGACTGGAACATGAACCGGTTTATCTGGGCGGACGTCTTTGAGGCGTACCTCTTGCTCGATGCGGCCTACCCCAACATCATTCCCCCCGGCAAGCAGGAACGCTGGCGGCGAGACATCCGGGCGGCCACCGAGTTTCAGATCGCGACCCACGGAAACGGCGCACAGAGCGCGACCGTGTCGGACGGGCCCGGTTGGTATCCGAACATGGATGCTTACTACATGCTCATGCTGGGACTTGCCGGCGAGATCTTTGACGAACCCCGCTACCGGGCGGAAGCGGAGCGATTCGTGGCGCTTCTCGGCGAACGGCAGTACCCGGATGGCGGATTTACGTACATGGGATTGCAAAACGAATCGGGCGGGATCTATCACGACATCGTCGTGAGCAAACTCGCCCGCTGGTGGCAACTGTCGGGCAGCTCAGCGGCGCTCGCCTTGATCGAAAGAAGCGCAAGCTTCCATCCCTTGATGGTCGAGCCGGGCGGGGCCGTCGAGTTTTACACGGCGCCCTTTTGGAAGCAGCAGTGGACGCGCAAAGGGCCGGCCGTTCCGGAGATCGTGGCGGGAATCACCAAGGATCCGGCGACGAAGGGCGTCGCCGCGCACCTCGTCTCCATCAATGCGCCGGACCAAAATGGGGCGACGGAGTATTTCGGCGCCATCTCGATACTGGCGGCGAGCTTGTATGACGAGAGCATTCCCGCTCTGCCCTTAAGAGACGGTTACATCGTGTACGACGAGAACGTCCAGGGACCCCGAGGGCGATTTGGGCGATGGTCGTTCGCAGGCACCGGTCGAGACCTCCAAGATCGGCGGGGGAAGAACACCTACGTCGGCGCTATGGTAGCGGCCGAGCCCAATTCCGCCACGTACATCGACGGCGCCTTGCAAGTCGTAGGAAACGAGTATCACACGAGCAGCGAGCTCCACTGGCTCTCGCAAGATGAGCGGAGCGATTCGACCGTATTGGATGACCTGGCAGCGCTCACGACTCACTATCGCTTCCAACTCACCCGTCACGGCGGCAGCGCCTCGTCCGTGACCGATTGGGTCGGTACCGAGCAGTGGCTCATGATGCCTGAGCGCATGATCGGGATGCTCGACATTCTCCCGCTGGGCGACCAGGTCGCGACGGCCATTCAAGGCAGGATACGATTTGGAGACGGCAGGACCGACGTGCCGCTCGCTGCGATCGAGCAGCTCGATGAGAATACGTGGGCCTTTGGGTCCCTCAGGCTGCGCATTCACGATCACAATTACGGCGGCGTCATCCGAGGCAACGTCTGGCTGAGGTCAAACAGCGCCCAGGGCCGCTACGCCGAGCTGTTGCTCAGGGACGAGGCGGCGCTCGCGCAAAGCAAGGATCCTCGCTTTGAGATCCTCGGGCACGTGATCAACGACCTAGAGCCTTCGGCGTTTGACGAGCGCGTGTATCCGGACGGGACGCGGCACTACTTCGTCGTGGAAGTTTGGCCGGCATGGAATGAGCCGACCGAGGCCGTAGAGACTTACGTGACGGACGAGGGCCTGCGGGTTCTCGAGGTGAGCGCAGGCGGCGCGCGTTACCGCCTCATTCACAATCCCACCGACGAGTCGCAGCGCTACGTCGGGGATGAGGGTGACGTGGTCGACGTCGCCGCGCACAAGCACGCGATCTTGAGGTAAACGAATTAGCGATTTGCAAGCAGTGGCCCCTTTTCGGTCGTTACGGCCGGGGAGGGGCTTTTTGATTTAGTGCCCTTTGCAATCTTTGAGACGTGTGATCAATTGAGCGACAAGATGTCGTCGGCAAGCGCGGGTAGACCGTCCGCAAAGATGTGGTCGTCGCCATCTAATGTGCGAATAGTGGCTTGCGGCAGCCTCTCCGCGTAGAGGAGAACGTGTCCGAAGGGAACGATCGGATCGCCTTTCGCGTGGTAAAACCAGAACTGGGCGCGTGCTGGAAGCCGCTCGGCAAAGTCGCCGGACAAGGTAAACGCCTCGTAGTGCCAATCTTTGTCCCCGCCCCAAAATGGCGCTGCAACGCAGAACACGGCGGTGACGCGCGCTCTAAGCGTCTCTTCGCTCAAGTATTTGAGAAGGACCGATCCTCCCAGCGAATGACCGATCAGGATCACGTCGCCGCTGATGTCACGGAGCGCCGCGTCCAAACCGGATTTCCAAGGCGCGTAGTCGGGCTCTTCCGGGCTCGGCATAATGGGGCAAAGGACGTTGTATTGGGGGCTAAGGTTCTCTTTGAGCCAGCGGGCAAACGGCCCGCTTCCCTCGTTAGGGCCTTGTGGCCCCGCGCCGTGCAAAAAGAGCGCTTGCTTTGCCATTTCGCCATCCTCCCGACAAAGGCGTTGCCAGTCGAAAAAGTCAGACTCAGATTACCAAGCTGTTCCTACACGGTCAACATGGGAGGGGTTTTGAGAATTGTTTAGAAAAAACACTGTTAAGGAATGTTCGTGATGGAAATGGTGGCGTACCCATGGCGCTCTTCTCCCAGCGTACAGCTCTAGGCGTCGTGAGTCCGAACACGAACGCACCAGCAGTTGATAAGCACAACGGGTGGCTCGAGCGGCTCCCCTACGCAAGACCGAAACCGTACGATTGACGCTGGCCGGCCGTCTCGCCGGTCCAGGTGGAAATTGCCAAGATCCTGGAGGCGCTTTAAATGAAACTCGGCGAGGTGGTCGCATCCATTGTGCGAGCCTTTGCGGCTTGGAATAGAAAGGTGCAATTGACGACATGAAGAGCTGTATCAAGCGACTTGCGCTCCTGGTGCTTGCGCTGTTCTTGGCGCACCCTTCTGCAGGGGCGAAGACGTTAGATATTCTTACGCTGTATGGTCCGCCTTCGCTGAGCGCTCAATACGTCTCCCTCAACCCTCAGTTTCGGGCGCGAGAAGGTCTGAGCTTGGAAGCTAGGGACGAGCTGAAAGCGGCGATCGAAGAGAAATTCCCTGGGATCGCGGTCACATTCACCGAAGCTCCCATTGTTCGCGGCCCGGAGGATGTGCAACCCATCTTGTTAGAACTGGCGGCTGGGCGCTACGACATTGTGATTTCAAACATCATGCCGTCGCTTATGAAAGATGGCTTATTAATGCCGCTCGATGGCTTGCTTGAGCGGGAAACGATGGATTTGTCTGCGCAGTACCTTGATCTTGCCAGTCGTCTGAGCCGGGAGGGGAGGCTCTACGACTTGCCGGTCACGGTCGATCCCTACGTCCTGTTGTACAGCGCAGACATCTTCGACCAGCGTGGGGTGGCATACCCCGAAGGCACATGGACATGGGCGGATTTCGCAGAGACCGCAGCTAAGGTGTATTGGGAGAGCGATCCGGGGTTCTTTCCCGACCCGTCGATCAGAGAGGATCTTGCAAACCCCCTGTTTGGAGCCAAGATCCAACCCGATACGCTCCTTCCGGTGCTTCTTGCGCAGTTGGGAAGTTCGGGGTTCGCGGGAGAGGGCCAAGAGATGAGACGAGCGCTCGACTTATTGCTGTCTTTAAAATCAAATCCTGTTTTGTTTTGGTATGAATCAACTGGGCCGCTCGCTCTTGGTCGAGTTGCAATGGAGCCCGCCTTCGTCAGCCAAGGCGTGTACTTTTCCAACAACTACTCTGTGTGGGCGCAAAGGACGGTTCGAGACGAGTTGACCTGGGGCTGGCGTCCGTATCAAAATACGGCCCCGCCCTTCGACTGGGGAATTGCCCAGCTTCCGTCATTCTCGGACGGCTTGGACGTGACGGAAGCGCTCGTTCAGAGCGTCGCCATTCCAGCAAGCGCTCGCGACCCCCTGGCAGCCTGGGACGTCGTGAAGTTTTTGATCGGTCGATCCGGAGCGGAGATATTTGCCAGGTCGGGGGCTCTGCCGGCCAACCTGGTGGACCAGATTCCCGACGTCTGGCTGCGAACGCTTGCGGACTTGGGATACAAGTCCCCGCAGGGAGTGGGGGCATTGCCTACGTTGCGTTACTCGGTGGCAGGGCGGCAGCTTGGCATCGTCGAGTTTCAATTTCGATGGGAGTTGTCGCTCATGCTTCAAGATCTCTTCGCGGGCAGGATTAGTCTCGATGAAGCAGTGCGCCGGGCGGGCGAAATGCAAAGAGAACTGGCTTTAGGCCGCTGATGGCTTGTTTTTATCTCTCTCGGAAAGATCTTTTTGGCGAGCCCATCCTAGCGCTGGTTGGCGTTCGTTGCATGGGCCACGAAGGAGAAAAGCGAAGAGGTGGTCACACGTGTTTGAACGGTGGTTGGCAGGTCCGGAAGCGATCAAGTGGATCGTCATCTTCGCAACCGCATGTCTGTGGATGCTCTTTGGGAGCACTGTCAAAGCCGCGGCGTCGAACGGCGGTCATGCCACGTATTTCCGCCAAATGGAGCGGCTCGACCGGGGCCTTGTGGCAGTGAAGGTGGAGGACGGCGTCTTCTTGAGCTGGCGGTGGCTTGGGACTGAGCCGAAAGAGATCGCCTTTCACGTGTACAGAGACGGCGAAAGGCTGACGGATCAGCCCATCACAACGAGCACCAACTACCTCGACCCGGGCGGCGGTCTGGACTCCCTCTACTGCGTGCGGGCCGTCATTGACGGGAATGAAGAGGCCACATGCGGGCAGGCGCTCGTCTGGGAGACCCCGTACCTCACCGTGCCGCTGCAAAAGCCTGTGGACGGTCAAAACCCCGACGGCTCGTCCTACTCGTATCACGCGAATGACGCCAGCGTCGGCGACCTCGACGGAGATGGCGAGTATGAGATCGTGCTCAAATGGGAGCCGTCGAACGCGAAGGACAACGCCCACGACGGCGTGACCGGACCGGTCTTTCTCGATGCGTACAAGCTTGACGGCACGTGGCTGTGGCGGATTGCACTAGGCCGGAACATCCGTGCCGGGGCCCACTATACGCAGTTCATCGTGTACGACCTCGATGGCGATGGGAGAGCCGAGGTCGCCGTCAAGACGGCAGACGGCTCCGTGAGCGGCACGGGGCAGGTGATCGGCGACCCCGAGGCAGATTACCGCAACGCTCAAGGTCGAGTACTCTCGGGGCCGGAGTACCTCACGATCTTTGACGGAGAGACCGGGGCGGCGCTCGTTACGACGGACTTTGAGCCTGCCCGGGGCAACGTGCGTGACTGGGGCGACGATTACGGAAATCGCGTTGATCGATTCTTGGCCGGAGTGGCCTATTTGGACGGCGAGCGGCCGAGTCTGATCATGGCGCGAGGCTACTATGCAAAGACCGCGATCGCGGCGTACGACTTTCGGGATGGCAAGCTTTCGATGCGGTGGCTGTTTGATACGTCCCGCTCGGGCGAGCGCCAGTTTCAAGGGCAAGGAAATCACAGCTTGAGTGTGGCCGACGTCGATGGCGACGGCAAGGACGAGATCGTCTACGGCGCCATGGTCGTCGATCACGACGGCAAGGGTCTTTACGCTACGGGTCTTGGACACGGAGATGCGATGCACGTGGGCGATCTCGATCCCAACCGCCCGGGACTTGAGGTCTTTCAAGTGCACGAAGATCGCAATGTCCGGTACCACGCGTCGATGAGGGACGCCGCGACGGGCGAGATCCTTTGGGGCGTGCACACGGGGCGGGATACGGGGCGAGGCATGGCCGCCGACATCGATCCCCGCTACCCAGGAGCAGAGGCCTGGGCTGCTGCAGGGGTCGGGCTGTACGCTGCAGACGGCACCAAGATCAGCAGCACGGCGCCGGGCTCGATCAACTTCGGCATTTGGTGGGACGGCGATTTGCTGCGAGAGCTCCTCGACCACATCTGGTATGGAACTCGGGGCGTCGGCAAGATCGACAAGTGGGACTACCAAAGGGGTCGGCTCGTCAACATCCTGACGGCGACGGGCACCGAGTCCAACAACGGGACCAAGGGCAACCCAAGCCTGCAGGCGGATCTGTTTGGCGACTGGCGGGAGGAAGTCATCTGGCGCACCGCCGATAGCACGGCGCTTCGCATCTATACGACCACGGACCTGACCGAACACAAGATTTACACGCTGATGCACGATCCCGTGTACCGCCTCGGCGTCGCGTGGCAAAACGTCGCGTACAACCAGCCCCCGCACACGAGCTTCTTCCTCGGTCACGGGATGGAAGAGCCACCGGTGCCTAAGATCAGGGTCGCCCGGCCATAGGCGACTGCCTTGAGGCGAGGCTGATCCCAAATGTGCGATCGCGCATCGAGTAATTCTTGAGCATCTCTTGGGATATATTGGTAGGGACAATCACTTGTCAAGGCGCAAGCGATCACACAAGTGTACTAGGAGGTGTGTGGGAATAATCCCTGCGGAGCCGTAGGTCATGAAGTGCGATCTAAAATTCTCTTGGGAGGTATCGCTTAATACTAGGATCGACGTTTCAAAGATCCTGGGACCGCAATTGTTATCAGAATTATATGTATATAAAAGTGTCCAACTAATCTGGGAAGGGGAATGGGTAATGATTTTCGTGAGGGGATCGGATACTTCCCGTCGTCGATCCACGTACGCGCTCATTGCTCTTGTTATGGCGAGTCTGCTGTTGCTCGCGTCCATGGGGACCTCTGCTCAGACGACCATCACGGTAGCTTTACAGTGGGATACGACGGTGTTTAACGGTGTCTTCCCTGCTTTGGCTGAAGCGTATAAAGAACTCAGGCCCGATGTGGAGATCGAGTACTTGAGCGGTTGGGGAACCGACAAGATCTTGACGGCGTTGGCAGGCGGAGTATTGCCCGACATTGTGTTTGGTTGGGGCAATAACGACGAGATGAGAGAGGTGTTTATGCCGCTTGACGATATGATGGCGCGCAAAGGGGTTCGCCTGGACGACTATTTGGTCGGTTCCATCGGCCAAATGCACATCCAGGGCAAGACGTGGGTCCTTCAGATCTTCATCGACCCAAACTTCCCGTTGATTTATAACAAATCGATGTTTGCAGAGGCCGGCCTCAATCCCGACGACCCCCCCAGAACCGTAGCCGAGTTTGATGCCATTTTTCCCAAGTTAACCAGGCGTGATGGGCAGGGCAATATCGTGCAAATCGCAATGCATACGTGGCTATGGAGAGACTCGAGTCAAGTGTTTAATGCGCTCAGCTTCGGTTCGGCATTTGGCGCGACCCTGTGGGAGGGAAATGAGAGCGAAGGCCGTCTGGGACTTACATCACCTCGGATGGCGGCGGCGTTTGAGTGGCTGAAGGGATATGAGGACCTATACTACGCCGACGCCGCGGGCCTGCCTGTTTCGGGGTGGTTAGGAAGTATGCCCCAAGCGCAGCAGGCTATGACGCTTTCGATCACTCCCCACCTCAAGCATCTGCAAACGGTCGTGCCAATGGCCGAATTTGGAGTGGCTCCCCCGTTTCATGAAGAAAGTGAAGGTTTTGAATACCCCATTTGGTTTGGGGGGTGGCCGGCCGGTGTGACGACGCATAGCCAAAACCCAGATGAAGCCTTTGACTTCTTGGCATTCATGTCCTACTCACCTGAAGGTCAGGAGATTCTTTCGCGTGTCGGCGAGTTGTTTCCAGCCACTACTGAGTCGCCCGGATTTACCGCTCTTGTCGAGGAGAATCCGGGCTGGCTAAATTTCATCAATGCACTCAAAGTGTCCACCCTCTCTCCTGCGACGTACTGGCTCAATCTTAAATGGGGCAACGCGTTTGCTCACGTCAATCAGCGCGTTTTCAACGAGGGCATTGCTCCGATGATTGCGCTCGAAGAAGCAGAGGAGATGCTTGCGATCGAGGCGAGGGAGCTGGGACTCGCAGTTAAGTAAATAGCAGCTTAGCGAAGTTGCGGCAAGTCGGGAGATTTCCCGACTTGCCTACCTGCAAGCTCTGACGAGAATCTGGTCGCTGTCTCGATCATTCCCAAAAACAAGGGGAGACGACCATTTGATGTCAACATTGAGAACGGGCATCGTTGGTGTTGGCGGAATGGGAATCGCTAATTATCACGCGCGGGCCCTGGCGGAAGAAGAACTCGTCGAACTGGTGGCTTGCTGCGACATCAACGTCGAAGCGTTGCACTCCTTTGGAGAGAAACACGGAATTCCTCATCGCTATACGTCGTACGACGAGATGTTTCAGAGAGAAAACCTTGACATTATCGTCATCTGCACCAATGAGCTTTGGCACGCTCCTATCACCATTCAGGCCGCGTCGTACAGGCCCCGGGCGATCATTTGCGAAAAGCCGATGGCGATGAATCTTGCCGAAGCAGACGCCATGCTTGAGGCATGTGAGCAGAATGGCGTGGTCCTCATCATCGGTCACCAACGCCGGTATATGCCGCAATACGCGAGAGCTAAAGAACTGCTTCAGGGTGGCGCCATCGGCAGTCTCGAGCAGATTTGGGCCACGGGGCATGCGTTTACCTCCTTAATGGTCGATGGCACTCATACAGTGGATTTGATGCGATACTATGCAGACGACGCACCGATCGAGTGGGTGATGGGCCAAGCGGATGCTCGAACAGAAAGAATTGGATGGAAACATGTACTCGAGGATGCGGCCATTGCGTTGATGAAATTCGAGACCGGAGTGCGAGGGCTCCTTACGGTGGGCGGAGGGCATACCAACTCGGCCAAAGAAGCGCTCGGCACGTCGGCGCGCTTTGAATATCACCGCATCGTACTGCAAGGATCAACCGGCGTTATCGACATCCGCGGCGATTCGCCAATCGACGGTATACCGCTCGTTAGCTTGATCAAAGGCGACAAGTCCGAAGCAGTCGATCTATTCACCGGCCAAGACGGAAAAATGCAGAGGTGGCATCAAGGTCTTTCACCCCACGCCGATCTGATTCGCTGTTTAAATGAGGGCAGCACCCACCCGCTTTCTGGTCAAAGCGCAAGGGTCACTCTGGAAGTGTTGATGGCGGTATACGAATCGTCTCGTTTGCGACGCATGATCACGTTGCCGATGGACAATCTAGAGAACCCATTGGAGCAGATGTTGGCTGAACGGGGGAAACCCTTTCTGGAAGTAAGCTGAGGCGCTTTGGGATATGGGATGTTACGGCTGCCTATTGGGGGATTGACCGTGAAACTAGGGCTAATCGGCGGGACCGTTCAAAGAATGCTTGAAAAGAGCGGCGACCCGAAGGCAAATGATCTGCAACGCATCTTTGAAGCGGCGGCCGAATTAGGCGTTCAATGTTTGGAGCTGGGAGTCGGCAGGTCGCAGCGGGAAGCTTTTGTCGATCGTGTTGGCGAACTGAAACAGTCCTATGGCTTCCACATAGAATTGGGATACGGACCTATTGTGTTCGATGGCGATTCCAGCCAGCCGGAGGAGTCCTTTGCCCAGTATATCGAAACCGTTTGCGCGCCCCTCGGCGTGACAACGTTGGGCGTGGTTTCGCCGTTTCATGGCGGACGCTGGCTGCGGGAGCCGCCTTTTGAGAGTCAAATGGAGAAACTCGCGCATGGGCTACGAACCTTGGCGCCGATAGCAGAAGCACGCGGCGTCTATCTGGCGATTGAGAATCACGCCGACTATCGCGGCGGCGAACTTGCCGAGCTCGTCGAGCGAGTGGGAAGCCCGGCGGTCGGCATCAAGTTTGACACAGGCAACGTGTACTGCGCTATCGAGGAGCCCGTAGCCGCGGCGGAGGCTGTGGCGTCGCACACGTACATGACACACATCAAAGATGTAGTCGTTCATGCGGAGCCATGCAACCGAGGTATGCCAGGCGGCCTACTTTCCCTCACCGAGTGTGCTTTGGGACAAGGTCACGTCGATTTGGTCGCGGTTGTTTCTAAGTTGGCCGAGCAGGGGCCTTTGGGCAACGACCTCGTGTTGACGATTGAATGTCAACACAACGATGTTGAAGATAGCGTGCGGTGGGCTCGAAAAGAGCTGGCAGCGTTTCTCACCGAATAGATGGTGGGGCTATGATTGACGCTCTACGATGAGCGCCCTGCGACGTGGACGGATTTTCCCACTCCGATCGCGTCGCAGGGCGCTCATTTATCTCGGGCTTATCCCGCGCTTAACTTACGCTCAACTCACGCTCATACCTTGGGCAGATCGGCCAGTGCCGTTTTGATCAGCTCGTCCGGGTGATCGTAATCTTCGAGCTCCCCGCTCAAAAATACGTCGTACGCTCCCAGGTCGAAGTGGCCGTGTCCGCTCAGGCCAAACAGAATGGTCCGCTCTTTTCCTTCCTCGGTCGCCTTGCGGGCCTCGTCGATCGCGGCTCGGATCGCGTGGGACGACTCTGGCGCCGGCAAGATGCCTTCGGACCTGGCAAAGATCGACGCTGCTTCAAAGATGGCGGTCTGCGGCAGGGCGACGGCCTCGATGTACCCCTCGTGATAAAGCTGGCTCACAAGCGGCGAATCGCCGTGGTAGCGCAAGCCGCCGGCGTGGATGCCGGCCGGGACAAAGGTGTGCCCCAAGGTGTACATCTTCATCAAGGGGGCAAGCCGGCCCGTATCGCCAAAGTCGTAGGCGTAATGCCCCTTGGTCAACGTCGGGCAGGCGGTCGGCTCGACGGCCACGACACGGACCTCTTTTCCGGCAAACTTGTCCGCGAGGAAGGGGAACGCAAGTCCGCCGAAGTTGCTTCCGCCGCCGCAGCTTGCGATGACGACGTCCGGATAGTCGCCCACGAGTTCGAGCTGCTCCTTCGCCTCGAGACCGATTACGGTCTGGTGCAGCAAGACGTGGTTTAGAACAGACCCGAGCGCGTACTTGGTGTCGTCACGGGTTGCGGCATCCTCTGCAGCTTCGCTGATCGCGATGCCGAGGCTGCCGGGAGAATTGGGATCCTGCGCGAGGATTTGCCGACCGGCATTGGTCCGGTTGCTCGGGCTTGGGATTACTTCCGATCCCCAAACCTGCATCAGCGAACGGCGGTACGGTTTTTGCTCGTAGCTCACTCTGACCATATAAACGGTGCATTCGAGGCCAAAGTACGTGCAGGCGAGGCTGAGGGCGCTGCCCCACTGGCCGGCGCCGGTCTCGGTGGCGAGCCTTTTGACGCCTTCCTTCTTGTTATAGTACGCCTGGGCGACGGCCGTATTGGGCTTGTGGCTGCCGGCCGGGCTCGTCCCCTCGTACTTGTAGTAGATCTTAGCCGGGGTGCCAAGCGCCTTTTCGAGCCGGTGCGCCCGATAAAGAGGCGCAGGGCGCCAGAGCCTGTAGATCTCCTGTACTTCCTCGGGGATTGGTATCCAACGCTCTTGGCTTACTTCTTGCTCGATGATGGCCATCGGAAAGAGTGGCGCCAGGTCGTCGGGGGTGACTGGTTGGCCCGTCCCTGGGTGAAGCGGAGGGCTCGGCGGATTGGGCATATCCGCGACGATGTTATACCACGCTTTCGGCATCTGAGCTTCGTCAAGCAGAATCTTAGTCTTACTCAAAGGTCCCGTCCTCCCGTCTGTTCCTGCGTTGTAGGGCCTACTTCTGCACCGTCCATCCGCATCCTCTTGTGCCGCTCTGTGGAAGAGGTTCCAGATTTAGTGAACATCCGCGTTTCGAGAACACCTGCGCCCGAGTCCATCGACACCATGAGCAAACGAGGTTGGTGACCAACATATCCGGGAGAGGAACCCTGCCGATGCAGCCGAATCCAGGGACGATGCCAATCTGTTGGGAGGCGTATCATTGGTCGAGCACATCGTCATCTTCAAACTCAAGCCGGAAAGCTCGGAAGCACAGAAGGACGAGCTGATTCAACGGCTGCGCGGGCTCAAAGGAAAGGTCGAAGGCATGGTGGATCTATCGGCGGGTGAGAGCTTCACCGACCGGCACAAGGGTTACACGGTCGGGCTCGTCGTGCGCTTTACGGACCGGGAGGCGCTCGAGCGCTACGGCCCGCACCCGGCCCACGTGCCGGTGGTGGAGTACGTGCGGCAAGTGTGCGAGGACGTCATCGCCGTCGATTACGAGTTTTAGAAAGTCTAGGGCTTGGGAGGGCGGGAATCGACCCGCCCTCCGTCTTGATCAGTGCTGATGCAACGTGCCGATTGTTTGACGATCGGCCTCACCTCTAAAGCTCGATCAACTCCACCTCACCAAAGACGTCGAGCGGTTGATCAAACGCAGCTCCATCGCCGACGATCAGCGTAATCATGCGATCGGGGTCGATCCAACGCTTCGCGGCCGCTTGAATTTCCTCCGAGGTCGCGGTTTGAATTCCCGCGATGTATCGCTCGTAGTAGTCGGACGGGAGGTTGTAGATCTCGGCCAGCGCTTTTGCTTGAATAATGGCACGCGGCGTGGCGAACTCGAACACGGCGCGATTTAAGATGGCCTCCCGATGTCTCTCGAGCTCTTCGCTTGGAATCGGTTCCGCGACGAGGCGTGTCAGCTCATCTTTCATGAGTTGGACCACTTCGGCGGTAGCGTCGGCCCGCGTGAATGCCATGGCGTAGAATACGCCCGGATATAGGTGGCCTTGAGTTAGCGAGCTTTGAGTATGGTAGGCGAGACCTCGCTTGCCTCGAATCTCGGCAAAAAGCCTGTTGTCGAAGGCCCCCCCGCCCAGGACGTGATTGGCGATGACCAACTTCGGATAATCCGGATCGGCGTACATCAAGGTGGGATATCCCATGAAAATAGTGCTTTGTGCCGTTTCCTTTTGTGCGTGGTACAATTTTGGCTCGGGCGCGGGGTCAAACGGAGGAGGCTCGACCCCAACGCTCTCGGACCGTGGCCACGTGCCGACGGTGCGCTCGAGCATGTCTTGCAGAGACTCTAGATCGATATCGCCTGCGACAACGATGACCGCACCGCCCGGGCGGTAGTGACGCTCGTGAAACGCCACCAGATCCTCGATGTCAAACGAGCGAACAGTCTCCTCGTTCATGGTCCAGCCAAGCGGGTGGTCCGGTGCGAGTCGCCTATAGAACTCGAGGAAGGCGACGGTCGTAGGGTCGTCGTTTTGTCTACGGATTGATTCGATTATTCGCCCGCGGGCAATCTCGAGACGCTCTGGCGAGAATGCCGGTCGGGTGAGCATGTCCGTCACGATTTCCAACGTCCGTTCGGCGTACTCCGAGAGTGATTGGAATGAAACGGAAGTGAAAACCATCCCCGAAGAGACCGACACGCCGGCGGCCATAAACTCAAGCTCTTCATCGACCTCTTCGGGCGTTAGCTCGCCGGCCCCTCCCGTACGAATGAGCTCCGCGGTCAAGCTCGCCAGTCCGAACTGATCGGCCGATTCGACGAGCGATCCGACGGGGAGGTAGATGGCACTCTCGAGTATCGGCAGTTCCCGATTTTCAAGGAAGTAGACGACTATGCCGTTTTGGAGTTCGAATCGCTCGGGTTCCGGCGGATTAAACACGATCGAATCGAATTCCATTTCGCTTGGATGGGGCCATTCGGGTAAGTCCGCGGTCACCGCGGCATGCGCTAATGGGGCGGTCCAACCAAGCGTACACGCGACAAATGCTACAAACGCAAGTGCCGCCCATATCGATGAATGAGGTATGCGCCTCACTGGGCATCGCCCCTTTCCGGCAGGAGAATGGCGACCGTTCGGTTTTCTTCGGTGAGGTAACGCCGGGCTACGTCGCGGATCTCTTCCGCGGTGATCGAGTTGATGATATCCGGGTACTCAAATAAGTTCCGCCATCCTCCCAAGAAGAGCTCGTAGGCGGCGAGTTCCTGGACGAGACCCAGGTCGTTCGAGTTTAGCATATTGACGAACGTGGCCCGGACTCGGTTTTGCACTTTTTGAAGTGTTTCAGAGTCGACGAGCTCGGTCTTGAGTCGCTCGATCTCCTCGTAAAAGGCTTGTTCGAGCTCTTCAGGGCCGTGAGGATACCGCGGTGTCCCTTGGAAATAAAACAAGTTGGGGTACCGCGTCCTAGCAGGACCAAAAGCGGTACTGATCGAGGCCGCGATCTGATCACGATTCACCATGCGCGCAAAGAGCCTTGACGTGCGGCCCGAGGTTAGAATTGCGTTGATCACGTCGAAAACATAGGCGTCCCTGTGCGGGTACGTGGGCTTGTGGTACCCGATCATGATCTGGGGCTGAGCATCGAAAGCAACGGTGATTCGTCGTTCTCCGTCCTGCGGCGGCTCGACGGGGATGTCCCACCGTTCTTCCGGCCCGGGAGCAAGCCCGCCGAAGTACTTTTCGATGATCGCCATCGCCTCCTGGGGATCGATGTCTCCGGCGATGGCGAGGACGGCTCGGTTTGGATGGTAGTGAGCGTCCCAAAACGCCTTGGCGTTTCGGGCGGTGTAGTTATCGATTTCCTCCATCGATCCGATAAGCGGGCGCCCGTATGGATGCGTCTTAAACGCTTCCGCAACGAAGATCTCGGCGAGGAATCCGGACGGATTATCCTCGGTTCGAAGTAGACGCTCCTCTTTGACGACGTCTGCTTCACTGTAAAAATAGCGGTAGACGGCATCTCTCCAGACGTCGGCATACAACCTCGCCCAGAGCTCAAAGCGGTTGCTCGGAAGCGATACGACGTAGACGGTGAAGTCGTAGGTTGTCATGGCATTGAGCCCAACTGCACCATTTGCTGAAAGCAGGCTTAGGACGGAGTAGGGCTGAGCAAGCGCCTCGGCCTCTTGCTTTAGCGCTGCGAATCGCGCGCTCAAGTCTTCGATGTCCGCTACCCGGTCTGCGCCCGCGGCGGCGTCCCGTTTTGCCTCCTGCAAGGCGGCGACCACGTCCTCGAGCTCTTCGAGTACGTGCCGCTCGGCTACGGGGTCAAGGCTGCCGATGCTGGTCGTGCCCATGGCAGCCATGTGCTCGACCATATGCGCGATCCCGCCAAGTCCGGGAGGCTCGTCCACGCCACCCACGTCAAACATCAAACTGAAATGAACGACGGGCGCGTGCCTGCGCTCCAACATAATGACTCGCAGACCGTTTTCCAGTGTGTACGTGTGAATGCGATCGCTGATATCAGTTGCCGATGTCGTCGGCGCAAGAACCATCAGCGATGCAACGGCAAGGACTGCAACAAGGACGGTTGCACTTGCGCGAGTCACAGACGCCGATTTGCGTACGCGACGGTGGAAAGAAGTCACCACCAAATCCACTCCCCCATTGTTTGATATGAAATGGTTTGAGTCGACACGGGGTCAACCTGGTGCGCGCCCCCCGGCGCGCTCACCACTTTCAGTGTTTTAAGCACACTTGGATGACATCCTCCCAACGCGCAGAACATCTCGTTGTTATAGAAGGAAAACCCTCATCGAGGAAGCCGCGACATCGGCGTCGACTTCAAGAGAGAGGGAGTCGGAAAGGTTTCACAGAGCGGAGCCTGGGGGGTTAGCTCGAGGTTGTAGTTGCCGGGCGTGTCTTCTCGTATAGTCGACCGATCTCGATGGGCGATAGCGCACGGCGCCACACGGCTAATCCGCCAAGCTGACCCGAAAACCAATTTCCCATCTCCCCTGAACGGGAGACACCTCCGACCGAGAAGTCGGATCCGCTTTCGCCGCCGTCGAAAATGCCGCCCTCGTAGGGGTATGGGTTTCGCCCTGGTCGCTCATCGAGGACGCCGTTGAGATAGCTCTTTGCGAATGCGCCATCGTAGGTGAATGCGGCAAACTGCCAAACGCCGAACGGGACCGGCGTCTGTCCAATTGATGCATCCATGCAGTAACGGTGGCCAGGCGTGGGACCGCCCACGGACGAAACGTGCCCGCACACCTGGTCCTGGCTTTCCCAAATCCTCAGGTTCAAGAAAAGGCAATACTGCCGTTTGCTCCGAGTCTCGTCCCACATTCCCGCAACGGCCTCGCATTGGTTAGGTGCGGTGCGATGCCGCTTGATCCATGCGGCCACGGTCACCTGCGCGTCCTTGCCGTAAACATTGAGCTCGGGGCATGTCGCCCGGGGAGCGCAAAACCACTGACCTTCGTCAAGCAAAGCGGAGTAGGGGCCGAGCGCTCCGTCATCCGCCCGGCGCACGGGCCCGGCCATCTCAATCAGGCGGTACGGATGAGGCCCCTTGGCGACGCGCACCTCGCCCGGACCCTCTTGAAAGTCCCAGAAACAGATGAGATCAGGAATGCCCCTCAAAACTGCGTGAATATCACCGCTCATTTTTGCCGGCACCTTATGCGCCCTGGCGGCTTTGGTCGCCTGCGTCAGCAGACTCTTTTGCCGGGGGATCCGGGAGATTGTACAACTCTTTGGCAGTCTCGCCGAATATCCTGCGGTGGAGGGCCTCTGGAAGCTTGGGAAAGGACTGAGTCGGCGAATCGAAGTCCCAGTGCGGGTAGTCACTCGAAAACATGAGCGTCCGCTCCGCTTCGATCATCTCAAGGATCTGGAGCAGGTGCTTGGGATTGTCGGGCTCCTCGACCGGTTGCGACGTGAGCAAGCAGTGGTCCTTGATGTACTCGCTAGGGAGCCGCTTGAGCCAGGGGGCCTGAGAGCGGAGCGCTTTGTAGTTCTTGTCGAGCCGCCACATGAGGTGCGGAAGCCACCCAAAGCCGCCCTCGATAAACACGAACTTAAGCTTCGGAAAGCGCTCGAACACCCCTTCGCACACGAGCGTCACGAGGTGCGTCATAAATGTCTGGGGCAACATCGTGTGCCACTCAAGGTAGCTTGCCGGGTATCCGACCGCTGTGGGAGCGGCGCTGATGCCGGCACCTTCGGATCCAGGATGAATTGCAACCGGCAAGTTGAAATGCTCTGCCGCCTCATAGATCTCCCAGTATCTGTAGCGGCCGTACGGCTCTTGCGCGGCGCCGCTCATGATCACTTGAACCATGTCCGGTCGGTTGGCGAGCCGCTCGATCTCCTTTGCTGCCAGGTCCGCTCGCTGATTGGCTACGACGATTGCACCCCGAAAGCGCCTGTCGTACGCAAGCCACGTGTCGATCATCCAATCATTGTGGGCTGAAGCGAGAGCGGCTGCGAGATGGGGATTGGGCATCGTCGACACCCCGATCGCCCCTGGAGCGTTTAGGATTCCGTAACTGATGTCATAGGCGTCAAGGAGTTGTCGGACGGTCGTCTCGGGATCGGAGCCCACCGGAGCGCCGTTTGGCGGACGGGCGTCCCTGCGCATGACGCCAACGGGGTTGACATACCCGTGGCCCGGCCCGCCAAGGGGACCTTTGCGAAATGCCTCTGGGAGGTATTTGGTCATCTCGCTCGGAGAGGCCCATACGTGATGCACGTCGGCGTCGACGATCAGGGGCTTTTTGGACTGCATGGCGACCACTCCTTTGAAATACTGTCTGTTTCATCTATTGTGGCGACGCTGTATCGTCGCGC
>CAYRIY010000062.1:0-21780 GCA_964424335.1 uncultured Clostridia bacterium
GCACCGTCGGCGCCGGCGTTGTGACCAAGGTGCTTGCCTAATTGCTTTCTATCTGCCGCCGGCTCGCTCGGTGGGCCGGCGGCGGTTTCGCGTCGTTAGCGCGGAGTTACCTTCCCCGCGAAACGGAAAGTTCGCACCGTCGCTCCGCAGCGGCAACACGTCGTGCGGAGATGAACAAGAGGCGGAGCGTGTCCGTTTGAACGGACGAGAGGAGTTCGACCAATGGCAAATGCCAAGCAAAAGATTCGCATCCGACTCAAGGCATTTGATCACCAGATTCTCGACAATTCTTCCGAGCGCATCGTAGAGACGGCGCGGCGCACCGGGGCTTCGGTCTCCGGACCGGTGCCACTTCCGACCGAGCGCAACGTCTTTACGGTTTTGCGGTCTCCGCACGTTCACAAGGATTCGAGAGAGCAGTTCGAGATGCGGACACACAAGCGCTTGATCGACATTCTCGAGCCGACGCCAAAGACGGTGGATGCCTTGATGAGGCTGGATCTGCCTGCGGGTGTCGACATCGAGATCAAGTTGTAGCGCCTTCGCAAAAGTGAAGGGATGATGGAGCATGCCGAAGGGCGTATTCGGTCGCAAGATTGGAATGACACAAGTGTTCGACGAGGCGGGGCGATTGGTTCCCGTCACCGTCGTTGAAGTGGGTCCTTGCCACGTCGTTCAAAAGAAGGACGTCGAGACCGACGGCTATCAAGCGATCCAGGTGGGAGTCGGCGAGAAGAAGGCTAAGGCGGTCAACAAGCCGCTCAAAGGTCACTTCGCCAAGGCGGGCGTCGAGCCGCGCCGACACTTGAAAGAGCTGAGGGTCGAGGACTCACCGGAGTTTCAGGCGCTCGAAGTTGGCGCCGAGCTCCGCGCCGATCTCTTTGGCGCAGGCGATTATGTCGACGTGACCGGCACCTCGAAGGGCAAAGGTTTTGCCGGCGTCATCAAGCGGTGGAACTTCCACCGCGGGCCGATGGAGCACGGATCGATGTATCACCGGCGGGTCGGTTCTTTGGGCGCCACCGATCCAGCTCGGGTTTTCAAGGGCCGCAAACTTCCCGGGAGAATGGGCGGAGTTCGCAGGACGGTTCAAGGATTGCGAGTCGTCAAGGTGGACGCCGAGCGAAATCTGCTCCTGATCGAGGGCTCGGTGCCTGGCATCAAGGGGTCCCTCGTCGAGATCCGGGAGACTGTGAAGAACAAGGGCAAGTAGGCCCGATCGATTGCGGCTGGTTTGACGGGAGGAGGCATTTCTATGCCAAAAGTTGCGGTTTACAATATTGAAGGCGAGAAGGTTGGGGACCTCGAGCTCAAAGACGAGGTGTTCGGCGTCCCGGTCAACGAGGCGCTCATGCACCAGGCTGTGGTTCGTCATCTCGCCAACCAGCGGCAGGGCACCGTTGCCACGAAGACTCGCGCCCAAGTTTCCGGGGGCGGTCGCAAGCCGTGGAGGCAAAAGGGCACCGGCAGGGCGCGCCACGGAAGCACGCGCTCTCCGATCTGGGTTGGCGGCGGAACCACCTTTGGCCCTCAGCCGAGGGATTATCGGCAAAAGCTGCCGAGGAAGGCGCGCCGTGCAGCGCTGCGCTCCGCGCTCTCCGGAAAGGTAGCTGCCGGCGAGCTCGTCGTTGTGGATGAGCTCCGCTTTGATCAGCCGAAGACCAAGGAGATGGCTCGGGTCGTAGGCAACCTTGCAGGGGCGGACGGCCGTGCTTTGGTCGTGACGGCCGACACCGATCGCAACGTAGCGTTGTCGGCTCGCAACATTCCAGGAGTGGGTTCGGCCCGGGCGAGCGACTTGTCCGTTTACGAAGTGCTTCGACACGGAAAGCTCGTAGCGACTCGCGACGCCGTCTTGAAGATCGAGGAGGCGCTAAGCTGATGGACGCTAGGGACATAGTGATCCGCCCCTTTGTGACTGAGCACAGCACCAACTTGATGGCGGAGAACAAGTACACCTTTGAGGTCGCGCTAAATGCCTCGAAGTCTCAAGTCAAGCGAGCGATCGAGGAGATCTTCGGCGTCAAGGTGGTTAAGGTGAACACCCTGAGGCAGTCGGGCAAGCTAAAGCGCATGGGGCGCTTCGAGGGGCGTCGCCCCGAGCGGAAGAAGGCCGTCGTGCAGCTCGCCGAGGGAGATTCGATCGAGGTTTTTGAGGGGCTATAAGGCGTTAGGCCTGGCCCCCAAATACGGTCGAAGTAGAAGGAGTGAATGTCCGGTATGGCTATCAAGAAGTATAAACCGGTCACCCCTGGTCGCAGGGACATGACGGTTGGGACTTTTGAGGAAATAACCGCCGATCAGCCGGAAAAGTCGTTGCTGAGGCCCTTGAAGTCGTCCGGCGGGCGCAATAATTTCGGTCGTATGACCGCCCGGCACCGTGGAGGTGGCCACAAGCGGCGGTATCGGTTGATCGATTTCAGGCGGACGAAGGATGCTGTGCCGGCGAAGGTCGCTTCCATCGAGTATGATCCGAACCGGTCCGCCCGCATTGCCTTGTTGCATTACGCCGACGGCGAGAAGCGTTACATCCTGGCGCCCGTCGGACTAAAGGTCGGCGACACCGTTGAGTCGGGGCCCGAGGCCGACATTAGGCCTGGAAACGCCTTGCCGCTCAGGAACATTCCTGTGGGCACGGTTGTTCACAACATTGAGATGAAGCCGGGCAAGGGCGGGCAACTTGCTCGTTCCGCCGGGTCGTCCGCACAGTTGATGGCCCGCGAGGGCGATCGTGCGACGCTCCGCCTGCCGTCTGGCGAGTTTCGCATGGTGCATATCGACTGCCGGGCCACGGTTGGTCAAGTGGGCAACGTAGAGCATGAGAACATCGTGATCGGCAAGGCGGGGCGGAGCCGCTATCTTGGGCGACGTCCACATACGCGGGGCGTTGTGATGAACCCTGTCGATCACCCGCACGGCGGCGGCGAGGGCAAGGCGCCGGTCGGTATGCCAAGCCCGATGACGCCTTGGGGCAAACCCACGTTGGGCTATCGCACCCGGAGGAAGAAGCAGTCCGACGCCGAGATCGTAAGGCCGAGGAAGCGCTAAGTCTCGCCGCATAGGACGTCGTTTGGCGGGGCAAGGATAACGGTTTTTAAGGAGAGTGACCATGGGCCGGTCAGTCAAGAAGGGGCCATACGTACACCCCAGCCTAATTAGGAAGATCAAGCAGATGAACGAGTCGGGCGACAAGCGCGTCATCAAGACGTGGTCCCGGGATTCGACGATCTTTCCGGAGATGGTCGGACACACGGTCGCCGTACACGACGGGCGCAAACATGTCCCGGTCTACCTTACGGAGGACATGGTTGGCCACAAGCTGGGCGAGTTCGCGCCGACCCGCACGTACCGCGGGCATACGAATCAGGAGCGGGCTTCGTCGGTCAGGTAGACCATGCTCGGTCGACGGACGAGGGACGAACTTTTGAGGTTTTTGGTGATTTGAGGAGGCAGGAGAACGATGGAAGCAAAGGCGGTCGCGCGTCACATTCGCATCTCGCCTAGGAAGGCCAGGCAGGTGGTCGATCTGATCCGAGGCAAGAGCCTGGGTGAGGCGCTGGCGATCCTTGAGAACACGCCGCGTGGCGCATCAAAGACGGTCTCCAAGGTCGTCCGTTCTGCTGCTGCGAACGCGGAGCACAACTACGAACTCGATCCTGATTCGCTCTTTGTCGCAAGGGCCTATGTCGATCAGGGGCCGACGATGAAGCGGATCATGCCGAGGGCTCGCGGATCAGCCGATCGGATCAGGAAGCGCACGAGCCACATTACGGTTGTCTTGGCCGAGCGTGAAGAACAGTAACGGATTGCTTTAGAGGGGGATGACTCTTGGGTCAAAAGGTGCACCCGACCGGGTTTAGGCTCGGTGTGATCAAGGAATGGGACGGTCGTTGGTACGCGAACAGAAAAGAGTACGCCGACCTTCTCCACGAGGATCTCGAGATCCGCAATCGCATTAAGAAGCGCTTTTTCACCGCCGGTGTGTCGAAGGTGGAGATCGAGCGAGCCGCGAATAGGGCAAAGATCACCATTCATACGGCGCGTCCCGGCATGGTGATCGGCAAAGGCGGTCAAGAGGTGGATCGCCTGCGCAAGGAGCTCGAGCAGCAAACCGGCAAGCAGTTGCAGATCAACATTGTCGAGATCAAGCGCCCCGAGCTCGACGCACAACTCGTGGCCGAGAACATTGCGTTCCAGCTCGAGCGGAGAGTTTCGTTCCGCCGTGCCATGCGCCAGGCCCAAGGGCGGGCGATCCGCTTTGGCGCCCTCGGTATCAAGGTGCGTGTCTCCGGGCGGTTGAACGGCGCCGAGATCGCCCGCACTGAGTGGACGCCCGAAGGGTCGATTCCCCTTCACACGTTGCGTGCCGACATCGACTACGGTTTTGCCGAGGCCGACACCACGTATGGTCGAATCGGCGTGAAAGTCTGGATTTACAAAGGCGAGGTCTTGCCCGATCGAGGGCGACAGGCGCAAGAGTCGTAAGGGGGCGATCAGCCTATGTTGATGCCAAAGAAGGTTAAGTTCCGCAGGGTGCATCGCGGTCGCAGGACCGGCAAAGCCTATCGCGGCTCCACCCTGACGTTTGGCGAATATGGTTTGCAGGCTATGGAAGCCGGTTGGATCACCAACACGCAGATTGAAGCGGCTCGAATTGCAATGACCCGTCATATCCGTCGTGGCGGTAAGGTCTGGATCAAGATTTTCCCCGACAAGCCGGTTACCAAGAAGCCTGCCGAAACCCGAATGGGTAAGGGCAAGGGCGCGCCCGAATACTGGGTAGCCGTGGTAAAACCCGGACGGATCATGTTTGAGCTTGCAGGAGTTCCAGAAGAATTGGCCCGTGAAGCCATTCGGCTCGCCGCACACAAGCTTCCCATCAAGACGAAGTTTGTGATGCGAGAAGGGGTCGCAGGTGGTGAGAGCAGGTGAAGGCTGAAGAGATTCGCGATCTGACCGACGATGAGTTGGTTCGTAAGCTTGCGGATTTGAAAGAGGAACTTTTTAACCTGCGGTTTCAAATGGCGACGGGGCAGCTTGACAACCCCATGCGCATGAAAGCGGTCAGGCGTGACATCGCCCGTGTGAAGACGGTTCAGCGTGAGCGGGAGTTGCAGCTCGAGCGCGCGTAAGGTTCGCGGGCAGTTTTCTGGCGCGGCACGTTCATCGAACGGGCGCCGTCATTGAACCTGAAGGCACTGGTAGCCTCGTTGGGGAGGGAAGAAGATGTCGAAGGATACGGAACGCGGCCTTCGCAAGGTGCGAGAAGGCATTGTGGTCTCCGATAAGATGGATAAGACGTGCGTCGTCGCGGTTGAGCGGTTTGTCCAGCACCCGATTTATGGGCGCACCATGCGTCGCACCGTCAAGTTGAAGGCGCACGATGAGAACAACGACTGCCGAGTCGGCGACCGCGTGCGGCTGATGGAAACCCGTCCGCTCTCTAAACAGAAGCGGTGGCGCGTCGTCGAAGTCGTGGAGCGTGCTCTGTAACGCTCATCTGTCTTTTTGGACGCGGTAGAGTGCGTGTCCGAAGGGAGGTTTTGGGTCGATGATTCAGCAAGAGAGCCGCTTGAAGGTGGCTGACAACTCCGGCGCAAAGGAGCTGCTCTGCATCCGCGTGATGGGCGGATCGAACAGGCGGTATGCCAGGGTCGGCGACATCATTGTAGCAAGCGTTAAAGAGGCGACCCCCGGGGGCGTTGTGAAGAAGGGCGACGTCGTCAAGGCTGTAGTCGTTCGGACGAAGACTAAGACACGCCGCCCGGATGGATCGTATATAGCCTTCGATGAGAACGCAGCGGTCGTGATCAACGATCAGAAAAACCCACGCGGAACCCGTATTTTCGGGCCGGTAGCGCGTGAGCTGCGTGAGAAGGAGTTCATGAGGATTATCTCCTTGGCCCCCGAGGTGCTATAGGGGCGGGACGTTTGGAGGCGGCTTGGATGGCACAGAGCGTACACGTTAAAAAGAATGACATGGTTCACGTCTTGTCCGGGGTGGATCGAGGCAAGTCGGGCAAGGTTTTGGAGGTTCACCCAAAAGACGGCCGCGTGGTCGTTGACGGTGTGAACATCGTGAAGAAGCACACGCGTCCGTCGAGGACCAACCCCCAAGGCGGCGTAATCGAACAGCCGGGTCCAATCCACGCCTCGAATGTGATGGTGGTGTGCCCAAGCTGCAATAAGCCGACTCGCACCACAAACCGCCGCGAGAGCGGGCAGGAGCCTTCACGGCTTTGCAAGCGGTGCGGCAAGACGATTGACTAGCTTTCGCTTTAAGGGTAACATTCGGCGGAAGTTGCAATAGGGGAGGATGGGCATGTCACGGCTCAGAGATCGTTACCGTAACGAACTCGCTCCGTCGCTCGTGGAGCGCTTTAACTACCGAAATATCATGCAGGTGCCTAAGGTTGAAAAGATCGTCATCAACATGGGAGTCGGCGAAGCGGCGCAGGATTCTAAGGCGCTCGAAGCGGCCATTCGGGATCTGACGGCAATTACGGGCCAGCGACCGGTCGTGGCCCGCGCAAAGAAGTCGGTCGCCAACTTCAAGCTTCGTGAGGGGATGCCGATCGGATGCCGTGTCACCTTGCGCGGCAGTCGCATGTACGACTTCCTCGACAAGTTGATCAACGTCAGCCTTCCTCGGATTCGTGACTTCCGCGGCGTTTCTCCGAGGTCGTTCGACGGGCGCGGCAACTACAGCCTCGGCATTCGAGAGCAGTTGATCTTTCCTGAGATCAACTACGATACGATCGACAAGTTGCGAGGTATGGACATCACGATCGTGACGTCGGCCAAGACCGATGAAGAGGCGCTGGCGTTGCTTTCCGGGTTGGGCATGCCGTTTAGGGCTGCCTAAGCAGCTCGATCTTTTGAAAGGGTGATTTCGTGGCTAAGAAGTCCATGATTGCCAAAGCCGAGCGTGAGCCGAAGTTCTCGAGCAGGCAAGTCAACCGCTGCCGGAGATGCGGAAGGCCGCGGTCGTACATGCGCCGTTTCGATTTGTGCCGGGTCTGTTTCCGGGAGTTGGCGCACCGCGGCGAGATCCCCGGTGTCACCAAGTCCAGCTGGTAGGCTTTTGGTTCGAAGTCAGCAGGGCAACGGGTAGGGTTTCGTCGGGGTTTGATGTAACGGAAGGGGTTGAACCAATTTGAGCATGACGGATCCAATCGCCGACATGTTGACGCGGATTCGCAACGCGTCGTCGGTGTTTCATGATTCGGTCGATGTGCCGGCTTCCAAGTTGAAGACCGAGTTGGCTCGGATCTTGAAGGAAGAAGGCTACATCCGTGACTACAAGGTGACTGACGACGGCAAGCAGGGCGTCATCAAGATCTACCTCAAGTACGCGCCGCCCAAGCGTGAAGTGATTACGGGCATCAAGCGGATCAGCAAACCCGGTTTGCGGGTGTACGCGAGCAGCGACCAGATTCCGCGTGTCCTTGGGGGACTGGGGCTTGCCGTACTCTCGACCTCGAAAGGGGTTATGAGCGATCGGCAGGCGCGCAAAGCGCGCGTCGGCGGCGAAGTCATCTGCTACGTCTGGTAAGAGTTGCTTTGCGTTTGTATGCGCAAATGCTATAAGATCAGAGGGTTGGTAGATCGGCCTTAGGGCCTTAGGTATTTTCTTCAGGGAGGTGAGCTCTCGGTGTCGCGGATCGGAAAGGTTCCCATTCAGATTCCAAGTGGCGTCGACGTCAAGGTGGACGGGTCAACGGTGACCGTCAAGGGACCAAAAGGTGAACTGACCAAGACGTTCCACAAGGAGATCAACATCGAGGTTCAGGATCAAGTGATTCAGGTGAGTCGCCCAAGTGACGGCAAGTTGCATCGATCGCTGCACGGGCTGACGCGCACCTTGATCGCGAACATGGTTGAAGGTGTGACGAACGGCTACCGCAAGGGCCTTGAGATCAACGGAGTGGGGTACAGGGCGTCGTTGCAAGGCAAAAAGCTCGTGCTTGCCGTCGGCTACTCCCATCCGGTCGAGGTCGAAGCGCCGGAAGGGATCGAGTTTGAGGTCCCTCAGCCGACCCGGATCGGGGTTAAAGGTATTGATAAAGAATTGGTCGGGGCTGTAGCGGCGAACATTCGGGCCGTGCGTGAGCCTGAGCCGTACCTTGGCAAAGGGATCAAGTACGAGGGAGAACGAATTCGTCGCAAGGCGGGCAAGGCCGGTAAGGTCGGTCGCTAAGCCCAGATTTGCTGCGGTTTCATTCGTTACGTTCGTCGATTTTTTCGGCAGGCGAGAGGTGGGTAGTCATGCCAGCATTTGATAAAAAGACAGCGCGCCGTCGGCGGCATTTGCGGGTTCGCAAGAAGGCGATTGGAACGCCCGAGCGGCCGAGGCTTGCGGTGTTTCGCAGCTTGAACCATACGTATGCGCAGATTATCAACGACGCCGAAGGACATACGCTCGTTGCGGCCTCCACGCTCGATCCCGAGCTGCGGTCGAAGCTTACGCAGTCAGGCAACGTCGAGGCGGCTCGCGAGGTCGGCAAGGTGTTGGCCGAAAGGGCCAAAGCGGCTGGAATCGAGCGTGTCGTGTTCGATCGAGGCGGCAACCTGTATCACGGTCGTGTTGCGGCAGTGGCCGAAGGGGCGCGTGAAGGCGGCCTCGATTTCTAAGGCGCGGTTTTGATGCGCCTTCTAAAGAGGTTTTTCAAGTAGGAAGGGAGTGGCGATCGTAAGCATGGTGCCGAATCGAAAGAGGATCAATGCCGATTCCCTCGGCGATCTCCAAGAGAAGGTCGTCGATATCAACCCGGTTTCCAAGACGGTGAAGGGCGGTAGGACCCGCTCCTTTAGCGCTGTTGTGGTCGTAGGCGACGGCAACGGTCACGTGGGGGCCGGTAAGGGCAAGGCAAAAGAGGTAGCGGATGCGATCCGCAAAGGGATCGATGACGCTAAGAAGGAAATGATTGAAGTTCCGATCGTCGGCACGACGATCCCGCACGAGGTGCAGACGCGTTTTCGGGGAGCGGTCGTGTTGCTCAAGCCCGCGTCCGAAGGTACCGGAGTAATCGCAGGCGGTCCGGTCCGTGCGGTGCTGGAAGCAGCCGGCGTGCGCGACATCTTGACGAAGTCGCTCGGTTCGCCGAACCCGGTGAACGTCGTGAAGGCGACCATGAACGCTCTGCGTTCGCTTCGCACCGCTGAGGAAGTCGCTCAGTTGCGGGGCAAGAAGGTCGAGGAGATCGTCGGCTAAGGGCGAGCCTTAGTGAAGGTCGGACGGACGAGCGTCGGCCGGATTTATGAGGAAACTCGTTCCGGGAGGTTCGTATCAGTTGAGCCAATTGAAGGTTACGTGGAAGAAGAGCGATATCGGCTTTCCCGACGATCAGCGGGAGACGATTAAGGCGCTGGGGCTGAAGCGGCTTAACCACCACGTGGTAAAGGACGACAACCCGAGCGTGCGCGGGATGATCTACAAGGTGAGGCATCTCGTCGAAGTCGAGGAGTTATAAGGGCGGAGGTCGTGGTGACGATGAATTTACACACGCTAAAGGGCGCTCCCGGAAGCCGCAAGTCGCGACACCGCGTGGGGCGTGGCATGTCCTCAGGCTCGGGCAAGACTTCGGGAAGAGGTCAAAAGGGTCAAGGAGCGCGCTCGGGCGGCAAGAAGGGCGCCGGGTTTGAAGGCGGTCAGCTCCCGATTCACATGCGTCTTCCAAAGCGCGGCTTTAACAACAGGGCGTTTGGGACCGAGTATACCGTGGTGAACGTGAGCGACTTGGCTCGCTTTGAGAGCGGCCAGACGGTCACTCCCGACGCGCTGGTCGAGAGCCGCGTGATCGGTAAGGTCGGCGACGGCGTCAAAGTGTTGGGGGACGGCGAGATCAACGTGGCCCTCACGGTGAAGGCGCACAAGTTTTCAAAGTCCGCTGTTCAAAAGATCGAAGCCGCAGGTGGGAAGGCCGAGGTGATTTAGTTGCTGGACGCACTTCGCAACGCCCTTCGCATTGGCGATCTTCGCCGGAAAATCTTGTACACGGCAGCTCTGTTGATCGTCTTTCGCATCGGATCGTTCGTTCCGGTGCCGGGCGTCGATGCGACGGGGCTTGCTGAAAGCCTTGGCGTAGACCGGGGGAACATCTTCGGGTTCCTCAACATGTTTACGGGCGGAAACTTGGGTCGGTTTACCATTTTTGCAATGGGCGTCAACCCATACATCACCGCATCGATCATTTTGCAACTCCTTACAGTCGTGATTCCAAAGCTCGAGGAGCTTGCAAAAGAGGGCGTCGAAGGGCGCAAGAAGATCCAGCAGTACACGCGGTATGGCACCGTGTTGCTCGGGTTGGTTCAGGCCTACGGCATCACGGCGCTCGCCAGGGCCAGCGGTGTGGTGATCGACTCAGGGTTCTTCAACCTGCTGGTCATTTTGATCACCCTTACGGCGGGGACCAGTTTCTTGATGTGGCTGGGCGAGAAGATCTCGGAGCACGGGATCGGCAACGGCATTTCGCTGATCATCTTCGCCGGTATCGTGGCCGAGCTTCCGGGCGGCATCATTCAAGCGATTCAAAGCATCGGGCAAGGCGGTCTCAGTGTATTTAGCCTGCTCGTCTTCTTGGTGCTTGGAATCGTGATCATCGCCGCCGTCGTGATGGTGCAAGAGGGCCAAAGGCGCATCCCGGTCCAGTATGCAAAGCGCGTCGTAGGGCGGCGCATGTATGGCGGGCAGTCGACGCACATCCCCATGAGGGTGAACAATGCGGGCGTCATTCCGGTCATCTTTGCGTCATCGGTATTGACTTTCCCGCTTACGATCGCGCAGTTCGTGCCTTCGATTGCACCGTTCGTCGAGCGGTGGTTTGGGATCGGGACGACCGCGTACAACTTGGTGTTCGCTCTGATGGTGATCTTCTTTACCTACTTCTATACGGCGGTTACGTTCAACCCGACCGAAGTGGCGAACAACATGCGCAAGAACGGCGGTTTCATCCCTGGGCTCAGGCCGGGTCGACCGACTGCGGAATACCTTGACCGCATCCTTACTCGGCTGACCTTGACGGGAGCGATCTTCCTTGCGATCATCGCCGTCATGCCGTACGTCATGGCGGGCGTCACGCAAGTGCCAACGGCGTTTCTGTTCTTTGGCGGCACCAGCCTCCTCATCGTCGTGGGCGTCGCGCTCGATACGATGAAGCAGATCGAAGCGCAGCTTTTGATGAGGCATTACGAAGGGTTTATCAAGTAGTGGATGCGCGCGCAAA
Organism: uncultured Clostridia bacterium; assembly: GCA_964424335.1. Lineage (GTDB taxonomy): Bacteria > Bacillota > Limnochordia > DTU080 > RSA5 > CAYRIY01. The sequence goes on from CAYRIY010000062.1 coordinate 11,226, forward strand.
GCACGCCGTGATGGTGCGCTACGTGAGGGGGATTTCGCTGGTATGCGGCTCGTCCTTCTAGGATTGCCCGGAGCCGGTAAGGGGACGCAAGGCGAGCGGTTGTCGGGAGCGTTGAATATTCCTCACATCTCGACGGGGAGTATTTTTCGGCAAGCGATCCAGTCCAATACCGAGCTCGGCCAGGAGGCACGGAAGTTTATCGACCGGGGGGAACTCGTTCCGGATAGCTTGGCGATCCAGATCGTGATGGAGCGGCTAGGTCGTTCCGATTGTGCAGCGGGTTTTATTTTGGACGGGTTTCCACGTACGGTACCCCAGGCCAAAGCCCTTGACGAAGCATTGCCCGACCTTGGGGTCTCGCTCGATGGGGCGGTGAACATTAAGATCACGGAGTCGGAGGCGATCCGGCGCATTGCAGATCGCCTGGTCTGTGAACAGTGCGGCGCCACATACAATCGGCACACCCTGCGGACCAAGGCGGCCGGTGTGTGCGATACGTGCGGTGGACCGCTCGTGCAGCGGCCCGACGATACCGTCGAGACGGCGCGCAATCGCCTCAAAGTCTACTTGGAGCAGACGCACCCGGTAGTCGAGTACTACGAGGAGCGGGGGATTCTTCATTCGGTCGACGGCGAACAAAGCATCGAAAACGTATTCGAACGAATCATGCACTCCCTCGGTCGGCGGACGGCGAATCCGTCAAGCGGGGTGGGGCAGTGATCGTTCTAAAGTCGAAAGATGAGATTGCTGCGATGCGTCGAGCCGGCAGACTCGTCGGGGAAGCACACCATCGGCTCGCCGAGGCGATCCGGCCGGGGGTCCGGACGAGTGAACTCGATCGGTTGGTGGAGGAATTCCTCAAGGCGAACGATGCAGTCTCGTCTTTCAAGGGATATCAAGGGTATCCGGCGAATATATGCGTTTCGGTCAACGAAGAGGTAATTCATGGAATACCCGGGGAAAGGGTCCTTGAAGCTGGCGATATCGTCTCGGTCGATATTGGTGCGATCGTTGACGGATTCCATGGCGACTCCGCATGGACGTATCCGGTAGGCGAGATCGATGACGATGCCAAGCGCCTTCTAGAGGTTGGGGAGCGCTCGCTTTTCGCCGCCATCGAGCGGGCGCGGGTCGGCAATCGGCTATCCGATATATCCCATGCGGTCCAGGTTTTTGCGGAATCCCATGGGTGCTCCGTTGTGCGTGATTTTGTCGGACACGGGATCGGGCGATCGATGCACGAAGCGCCGCAGGTGCCCAACTTTGGACCTCCGGGCAGGGGGCCGCGGCTCAAGGCAGGCATGACGCTTGCGATCGAGCCCATGGTGAACGCCGGGGGACCTGAGGTCAAGATCTTGGCCGATCAATGGACCGCCGTGACGGCCGATGGCGCCCTGTCCGTGCATTTCGAGCACACGGTTGCGATCACTGAGGACGGTCCGCAGATCCTGACGGCGTTCCCGTGATCGAGGGCGCTTTGGAGGTGCGACGTCAACTGGTCACTGTGAAGCCTGGTCAATGGGTGACGTCGACGGCCGGACGAGATAACGGTAGCCACTACCTCGTACTCGAGGTTGTCGACGACAATGCGATCACGGTAGTGGACGGCGAGCGACGAACGCTTGCGAAACCAAAGAGAAAGAATCTGCGCCACGTTTGGGTGCACGATGTGGTCCAAAGTGCGCTGGCCCAAGCGTTTGAGCAAGGTGAAAAGGTGTCCGACGAGGACATAAGGCGAGCGCTCAAGGAACTCGTGCAGAAGCAAGAGGAGGTCAGTTGACCAGATGCCCAAGCAGGACGTAATCGAGCTGGAAGGCACCGTCATCGAACCTTTGCCCAATGCGATGTTTCGGGTGGAGTTGGACAATGGCCATAAGGTGCTGGCGCATATCTCCGGCAAGATGAGAATGCACTTCATTCGAATCTTGCCCGGGGATAAGGTGACGGTAGAGCTTTCACCATATGACTTGAGCCGGGGCCGGATCACGTACCGCAAAAGGTGAGACGGCCGAGCTTTACAATGCATCCTGGCATTTAGAAACCGGTTTGCCGCAAGAGTTCTTTCATTTGGTTTTAGCGCCTGAAAGAGAGCGTGCGGCCTGAAGGGGGCAGCGAGACATGAAAGTCAGGCCTTCGGTGAAGCGCATCTGTGAAAAGTGTAAGGTTATTCGCCGTAAGGGTAAAGTGATGGTTATCTGCGAGAACCCAAGACACAAGCAAACACAAGGGTAACGGGAGGTGCGAAACTAAGCATGGCACGAATCGCTGGCGTAGATTTGCCCCGCGATAAGCGGGTTGAGGTGGCTCTGACGTACATTTACGGAATCGGACGGCCTTCGTCGCTCATGATCTTGGAAAAGACCGAGATCAATCCCGACACCCGGGTGCGCGACCTGACCGAGGACGAAGTGAACCGGCTGCGAGAGACCATCGACAAGGAACTCGTCGTCGAAGGCGATCTGAGGCGAAACGTTCAGATCAACATCAAGCGGCTCATGGACATCGGCTCGTACCGGGGACTCAGACATAGGCGCGGCTTGCCCGTTCGGGGGCAACGTACCCGCACCAACGCCCGTACCCGCAAAGGGCCGAAGCGGACGTCTGGAACTCGTAAAAAGTAGCGGTATTTTTTGGAGTAAAACCTAGCGGTTTCCGGAGATACTTAATACTGGGAAAGCATGAGGAGGACTTTATACTTGGCCAGACCGGCGAGGGGAACTCGCACGCGGCGTCGTGAACGAAAAAACGTGCCGAGCGGGATCGCCCATATTCGTTCGACGTTCAACAACACAATCGTGACGATCAGCGACCGGCAAGGTAACGTCTTGTCTTGGTCATCGGCAGGGAATCAAGGCTTCAAAGGCTCCCGCAAGGGAACGCCCTTTGCGGCGGGCATGGCGGCCGAGGCCGCTGCTCGGGCTGCAATGGAGCATGGCGTTCGGGAGATCGAGGTGTACGTGAAGGGTCCGGGAGCTGGACGTGAAGCGGCAATTCGTTCGCTCCAGGCCGCCGGCCTCGACGTAAGCCTGATCAAGGACGTTACGCCGATTCCGCACAACGGATGCCGACCGCCCAAGCGTCGGCGCGTCTGATGGACATCTTGGATCTGATGGAGGTGGAAGATTAACCTATGGCTAGATACTCTGGTCCGGTGTGCCGCTTGTGCCGCCGGGAGGGCGAGAAGCTCTATCTAAAAGGCGAGAAGTGCTACACCGAAAAGTGCCCGGTTGACCGCCGCACCTATCCGCCTGGCCAGCACGGTCAGGGACGGCGCCAGCGCGTTTCGGAGTACGGGATTCACCTGCGTGAGAAGCAAAAGCTCCGCCGGATTTACGGCGTGCTCGAGCGCCAGTTCGAGCGGTACTACGAAGAGGCGGCCCGTCGGAAAGGCGTTACGGGTGAGAACCTGCTCACTCTTCTCGAGACGAGGCTCGACAACGTAGTCTACCGACTTGGATTCGCCCCGTCGCGGCCTGCGGCTCGGCAGCTCGTGATGCACGGGCACTTCGAGGTGAACGGTCAAAAGGTCGACATTCCGTCGTACCTGGTGAAGGCCGGGGATGTGATTGCAGTTCGTGAGAACAGCCGAAACGTCGCTCTGATCAAGGAGACGGTGGAGGCCGCTGCAAGCAGGGGCGTCCCCGAATGGCTCGAGCTCAACGCTGAAGCGCTTTCGGGCGCAGTGAAGGCTCTGCCGACCCGGGAGCAGATCGACGTTCAAGTTCAGGAACACCTCATCGTCGAGCACTACTCCCGCTAGTTTGTCGCCTTCATTCGGACATGGGGAGGCTTCGGTCGTGCTGCTCGCTACGGCTAAGGAGGGTTTCGGATCATGATTGAAATTGAAAAGCCGAAAATCGAGACGGAGGAGATGTCCGACAGCTACGGAAGGTTTGTCGTCGAGCCTCTCGAACGGGGATACGGCATTACGCTCGGTAACTCGCTCAGGAGGATCTTGCTCTCCTCCCTTCCCGGCGCGGCGGTCACTTCGGTTCGAATCGACGGTGTTCTCCACGAGTTTTCAACCATCAACGGCGTCGTCGAAGATACGACGGACATCGTGCTCAACTTGAAGAGTTTGCTCGTTAAGATGCACGAGGACAATCCGGTGACGCTGCGGCTGGTGGCCGAAGGGGAAGGCCCGGTTACGGCCGGGGATATTCAGACTCCTAGCTCCGTTGAGATTCTCAACCCGGAGCTGCACATCGCGACGCTTGCGCAAAACGGGCGTCTTGAGATGGACATCACCGTCGCCAAGGGGCGCGGCTATGTTTCGGCCGAACGGAACAAAACCGGTGACCAGCCGATCGGTGTCATAGCGGTGGACTCGATCTTCACCCCCGTTCGGCGCGTCAACTACCGTGTCGAGGATACTCGAGTCGGTCAAGTGACCGACTACGATCGCTTGATCGTCGAAGTGTGGACGGATGGAAGCATCGCTCCCAACGAAGCGGTGAGCCTTTCCGCCAAGATTCTCACGGAGCACTTGCGATTCTTCATCAGCCTCGATGAGCAGGCGGATGGCATGGAGATCATGGTGGAGAAGGAGGAGGAAGAGAAGGATCGCTTGATGGAGATGACCATCGAGGAGCTCGATCTTTCTGTTCGCTCCTACAACTGCCTCAAGCGGGCAGGGATTAACACGGTCGAGGAGTTGACCCGGCGGACCGAAGATGACATGATGAAGGTCCGAAATCTCGGGAAGAAGTCGCTCCAAGAAGTGAAAGAGAAGCTCGAGGCCTTGAACCTGGGCCTTAGGCAATCGGATGACTGACATTCGGATGACTGAAGAAAGGAGGTCGTCTTGAAAGATGAGCCTGCAAAAGTTGGGCCGCACGCAAGGACAAAGGAAAGCCCTCCTGAGGGGATTGGTGACATCCGTCGTCTTGCACGGCAAGATCGAGACGACCGCCGGGAAGGCCAAAGCCGCGAAGCCGCTCGTGGATAAGATGATTACCCTCGGTAAGAGGGGCGATCTCCATGCCCGTAGGCAGGCCGCCGCATATTTGGTCGACCCGGAGGCTGTGAAGAAACTCTTCGACGAGATCGCACCCAGGTACTCCGAGCGAAACGGGGGGTACACCCGCTTGCTCAAGCTGGGGCCTCGGCAAGGCGATGCGGCGCCGATGGCTTTGCTTGAGCTTGTGTAGCGCAAGGAAGAGCGAGCCCTCAGGCAGTGTGCCATGTTTGAGTCTTGCGACTCGTGGTAGGATTGAGCGGCGGCGGATGGGCCCATTGGGCGGACTCCGGCGCCGCTTTTACGTTATGGAAGTATTGCGCCGGCCCCTTTGGATGTTGACGCATCTTCCATTGACCCGAGATATTTGGACCGTGTTATGTTGCTCCTCATGAGCCCCGCGCCATTGGCAATAGCTCGTTGCATATTGGCTCGCGCTGTTCGTTGATACCGCTTGGACGAACTTGGGGTGCTTGAATTGCTTCAGTTTAAGAACGTGTCCTACGGATACGAAGGGCGACCGGACGCAGTTCGCAACCTCACGTTTAACGTCGAGCGGGGCGAGTGGGTCGCGCTCATGGGGGCGAACGGCTGCGGCAAGTCGACGGTCGCTCGCCTTGCCTGCGGCCTGCTCCAGCCCGTGGAAGGCGTCGTTAGGGCGCCGAGAGTCGGCTTTGTTGCTCAAGATCCCGAGGCGAACATCGTGGGCGATACGGTGATCGACGATGTCGCATATGGCATAGGCTCTCGGATTGAGTCTCGGGAGCGCCTGGAGCGCGTCGAGTCGTGTTTGCAACTTGTCGGCCTTTCAGGATCGGGACAACGTTCGATGCAGAGCATGAGCGGGGGAGAGCTCCAGCGAGCGGCGGTCGCGGCCGCGCTCGCTGCCGACGTCGAACTCCTCGTTCTCGACGAACCGACCAGTCATCTGCCCAGGCCCGATGGTCTGGCTTTCGCCCAAACGATGCAGCGGGCCGCGGCACGTCGCTCCTTTGGGCTTCTTTACATCACGCACCATCCGGAGGAAGCCCGCTTTGCCGACCGGGTCATTGTGCTGGCGCGTGGTCGGATTGCGCTCGAGGGACGTCCGGAGCAGGTGTTGTTTCGCCGCGAACTCCTCGGCTCGCTAGGGGTCCGCCCTGACCTGCGTCTTTGTGTCGAGCGAGTTCTCGCCATGCGAGGATGTTTGGACTCCGGGCCCTCGGGCAATGGTTACGAAAGGCTGGTTGAGCGGATTTGCTCCGCTTTGAACGTGTAGAGGTCGAGCGTGGCGATCCGCTCTCCGGTGAGAGCCGACTCGCATTGCAGGGCGTGAGCTTTTCAGTTCGTTCGGGAGAAGCGGTGGCGCTCGTCGGGCACAATGGAGCGGGAAAGTCGTCGGCACTTCTTGCCGCCGCTGGACTCATTCCGCTGAAAGGCGCGGGCCGGGTGACGCTGCACGGAGAGGATGTCCATGCGGCCGCTCGCCGTCGCCCCAAGTGGCTACGAGCTCAAGTGGGCGTCGCTCTGCAGTTTCCTGAGCGCAGTTTCTTCCATGCGACCGTTCGCGAGGAGATTGGGTTTACGTCCAAGCGGCTCGGTCGTTCACGAGATGAGGTGGACATGGGCATTCGGCATGCGCTTTTGCTTGCGGGGCTTGCTGAGGAGACCCTGGAGCGCTCCCCGTTCAGTTTGAGCGGGGGAGAGAAGCGGCGAGTAGCGCTTGCCTGTGCGGTCGCGCACCGCCCATCGGCGCTCCTCCTCGATGAACCCGAAGCGGGCCTCGATATCATTGGGATGTCGAGTGTGCGCTCGCTCATTCTGGCGTTTGCAGCCGAGGGGGGCGCCGTACTCGCAGCCACCCACGATGTGGCCTGGTCGCTCTCATGGGCTAACCGAGTGATCGTACTTCGAGGAGGGCGGCAAGCGATCGACCTCGAAATCGACGAAGCGCCGCACGCGCAAATCGCTGATGTGTTAGGCGAGCACCTGCCGGACCGTGGCGCCTGGGCGCGACTATCTGCACGGCTGCAAGCGGGCGGAGTGTCGCTCTCCTTGCCGTATCGTGATGAAGGCGCCTTTCTAAACGCCTTGAAGGATCGCCTCGGAGGCGGACGCGTGTGAAGGGTTGGACGTCATCGCTGATAGCCGCTGGACTCATCCTTGGAAACATAGCGGCCAGCACATGGCAAGAGGCGCTCGCAGGTGCGGTTGGGGCCGTTGGCCTTTTGGCATTGGCGCCTGTTCCAGCCAAGACAATCGCCTTTCGGATGCGACCGTTTGTCTACTTTGCCGCCGTCACGCTTGTGCTTGGCGGGCTCGGTCAGGGCCGTACCATCGTCGCGCTCGGCCCGTTTCACTGGGGCTCAGAGAGTGTCCAGGCGGCGGGCGTGGCGGCCATTCGCCTCATTGTGTTGGGCGCGGTTTTTAGCTGGGTCACGTTGCGCGTCGGCGTGGCGCGGCTCGTCTCCGTCGTCTGGTTGGCCGGGCGGAGATTCAAGCGGAGCGGGCTCAATCTCGACCCGTTGCTGCTAGCGTTTACCGTGGCGGTTCGCTTTTTGCCGCTCTTGCAAGACGAAGCTCGCCGCCTACGGCTCGCTTGGGAGGCGAGGGGGGGAGCTCTTGCCGGTGGGGGCCTATTGCGTGGTCTAGCCGGCCATTTCAAAAGTGCGGTCGCACTCACAATTCCGTTGCTCGCTGCGGCATTGCGGCGAGCGGAGGACTACGCTAACGCCGTGGAAATTCGCACCCGAGGAGGCGAGATCGAGCCGACGTCTCCGCCGGTCGCCGGAATTGAAGACCTCGACGATGGAGCGTCGTCTCGCCGCTTGGTTCCAGGGGGGCGTTTACGTGCGGCCGGTTGTATCATCGCCGCATGGTCGGGTGTTATCGTGAAGGTGTGGAATTGGTTTTGAGCGGTCATCGCCAAATGGAGCGTAACTTAAAACTGACGGTGGCCTACGACGGGACCTCGTACCACGGTTTTCAGGCGCAAGATGGAAAGGGACTGCCGACGATTCAAAGCGCCTTAGAAGAAGCGTGGAGTAAGCTCGTGGGTGAGCGAGTGCGCATGACGAGCTCAGGCCGGACGGACGCCGGCGTGCACGCTCGGGGTCAGGTGGTCAACTTTCACACCTCGAGCAGTTCGATCCCGGAAGACCGGGTGCCGTACGCCATGAACAGCGTACTTCCCGAAGATATCGCCGTTGTCGGCTGTGAAGAAATGCCTCACACATTTCACGCTCGCTTTGATGCCATCGGCAAGCGGTATCGCTATACCATCCTCAATCAGCCGTTTCCATCCCCGATCGACAGGCGTTACACGTTGTTCGTGCACAACCCCCTGGATGTGGATTCGATGGCTCTTGGGGCGATGCACCTGGTCGGAAGGCGTGATTTTGTGGCCGTTTCCGGGAATAATAGAGAATTGAAGGACACGGTTAGGACAATGTCCGCCTGTTCCGTGCGTCGAGAAGGTGCGTATGTCTGGATCGACATGAAGGCGGATGGCTTCCTCTATCACATGGCAAGGCGGATCGCGGGCACGCTGCTTGCCGTTGGCAAGGGCGAGCGCGGGCCCGATTGGGTGGCTGAAGTGATTGCAAGCCGGGATCGCAATCAAGCGGGACCGACACTTCCAGCACACGGACTTTGTTTGATCGAGGTCTACTATGCTTGAAGCCTTTCAAGGCTTGGGCCTTCTCGCAGGCATGCGTCTCTTCGATGCCTGTTCAGATCTTTTCCTTGACACTCAAATTTGCCTGTACTAGAATGAAACGTGGACTTCTATTAGCCCATTCAAATGACCGTTGCCCTTCGATCCCCCGTGACAATCGAAAAGGGTTCGGCGAAAAGTGATGAGCGAGGGGGGAAACGCTTTGCAAAAGACTTATATGGCCAAGCCGGCCGAGGTCAAGAGCAAGTGGTACGTCGTCGACGCCCAAGGCAAGACTCTGGGCAGACTCGCCGCGCAGGTGGCCAGTGTGCTTCGGGGCAAACATAAGCCGACGTATACGCCGCACGTTGATTCCGGCGACTTTGTCATCGTCGTCAACGCCGATAAGGTGCGGCTGACAGGCCGCAAAGAGGAGAACAAGATCTACTACCGCCATACGCTCTATCCTGGTGGTCTCAAGACTCGGACCGCGGCGGAGATGCGTGCGACGCGTCCCGAAAAGATGATTGAGTTGGCCGTGTGGGGAATGTTGCCCCACAACCGATTGGGTCGACGGCAGATTCGCAAGCTCAAAGTTTACGCAGGTGCAGATCATCCTCACCAGGCGCAGCAACCGGAGCCCCTGGCGGTCGAAGCCTAAGGGGCCTCGGCACAACTGGGCCGATGTTGTAGCGCACCGAGGTTTTAAAGGAGGTAGATTATGGCGGTTACAGAGCAAGACCTTCGCGGAACGGGCCGACGCAAAACCGCGGTTGCACGTGTGCGCCTGGTACCGGGAAATGGCCAAGTGATCGTAAACGGAAAGCCTGCGGCAGAGTACTTTGCCCGTCCGGTCCTCGAGACGCTCGTGCGTAGCCCGCTCCAGGTAACCAAGAGCGAAGGCCGTTTTGATGTTTACGTGAACGTCAAGGGCGGCGGCCTCGCCGGCCAGGCAGGCGCGGTCCGCCACGGGATCGCCCGGGCCCTGCTCGGAGTGGACGAGGAGTTCCGGGTCCCGCTGAAGCGTGCTGGCTTTTTGAGGCGCGACCCAAGGATGAAGGAGCGCCGCAAGTACGGACTGAAGAAAGCCCGCAAGGCTCCTCAGTTCTCCAAGCGTTAAAGAGATCGTCCGGTTTTTGGCGATATGCAAGAGAGCGACGTCCAAGCGTATGTGGGCGTCGCTTTTTTGTGTTGTTTTGGTGTTGTTTTGGTGTTGTTTGGCGCCGAATTATTTGGGGTATTGATTGGCGCCGATTTCTGGAGTCGGCTTGTATGGAAATCCCATCGGCATCAAGTGGCACGCGTTGGCTGGAAGCGATTTTCGTGATTGTGGCGGTTGAAGCGACTTGAGCGAAAGAGTAACCAGTCTGATAGCGGTGGAGTCTCACTGAGCCTCGGGCAGCGGATCTGAGCCTTGGGCAGCCGACCCGAGCCTCGGTTGACAGAGTTTCGGAGCCCAACCGACAGAGCCTCGCCTGAGCCTTCACTGCTGCAGGAGTGCTGGCAGTCTGAAAAGTGCTGGCTACTTTTGAGCGCTCTGCAACTTAGTGAGCAGGTTAGGCAGGCGGCGTAGTCTAGCAGGCCATTCGTTCGCAGCGACGCGGAGCGGGGGCGCCGACACCCTCGATCCGGCAAGTACCAAGCACATTTCGGACCAAATATTCAACAATTACGCCCGACTCGGAGCCGGACGAATTAGGAAGTCCGCCATCGCTCCCATTCCGGCGGGCATTCTGCACGCGTTACAGAACCATCCGATGCCGTCCAGGACTGTTTTTGCCGCAAACTGTTTGGGTTGTACGCTGTTTGGTCTACGTTGTGTTTCGTGACGACATGCACTCTGCTTGCTCGGCACCTGCTTTGCCGGCACGCTGTTACGGCCGTATCAGTCGCGACCCGTCTAGCCACGCTCATAATCTCTGGAACGATAACTGGCATCGACGGCCACATTCGTTTAGGAATCG
>CAYRIY010000063.1:0-21720 GCA_964424335.1 uncultured Clostridia bacterium
TTACGCTAGCTCGCCCGGCGGGATGATACGGCAACCGGGCATCTCTCGGAGGATCGCCTCCGGTCCCGGCGGCGCATAGATCGCGAGCAGTTTCAGAGGCTCCCAACTCGTGTTGATCGTCTCGTGGTACACATCGGGCGGAATGTGAATCATGACGCCCGGGCCTACTTCCCGGCGATCTTCTCGCATGCCGCCCTGGCCATCAGGCACTTCCACCATCTGCATGCCGCGCCCGGAAATGACGTAGAGAATCTCCTCGACGCCCGGGTGATTGTGACGCTCGTGACCCTTACCAGGCTCAAGGATCACCACCCCCGCTGTGAATCGGTCCGTGTCCGTCACCCTCGGCTCACTCAGCCACTTGATCTTTCCCCAGTCAAAAACTTGTGTCTCGACGTCGTCAGGTACGATGAATCGACCGCCAACCTGGTTTGACACTATTCGTTCCTCCCGTCAAGTCGTTATCCAATTTTGGATGTTTTCTGCCGAACGGCTCGAGCTCCCTTTAATCATGACGCCCACCCTCGTGGCGCATAGCGCGGAGCAAGGAAATCATATACTACGAGAGGCGGGGGAGAGGAGAGCGGTTCGTGCCCCAATTGATGATTAGCGGCAAGCGTCAGGCTCCAAGCCTAAGACGGCACCTCGATCGCCATATCGCCCAACTGGCGGGGGAAGGCGTGGGCGTGGCGATCAATGAGCGTCATATCGGGGAGTACACGCATTACACGTGCACCTTGGTTGATCAGGCGGCCACACCGCTCGCGGACGCCATGGACGAGATGTTTCGCTCCATTGTTGCACAAGCGGTTGCTGAAGCAATTGTGCGCGACATCGCTCCGACGCTCGTCATCGAGGAAGTAAAGGGGCTCAAGCCGGAGTACGACGATGCGGACGTTGCGCATGTGCTCGCCTTGGCCGAACGGGCGATATCGCAGATCTCAAACGGCGAAACGCTCTCAGGGGTGGCTCAGTCGGTCTTGGACTATTTATGGGAACAGGAATCCCTCAACATCGAGGGATTTGTTCGCTTTCGCCTGCATTCGTACCGAAAGAGGCTGCAAGAATGCGTTCGGGACGCCGTACGCCGCTTTGAATCGGCTCGTGAGCAGCAAGAGTTCATCAAGCTCCTCAGGTACCTCGTCGAACATCAAGAGTCATCCATCGACGAACTCCACATATACCCCGACAGCGGCAACTCTTTTGAGATGCGCGACCAGAATGGTTCGAGCATCGATTCCGATTATTTGGAAGCCTACGTGTGGGATCTTGCAAACGAAGGCGGCGTCGACCGCGAAGACTTGCTGATCAGCGCAGTCGTGTCCCTGGCTCCGATGAAGGTCTGCTGGCATCTCGATCACACAGCATGGAAATCCCAAATGCTCGAAAAGATCCTGCAGGACCGCCTCAACTATTGCACTGGTTGCGATCACTGCGCTCCGACGCTCCACTGATTCGTTGCCCCACGCTCGAACTGGAATTGCCGGGATGCTCCCAACCGTGCGCTTGTTATAATAAGGCGTATGGACAGGCCCCTTACATGACCATGTGGGCAACTGTCAAAGAGGGGGCGCAAGGCGTGGCCTGGGAGTGGATCATTCTTCCGACCGTCGGAGCAGGAATCGGCTGGATCACGAACTTGGTTGCGATCCGACTACTATTTCGGCCGAAAGCTCCGGTTCGCATCGGGCGCGGCTTGTTTGTCCAGGGCGTTCTCCCACGCAGACAAGCCGACATCGCGCGGGTGGTCGGAGCCACCGTGGAACGCGACCTATTGCCGATCGATGAACTCCTCGAAACCCTAAATATTTCCGCCTACGAGCGAGACGTGGTCGATGCTGTCTCGAGTTACGTAGATCGCAGGTTGGAGGCGAATTTGCCCCAGACGCTTCCAAGCCAGATCCGCAAGTGGGTTGCCACCTACGTTAAGCGCATTGTTGAGCGAGAGGCGGGCGACGTGGTGCGCGACGTGACCATGCGCGTGCGGGAGCGCGTGCAAGAAGACGTAAAGATCGGACAAGTTGTCGAGGAGAAGGTGAATCAACTCGACACGGACGAGCTCGAGCGAATCGTCGTGCGCGTCGCCGGTACGGAGCTCAGAGCGATCGAGTTGTTGGGGGCTGTACTTGGGTTTGTGATCGGCCTTATTCAGGCGATGCTGCTCACGTGGTTGTAGTGCCGGGCCGGTGTGCATTGTGGTTTTTTGGGTTTGTTGACATCGCATGAGCGAGAATCGTATAATGACGCCATCAGGTGCGGGCTGGCCGCGCTGATCAAACGTTTAGAAGCAATGACGGGGAAGAGTAGTCCGATTTCGAACCTATAAGAGACGGGAGGCCGGAGGCTGAGAGCCTGCCCGAGGAATCGTGCGGACGAAAACCACCCTTGAGCTTTAGGGTCGAAACTTGGATGTCCAAGGATTAGGGCCTAACGGGATTCGGCCGTTATCCGATCATGAGTGGGCAGGAGATCATCCTGCCAATTTGGGTGGAACCGCGAGTTTGTGCTCGTCCCATGTGGGACGAGCCTTTTTCATTGCTTAGAGGAGTCACCCACTTGGCCGCCCGATCTGGTTGGCCCGGCCAAGCCACGAGCGGATGAAAATCCGCGGGACGGCAAGTGGGGACGGCAGCCAACCGGTTTTTTTAGAGGAGGAGCATAGGTATGGCGGAGATTCGAGTATCGTTGCCCGACGGATCGTCAAAGGTGTACCCGAAAGGCACGACTCCAAAGGAGATCGCCGAGCAAATCGGTCCACGCCTTGCAAAGGCCGCTTTGGCCGCCAAGGTTGATGGAAAGGTGACCGACCTGGAGACCAAGTTGGATCAGGACGCGGAGGTGCAAATTCTCACCGCAGATGACCCGGAAGGGCTCGAGGTGCTCCGGCATAGTACCGCCCACTTGATGGCGCAGGCGCTCAAGCGGCTTTATCCCGATGTCAAGCTGGCGATCGGGCCCGTCGTGGGCGATCGATTCTACTACGACGTCGAGACCTCCGCTCCTATTTCGGTGGACGACTTTGAGGCCATCGAGAAGGAGATGGCCAAAATCGTCCAAGAGGACCTGCCAATCCGGCGGGAAGAGATCGGTAAGGACGAGGCCAAGCGTCTATTTGAGGACATGGATGAAGTGTATAAGCTCGAGATCATCGACGACCTGGAAGATGGTTCGATCTCGTTATATCGCCAAGGCGAGTTCGTCGACTTGTGCCGCGGTCCCCACGTGCCTCAAACCGGGTACATCAAGGCGTTCAAACTGCTCAGCATTGCCGGCGCCTATTGGCGAGGGGACAGCAATAACGCGGTGCTCCAGCGACTTTACGGCACTTCATTCCCCAAGAAAAAGGATCTCGATGAGTACCTCACCCGCCTCGAGGAAGCGGCTAAGCGCGATCACCGAAGGCTCGGACCTGCCCTTGGCCTTTTCACCTTCCATGAGGAGGCTCCCGGTTTCGCGTTTTGGCAGCCAAAGGGACAGCGCCTCTATCGCACGCTCGAAAACTACTCTCGTGAGCTCCAAGAGGCGCGGGGATACCAGGAAGTAGCCACGCCTTGGATTCTCCGTTCCAAGCTTTGGGAGACGTCGGGCCACTGGGACCACTATCGGGAGAACATGTTCGTCATCGAGTCCGAAGGCGAATCGTTCGGCGTCAAGTCGATGAACTGCCCCAACCACTGCTTGATGTTTAAGGAGGAGACTCGCTCGTACCGGGATCTGCCGCTCAGGATCGCCGAGTACGGGCCGCTCTCCCGCTACGAAATGTCCGGAACGCTGCACGGCTTGATGCGTGTCCGGGGTTTTCACCAAGACGACGCCCATATCTTTGTCCGAGAAGACCAGATCGAGGCTGAGATCTTGAACGTGCTGGAGATCTTTGACCTTCTTTACGGAAAGCTCGGCATGGAGTACAACATCAAGCTCTCCACCCGCCCGGAGGACTTCATGGGCAAGCTGGAGACTTGGGAGCACGCGGAAGCCACGCTCGCAAGGGCGCTCGAAAATGCCGGTCGAAGCTACGAGGTCAACCCGGGCGACGGGGCGTTTTACGGTCCCAAGCTCGACTTTTACGTCACCGATGCGCTTGGTCGAGTTTGGCAATGTGCGACGCTTCAACTTGACTTTCAGTTCCCGGAGAAATTCGACCTCACGTACGTCGATCGGGATGGAAGCGAAAAGCGTCCTGTGATGATCCACCGTGCGATCATGGGATCGCTGGAGCGATTTATCGGGATTTTGGTCGAGCACTTCGCTGGGGCGTTCCCCGTGTGGCTCGCACCCGTGCAGGCCCGCGTCATTCCAATTGGCTCCGCGCACCTCGAATACGCGGAAGAGGTTGGAGATCGACTCAAGGCGGCCGGGATTCGCGTCGAGGTCGATCGCCGGGGAGAGAAGGTCGGCTACAAAATACGAGACGCCCAGGTGCAGAAAATTCCTTACATGCTCGTGGTCGGCGACAAAGAGGTTGAGGCTAAAACCGTCTCCGTGCGTGAACGGAGCGCTGGAGATCTCGGCGCCATGTCGGTGGAGGCGTTCTCCGAGCGGGTGCTGCGGGAAGTCGAAGAGACGGTCGAGATTTAGACCTGGTGAAGCCCGGTAGTTGACCGGTGGCAAAGCGGCGTGATATACTTTGCAAGCGCCCTCTCGATTTGAGGTAGAGGGTTCACAGCCACGCGGCTGCCTTAACAAGTAGAAGCTCTGCTTCTCACCCTGTTGCGCCATTATAGGATCGCAAAAGCGGCTGCTCACAGGGTCCTTAGGCAAACGTCCCAGTATTGGGGTATATCCGCATGTGTGCGGCGGTCTTTGCCTTTGACGAGAGAAGCAGGCCCTTTTTCCTGCTTCTCTTTTTTGTTTTGGCGTCGCGAAATTGATGGGTCGTTCACACGTGATTTGGGATGGCCCGGAGCGGCTCGCCGCCCGGACTCGAGATTTCGGAGGTGGACCTAATTAGCCGGGAGTTACGTGTCAACCACCAGATTAGGGTGCGTGAGGTGCGTGTGGTTGGTGCCGACGGCGAGCAGTTGGGGATCATGCCGATACAGGATGCGCTCCGACTTGCCGAACAGTCTGAGTTGGACCTCGTAGAGATTGCGCCTCAGTCGAGGCCGCCGGTCTGCAAATTGATGGATTTTGGCCGTTTCAAGTACGAGCAGTCCAAGAGGGAAAAGGAAAATCGCAAGAAATCCAAGTCGGCCGTCGTCAAGGAACTGCGCATGAGTCCTAAGACGGATCGGCACGACTACGAAGTAAAGGTGAGGAGCGCTGAGCGTTTCTTGCGCGACGGAGATCGGGTGAAGGTGACCGTCCGATTTCGTGGCCGCGAGATCGTCCATTCAAATCTTGCCCGGGAGCGACTGCTCGGCATTGCCGAGGCGCTTGCGGACGTGTGCATGATTGATCGACCGCCATATATGGAAGGGCGGCAGATGGCGATCATATTGGCTCCCAAAAAAGCTGGAGCAAAGGATGCCGGCGGCGATAGTCGAGCCGAGCGTCCCTCCCAAAAGGAGGTAGTCGTAAGTGCCCAAACTCAAGACGCATAAGGGGTCGGCCAAACGGTTCAAGGTGACTGGCACAGGGAAGGTTATGGCGGCCAAGCAGCACCGCAGACACAATCTTGAGTCGAAGTCAAACGCCCGCAAGCGGCGTCTTCGCAAACCGCATGAGCTTAGCAAGGCAGATTCGGAGCGCATTTCGAAGTTGCTGCCCTACGCCTAAGTTCCTTGACGTAACGCAAGCAGCATCTTTTCGCAAAGCAGGAGGTGGCACACTGTGCCCAGAGCAAAGGGCGGAGTCGTATCCCGCAGGCGACACAAGAAGATCCTAAAGCTCGCCAAGGGTTATTGGGGCCGCAAGAGCAAGATTTTCCGGCCTGCCAACCAGCAGGTCATGAAGTCGTTGTCCTATGCATACCGAGACCGGCGCGTCCGCAAGCGGGAGTTTCGCCAACTTTGGATCACCCGCATCAACGCCGCTGCACGGCAAAACGGCCTCTCGTATAGCAGGCTGATGTCGGGACTCAAGAAGGCGGGGGTCGACGTCAACCGCAAGATGTTGGCCGACCTCGCGGTTAATGACGAAAAGGTATTTAGCCAACTGGTGGCTGTCGCCAAGGAGAACCAGTAGGCTTGATCGTTCATGTACCTTTCGGTATGGGGCCCTGGGTCATTAGGGCCCCATACCGTTTTTATAGGGCTCGACCGAACGTCCATGCGACACCTTAACGAGCAGCGGCGGGAGAGGGAGTTGCGAACATTGATCGGGCGTAAACGGCGCAATGCAAAACAATTTGCCGTACTGGGGCTCGGACGGTTTGGGAGCGGCGTGGTCAAGGCTCTCGCCGAGATGGGCTATGAGGTGTTGGGCGTCGACACGGACGAAGAGCGGGTTCAAGCCGTCGCCGACTATGTGACGCACGCTGTACAAGCCGACTCGACGGACGAAGCCGCCTTGCGGTCCCTTGGTCTACGCAATTTCGACGTCGCGGTGGTCGGCATCGGCGACCTCGAGCCGAGCGTCCTCACCACGGTGATCCTAAAAGACTTCGGAGTGCCATACGTCGTCGCCAAAGCGGTCTCCGAGCTCCACGGCAAGGTGCTCCAGCGCGTGGGAGCCGATCGGGTCGTCTTCCCAGAGCGCGACATGGGCATCAGAGTCGCTCACAACCTCGTTTCGTTGAATCTCGTCGAGTATCTCGAACTCGCGCCTGGTGTGTCGATCATCGAGGCGGTCGCAAGAAGGTCATTTGTCGGCAAATCCTTAAAAGAGCTCGCTCTTCGAGCTCGATATGACATCAACATCCTCGCGATCCGACGTGGCGAAACGATCAACTTGGGTCCGAGCGCGAATGATGTGATCGAAGAGGGCGACATATTAGTGGCGATGGGCCGAGACAAGGCCTTGGAAGTGTTGGAGTATGCCGACGGAGACGAAGAGGCGTAACCGGTGGAGCTCAATCAGCGACCGCTAAGTCTGCAAAACCCACGGCTAAAGCTCGCCGCTTCGCTAAAGCAGCGGAAGTATCGGGAACGTCACGGTCTCGTGCTCGTCGAAGGGGAGCGCGTCATTAGGCAGGCAGTTTTTTATGGAGCGCGCTTCAAGTACTTCTTGGTCCATTTCGGGAGCGCGGATCCAGGCGCCTTGGAGGCCGCCTACTCGACTGGAGCCGAGCTCCTGCCGGTCGACCTCGACGGACTGCGAAAAGTAAGCGACACGCCGGCGCCCCAAGGGCTGATCGGGGTCGCCGAGGCAGTGCCTAAGGACGCAGAGCTCCTTGATCGTGCGCAATGGATCATCGTGGCCGACCGCGTCAGGGACCCCGGAAACTTGGGGGCGTTGATTCGGATCGGCAAAGCGGCCGATGTCGAGGGCATCGTTTCGACAAAGGGCTCTGCTGACTTGGGACACCCAAGGACGATTCGGGCCTCGGCAGGAGGATATTTCGGGTTGCCGCACTTGGAGGGGCCTGAGCCGGACGTCCTTGCGCGGCGGCTTATCAATTCCGGATGGAGAGTCGTCGTCGCTCATGCGGGCGCTGAAAGTGACGTATTCTCCTTTGATTGGTCGGGTAGGATTGCGCTTGTGATCGGCAATGAGGCGGAGGGGCCTCATCCGGCTTTTCACAACGTGGGCGATCGTGTCAAGATCCCGATGCCGGGGGGCATCGAGAGCTTGAACGCCGCGGTCGCCGCTGGAGTCATCGTCTACCAAGCGATGCACGCAAGGAGGCCGTGAATTTGCAAGCCGGCGGCCGCTCTTTCGCAAGGCCCCCTCGGCTTGGACGCCTCCATCGGGAGGTTGTGGCGGGCCAAGCCTAATGGTATAATGAGCGCAAATTGACGGCTCTCTCGTACGCTGGCCAGGTGGGCCGGCGGAGCGATCGGAGCAGATATGGCGATGACGAGGAGTAGTAGGCCGACAGACGTCGGGTAAAGGGAGAGGGCGTCGGCGACTGGGAGCGCCCTCCGATGACGACGGCCCAATTCACCTCACGAGCTGCACGTTGAACGGCAGCTTTGGGCGGTGGCGACCGCCGCAAAGCGACGGCCAAGTAGGACGTGCCGGAACGAACCCGTTACTGTTCGATTGAGAGTGGGTTTCGCAAAGTGTGCGGTTGTTGCATTTTGCAAACCAACCAGGGTGGTACCGCGAGAGCGCGCCTTTCGTCCTTCTGGATCGGAAGGCGTTTTTGTTTTGGGAAAGGGAGCTGACCATGGCGCAACAAACTTTGGAACAGGAGATCGAGGCGATACGCGCAGAGGCGCTCGAGGCCGTACGCCAAGCGGAGGATCCGCAGTCGCTCGAGTCGGTTCGGGTCGAGTACCTCGGAAAAAAGGGGCGACTGACGCGGCTCCTGCGGGGCATGGGCGAATTGCGAGACGACGAACGTCCCATCGTTGGAAAGAAAGTGAACCTTCTTCGCGATGAGTTGTCGGCGGCCTATGAGGAGCGCAAGGCGGCACTCGCCGACGCAGAGCTCGAAAAGAGACTAATGGCCGAAGCGATCGACGTGACGATTCCGGGGAAACGCCGGAAGTTCGGTCGCTTGCACCCGATCACACAGGTGACACGCGAGATCCAGGACATTTTTGTCGGCATGGGGTTTGAGGTCGTGCAAGGCCCCGAAATCGAGACCGACTACTACAACTTTGAAGCCTTGAACATCCCCAAGCACCATCCGGCCAGGGACACGCAAGACACGTTTTACTTCTCCGAGGACCTGCTCCTTAGGACCCAGACGTCGCCGGTCCAAATACGGACGATGGAAAACAAGCGTCCACCCGTTAGGATCATCGCGCCCGGCAAAGTGTACCGATGCGACTCCGACGTGACGCATTCGCCGATGTTTCACCAGGTCGAGGGCTTGTTGATCGATCGCCACGTCACGTTCGGCGACTTGAAAGGGACGCTTGCGCTCTTGGTTCGCCGACTTTTCGGAGAGGATCGGGGCGTCCGCTTTCGCCCGCACTACTTTCCATTTACCGAGCCCAGCGCAGAGATGGACATCACGTGTTTCCACTGCGAAGGAAAAGGGTGCAGGGTCTGCTCCGGCGAGGGCTGGATCGAGATCCTCGGGTGCGGCATGGTCCATCCAAACGTGCTCAAGATGGTCGATTACGATCCCGAAGAGGTGGGCGGATTTGCGTTCGGCATGGGCATCGACCGAGTCGCGCTCCTAAAGTACGGGATCGACGACATTCGCCTCCTTTTTGATAGCGACGTGCGGTTCTTGCAGCAGTTTTAGACCTTTTTCGCGGCCGTTTGTACGCCGCTTCCCTATAGAGAAAGCGAGTGTGTGTAATGCTGGCTTCGATTGCTTGGTTGCGCGAGTATGTCGATATTCCATGGAGTCCGCAAAGTTTTGCCGACCGCATGACGATGAGCGGCAGCAAGGTAGAGAGTTTGAAGTCGCTTGGCATTGCGGCCGATCGAGTTAAAGTCGGGCGGATCGTCGAAAAAGAGCGCCATCCCCAAAGCGACTCGCTCTGGGTGTGCCAAGTCGACATCGGCGATCGCCGGGTCCAGTCGGTTTCGGGCGCCCCTAACACTGAAGTCGGGCTGTTGGTGCCCGTGGCGCTGCCTCGAGCGTCCCTGCCCGGGATCGAGGGCGAGATTCGGGCAGGCGAAGTAAGGGGCGTGGCTTCGGAGGCCGTGCTTTGTTCCGAGGCGGAGCTCGGCATCTCGGACGATCACAGCGGCCTGATGGCGCTTGGAGGCGATCTATCGCCTGGCGACGACCTGGTGCGGGCCCTTAATCTTGACGACGTCGTCATTGAGTTTGAGATCACTCCGAATAGGCCCGACTGTTTGTCTATTGTCGGCCTTGCGCGGGAAGTCGCCGCGATCTCGGACGGGGAGCTTCGCATGCCAGAGCTTGCTGTTCCGGAAGCGGAACCGTCCGTCCAAGAGTTTGCAAACGTGCGCGTGGAGGCGCCGGAGCGGTGTCGTCGGTACATGGCGCGCGTGATCCGGGGCGTGCGGGTGGCGCCTTCGCCGACCTGGCTGCAGTCACGGCTGCGCTCTGCTGGAATGCGCCCCATCAACAACGTCGTGGACATCACCAACTACGTCATGCTCGAGCTCGGACAGCCCTTGCATGCGTTTGATCTCGCGAGGCTGACGGATTCAACCATCGTCGTGCGCATGGCGACCGAAGGTGAGACGCTCGTCACGATCGACGGCGAGGAGCGCACCCTGACAAAAGACGACCTCGTGATTGCGGACGCAGAGCGCCCCGTGGCCGTCGCCGGCGTCATGGGCGGCCTCGATTCGGAAGTGACTGAAGCTACGACGGACATTTTGCTCGAATCCGCCTCCTTCGAACCTACGGGCGTGCGTCGGTCCGCGCGCCGACTGGGGATGCGCACCGAGGCGTCGCACCGTTTTGAAAAAGATCTCGATCCGCATCTTGCGGCGCTCGCGATCGAGCGGGCGGCAAAACTGCTTGCCGATTTGGCCGGCGGTACAGTGGCCGCGGGGAGGATCGATGTACACCAGGGGCTGCCTGAAGCGCGGGTCATTCACGTCCGGTCCTCAAGGGTGAATCGCATGCTTGGCTCAGAGCTCTCGCCGGCTGAGATGAAGCGCATCTTAAAAAGTCTCAAGTTTGAGGTGGAACTCGACAAGGACGCGGAGCAAATGTCCGTGACGGTTCCCACCTTCCGCCGGGATGTGGAGGGTGAGGCCGACATCGTTGAGGAGATTGCCCGGATCTACGGGTTTGATCGGATCGAGGCCACCCTGCCCACGGGCGCCAGCGTCCAAGGCTCGCTCACGTGGCCGCTTCCCCAAGTTGAGCGATTGAAAGACGCGCTCGCCGCTCAAGGCTTCCTCGAATCGATCACGTACAGCTTTATCTCGAGCAAGGGTTACGACCGATTGCAGCTTGCCGACGATCATCCGTGGCGCCGGTCGATCGCGTTGCAAAACCCTTTGTCCGAGGAACAGAGCGTCATGCGTACGACACTGCTTCCCGGTCTGCTCTCCGCGGCGGGCTTAAATACGCGCAGACGTCAGGAGAATCTGCGGCTTTTTGAAGTGGGGAAAGTGTACGTAGCAGATCGGCTGCCCCTTACGTCCCTGCCTGACGAGCGCTGGACGCTTGGCATCGTCCTATATGGCGCCGCTTTGTCGCAAAGCTGGGGGGAGCCTCCCCGAGACGCCGACTTCTTTGACTTAAAGGGCGTGCTTGAAAACCTGCTCGATGAATTGGGCGCGGACGTCGACTGGGAGAAGGCGGAGGTACCCTATTTGCATCCCGGGCGGACGGCGGCGATTGTTGCGCAAGGGGAACGGATCGGCTACATCGGAGAGCTTCATCCGACCGTTGCGAAAAACTACGAGCTGAAAAAGCGGACCTACGCCTGCGAAATCGATCTCGAGCCGCTCTTTGCAAGACAGGCGCCCACGGTACAATATAAGAGCCTGCCCAAATATCCCTCCGTCGATCGGGACCTCGCCTTACTGGCGCCGAAAGAGGTTCCGGCCGCACAGGTGGTTGCGCTCATCGAGCAAAACGGCGGGGAGCATCTGCGCACCGTTTCGCTTTTTGACGTCTACGAAGGAGAACAGATTCCGGAAGGGATGCGCAGCCTCGCGTACACGATGACGTTTCAGGCCGAGGACCGCACGCTGACGGACGAAGAGATCGCCAAGGTTCAAGAGCGCCTTGCGGAGAAGTTAAAGAAGGAATTGGGCGTCGAGGTCAGGGGTTGACCCTAGATGTCGAGGAGGGCAGAAATTGCCGGATCAACCGGAGGCTCAAAGTCCACGGAGCGTTCCAGTGAAAATCGACAATGAGAACTTCTCGATCCGAGGCAATGCAACGGAGGAGTACATTCGCAAACTCTCGCGCATCGTAGACCAAAAGGTGCTTGAAGTGCGTCGCAATCAGCCCAACTTGCCGCGGCACCGGGTGGCGATCCTAGCGGCGCTCAACATCGCCGACGAGCTTGAGCGAGTGAAGCGGGAGAATGCCGAGCTACTGGAAGTGCTGGAGGAGGCTCGATGAACTTCATCGACCTCCTCGTTTTTCTCTGGGCTCTTACGATCGGTGTGCGAGGGTACCGGAGGGGGATGGTTCAGGAGGGCATCGAGGCGGTATCGGCGCTGGGCGGGCTCGCTGTTGCCTACTACGTGCGCAGCGATTGGGGGAGAGCCCTTGCGATCAGCGTCGGGATTTCGGAGTCGATCGCGCGCGGCCTTGTCTTTATCCTGACCGCATTCGTGATCGCATCGGTAGGGTTCGGGCTCGCCGGCTGGCTCTCTGATCGGGTGCCCCGGGACGGGCCATGGGCGGCGGCGGATGGAATTGGCGGGCTCATACTCGGCGTCGCCAAGGGCGTGGTCTACTCCGGCCTCGCCCTCGTCTTGCTTTCGCAAATACCGCTTGGAATCGTGAGCGAATGGACGTACGGCTCGGCCGTATGCCGCTTTATGTTTGCACTGTTGCCCGATCTGGTTCAAAGCTTTGACGGGTGGATTTAGATGGACGCTGGTTTGAGGCAAAATATCGAGTTGGCGGGTATATTCGAAGAGATCGCGGACTTGCTTGAAATAAAGGGCGAGAACCCCTTTAAGATTCGAGCGTACCGTCGAGGCGCCCAGGCCATCGCACTCCTTCCGATCCCGGTATCTGAGGCGGTCGAAAGCCGGGCCATTGATGCGGTAGATGGCATCGGGAAGGCGCTTTCGGCCAAGATCGAGGAGTGGCTTGCTACCGGCGAAGTCCGCTATCACCGGGAATTGGTGCGGGAGATCCCTCCGACGCTCATCCCCGTGATGCGCCTAGCCGGCATCGGACCGAAGATGGCAAAAAGGCTTCACGACGAGATCGGTGTCGCAAGTCTGGAGGATCTGGCACGGGCCGTCGCCGACAAGAGCCTCAGTCGAGTCAAGGGCGTGGGTCCTAGGGCGCAAGCGACGATCGAGCGGGCACTGGCCACGCTTACGGATGCGGCGGGACGGCTTCCACTCGGCGAGGCGCTCGCGATCGGCGGCCAAGTGCTTGAATACCTCCAAAAGTCTATCCACGTCACGTACGCCGCGCTTGCCGGGAGCATTAGGCGCCGGTGCGACACCGTGGGTGACATCGATATTGTCGCTGCATCCGACGATCCGGGGCAAGTGATGGACTATTTCACATCGATGCCGCAAATCCAAGAGGTGCTGGTGAAAGGCGACACCAAGACTTCTGTAGCGCTCAGACACGGCACTCAAGTCGACCTGCGGGTGGTCTCGGGTCCACATTTTGTGAGCGCGCTACACCATTTTACCGGATCCAAAGAGCATCACGTGGCCTTGCGAGCGCTGGCGAAAAAGCGGGGGTACAGCATCAGCGAGTACGGGTTTACCCAGATCGAGACGGGCAGATCGATTCTGCCAAAATCGGAGGAAGAGCTTTACCGCCTTCTCGGCCTCGATTTCGTTCCTCCTGAGCTTCGGGAGGGCCAGGGTGAAATCGAGCAGGCGCTTTCGGGGGCGTTGCCCCGATTGATCGAGCCGGACGATATTCGCGGTGATCTCCACGTCCACTCGCACTGGAGCGATGGTCGGTCGACCTTGATCGACATGGTGCGCGAGGCCAAGGCGCTTGGGCGAGAATACATTGCGATTTGTGATCACTCCAAGGCATTGCGCATCGCAAATGGGCTCACCGCAGACGATCTCAAGCGACAGGCAGACGAGATTTGGGAGGTCGAGCGCCAGGTCGGGGGAATTCGAGTGCTGCGGGGCGTCGAGGTCGACATCCTCGCGGACGGCTCTTTGGATCTGGACGACGAGACGCTCGAAAGCTTGGACATCGTCGTGGCGTCCATTCACTCCGGAATGCGTCAAGATGCCGAGACGCTCACGAATCGCCTCGTGCGAGCGATCGAAAACCCCCATGTCGACATCATCGGCCATCCGACAGGCCGAATCTTGGGCCGTCGTGATCCGTACGACGTCGACATCGACCGGGTGATCGCGGCCGCCTTGGAGCATGGGACCGCTTTGGAGATCAACGCATCCCCGGCGAGGCTCGATCTCAAGGACACGCTTGCCGCTCGGGCGTATGATGCAGGCGTGAACCTTGCGATCAATACGGATGCACACGATTGCAGCGAGCTTGGCGACATGTGGTTTGGGGTCTCGGTCGCCCGTCGGGCCCGAATTCCCAAAGAGGCTGTCGTCAACGCGTGGACCATTGAAAAACTGTTTGCTTGGCTGGGGCGATAGACGATCATGGCGATCGATGCAAATGTCATGCGGACGCTTGAGTTTGACAAGATTACGGCGCGCCTTGCGGATCAGGCGAGCTTCTCCTTGGGCAAAGAAAAGGCGCGTGCCCTTCAACCTTCGACCCGCGTCTCCCAAATCGAAAGGCATCAACAAGAGACTGCCGAGGCGCTTACCCTCATCGTGAAGTGCGGCTCGCCTCCTTTTGGCGGTTTGCGAGATATCCGGCCGATTGCGAGGCGAGCGGGCATCGGCGCGGTGTTGGAGCCGACCGAGCTCCTCGACGTGGCCGAGACGGCGCGCGGGCTTGCCGCATTGCGCGCCTACCTCCTAAACCATGCGGGCGAGCACGGCGCGGAAGTCTTGGCGGACCTCGGCGGGATGATCGAGTCCTTTCCCCGCCTCGAACAGGAGATCAGGCGGTGCATCGACCTCGAAGGCCGCGTCGTCGACCACGCATCGCCCACCCTCGCACAAATTCGCGCTCGCCTTCGCACCCTGCTGCAACGGGTGCGGGAGCAACTCGATCGACTCGTGCGCTCGCCCCGTGGGCAAAAGTACTTGCAAGATCCGATCGTCACGCTGCGCTCCGGCAGGTACGTCGTCCCCGTCAAACAGGAGTACAGGGGTGAAGTGCCCGGGATCGTTCACGACCAGTCGGCGAGCGGCGCCACTTTGTTTGTAGAACCGCTGCCCGTCGTCGAATTGAACAATCAGATCCGTGGGGTGGAGCGGGAGGAAGAGATCGAGGTCGAGCGGATCTTGCAAGGCTTGAGCGACCTGGTCGCACAAGCGCAAGACTCGCTCGTACACGCAATCGAGACTGCCGGAGTCCTCGACTTTATCTTTGCCAAGGGAAATCTCGCGTTGAAGATGGATGCAGCGCGCCCGCAGATCAACGAGGAGGGACGCATCGTCATTCGGCGCGGCAGGCACCCGTTGATTCAGGGAAATGTCGTTCCGATCGACTTTACGCTCGGCGAAGGATTTACGAGCGTCGTCATCACCGGACCGAATACGGGCGGCAAAACCGTCACGTTAAAGACCGTTGGGCTATTTGCCCTGATGGCACAGGCCGGGCTGCATCTGCCGACAGAAGTCGGGACCGAGGTCCCCGTGTTTGAGTCGGTCTTTGCGGACATTGGCGACGAGCAGAGCATCGAGCAAAACTTGAGTACCTTTTCATCCCACATGACCCACATCGTCGACATCGTATCGAAGGCGGACAGTCGCTCCCTCGTCTTGCTCGACGAACTCGGCGCCGGCACGGATCCGACCGAGGGGGCAGCGCTTGCCATCGCTCTCCTGGAGCGGCTGATTCAAAAAGGTTGCCGTGTCGTCGCGACGACCCACTACAGTGAGCTGAAGAGTTTTGCCTACAACCACCCACTGGTGGAGAACGCGAGCGTCGAGTTCGACGTAGAAACTCTGCGACCAACCTACCGCCTTTCGATGGGCGTGGCGGGCAAGAGCAACGCCTTTGCAATTTCGGCCCGGCTTGGGCTCGACGACGCGATCATACGGCGGGCCGAGTCGCTGCTTACGGAGGACGACCGAAAGGTCGACGACTTGATTCGACGGGTAGAAGAAGACCACCGAGCAGCCGAGCGCGATCGAGAGGAAGCGCGCAAACTCCTACATCGTTACCGAGACCTTTACGAGCGATACCATCAAGCCTTTGAGAAACTGCGTGGTGCAAGGGAAGAGGTGCTCGCCGAGGCCCGGCGCGAAGCCAATCGAATCGTCGAGCAAGCAAGGCGCGAGGCTGATTCGCTGGTGGGACGGCTGCGTAAGGCGGGGCGAGACGATGTCGAGGAGGAGGCTAAGGAGGTCCGGCGCCGACTCGGAGAGCTAGTGAGGCGACAACCCGTGTCGGACGAAGATGTGCCGTCCGGACATGCTCCTCGTCCAGCGCTCGATCCAGGTCAGCTTCGCGTCGGCATGAGCGTTCGTGTGAAGAGCCTGGATCAAATTGGGGAGGTGGCGCAAATCCTCGGGGACGGGAAAGTTGCCGTCCAAGTCGGCGCTCTGAGAGTGACCGTGCCCGTGAGCGATCTCCAAGAGGAGCGTGGGCCCAGGGCGCCTGGACGAACGGACGCCCCAAGGCCGGGCGGACTCGGCGCGATAACCCGCGTGAAGGCATCGGAAGTCAAGTCAGAGCTCGACTTGCGCGGCATGACGGTCGATGAGGCCATCGAATCGACCGATAAGTATATCGACGACGCACTGATTGCCGGCCTTGCCAAGGTGAGAATCATCCACGGAAAAGGTACCGGCGCCTTGCGCAGGTCGGTGCAGGAGTTCGTCGCGTCGCACCCGAGGGTGCGGGGGTTTGCCGACGGCGGACCGACCGAAGGCGGCTTGGGCGTCACGGTGGTTGAGCTTTAGCTTCTCGGGATCAACGCCCGTTTAATGCCTATAGAAATTCAAAGTACACCATGAAAAGGGGCCGGCGACTTGTGCCGGCCCTCGTGATTCTTAGCGAGATACGTGCCCGATCGTAAGCAGATCTCTTGCCTAAGGCAGCCGCCGGAACAGACCTGGAGGAGGCGTAAGCAGCGCCGAGCAGCGGGGGGAGATGTTTTTGGGCTCGGTGCCCTTGATGAACAGCTCGTTAAAGAGCCGCTCCTCCATCGGAACGTTGCGGCAT
Source organism: uncultured Clostridia bacterium (assembly GCA_964424335.1). Lineage (GTDB taxonomy): Bacteria > Bacillota > Limnochordia > DTU080 > RSA5 > CAYRIY01. The sequence goes on from CAYRIY010000063.1 coordinate 16,868, forward strand.
GAATCGTCGACGAGGCCGCCGGTTTCGCGGTCGATCGTCAATGGACCGACGATGCCCGCGGGAACGGCAAAGTCGCGCACGGGCATGTCCGCCATGGCAGTACGCATAAACGCTCCCCAAGCCCTGGCCGCAATGCCGCTTCCAATTCGCTGATCGGGATAGACCATGGGCCGATTGTTGTCGTTTCCGATCCAGATGGCCGCCACGAGCTCGGGCGTGTAACCGACAAACCACGCATCGGTAAAGTCCGAGGTCGTGCCGGTCTTGCCGGCCGCAGGCCTTCCGATGTTGGCTCCGATCCCTGTTCCTCGCTCGATAACTCCTCGCAGCATGTCGGTCATGATGTAACTCGTCTCCGGCGCCAGCACGAGGCTGCGATTGGGGCGAAACTCGTCGATGACGTTTCCGTCCTTGTCTTCCACCCGCAAGATCGCAATTGGTTCGACGCGGATCCCGCCGTTTGCAAACACCGCATATGCCCGGGCGATCTCAAGGGGAGTCACGCCGCGTGTGAGGCCGCCCAAAGAGAGCGCAAGCGTGTTGTCGTTGAGCCGGCCTTGCTCCACCAACGTAGTGATGCCCATGCGCTTTGCGTACTCGATCACGGTGCCTGGCCCGATGTCGTTGATTACCTTCGCAGCGACGATGTTGACGGAGTCCTCGAGAGCACGCCGTAGCGTGACGGGCCCAAGGTAACCGCCGTCGTAGTTGGTAGGCGACCATGTTTCACCGGTGATCAGGGCGAACGTGGTCGGCTCGTCCACAATGATGTCGACCGGGGTGTAGCGGAGCGTGTCGATTGCCGCCGCGAACACAAAAGGCTTCATGGCCGATCCCGGCTGCCGGGTTGCTTGGACGGCCCGGTTGAAGTGATCGTTGCCTCGTCCGCCGATCATGGCGCGGATATACCCAAACTGGGTGTCGAGGGCGACAAAGGCGGCTTGCGGTTGCGCGAGCCCTTGATCGTCCAAACCCTTCGTGGGAACCCACGCGGCGATTGCATCTTCGGCCGCCTTCTGCAACTTCGGATCGAATGTCGTGTACACTCTCAGGCCGCCGCCATAAAGCTGGCCCTCGCCGTACCTTTCCAGCAGTTGCTGCCGCACGTACTCGACAAAATAAGGCGCCTGGGCGTTTCTCGTTCGCCCGTCTTTTACTTCGATCGGGGTCTGGACAGCGGTCATATAGTCGCTCTGCGAAATGAGGCCGGTATCGTACATGCGCTTCAATACCCAGTTGCGGCGGTTTACCGCCGCTTCCATGTCATAGAAGGGCGAGAAGTAGCCTGGACCATTGACCACGCCGGCGAGCATTGCCGCCTCCGCCAAGTTCACTTCCGAGATGTCTTTGCTGAAATACGTCTGCGCGGCCGCCTGGATGCCATAAGCGCTGTGGCCGAAGTACTGGATATTGAGGTAGGCCTCCATGATTTCGTCTTTTGTGTACTTCCGCTCGATTTGGATTGTCCATAGGAGCTCTTTCAATTTACGTGACCAGGTGCGGTCGAGCGTGAGGAACGCAAGGCGCGCCACTTGCTGCGTGATGGTGCTCCCGCCTTGAAGCGTGCTCCCGGGCTTCAAATTTACGATCACGGCGCGTGCGATCGCAGAAAAGTCGATGCCGTGATGCTTGTAAAAGTCGCCGTCCTCGGCGGCGAGAAATGCATCGACGACGATTTGGGGAACGTCCTCGAGGTCGACGTGCGTGCGGTTTTCTCTGTAAAACCTGCCGAGTATGTCGCCGTTTACGTCGTATATGAAGGTCGTCATCTGGGGGTCGAACGTGACCTCGTCAAGACTCGGAGCGCTTTGAAGGTAGGCCGCAAGAGCGCCTGCAATGGCACCGATTATGACAAAGGTGATGAACACGATGGCTATGATAAACTTGCGGCCCCTACGCCGCTCCTTCTTGCCCATGCCAGACCATCACCTCGAGAGAACGAGTGCTACACAGGGTATTATAACACGTGCCAAGATCGTATCGTTGCGGGCTCGGACCGGCCCATGCTATAATTCTCGGCATACGATGCAAATGGCTCCAAGTCGCCTTTTGCAGGCAGCAATCTAGATAGCGATACGAATGCAAACGCAATGACGGAAAACGCGAGTAGTCGAAGGAGCATCTCCAGTCGCAGAGAGCCGGTGGCTGGTGAAAACCGGCGGAGCCCTTTGGCGAAGTACCTTTCCCGACGCGGCGCCCCCAAAGCGCCCCGCTCACGCGGCGGCGCCGGTAGGCGGCGATTCGGCTGCGCCCCGTTAACGGCGTTATCTTTACTTGATAAAGATCCGAGTGAACCGAGCCCGATCAGCTCGGTTAATCAGGGTGGTACCGCGGGAACCGGCTCTCGTCCCTATCATGCGAGAAGCCGGTTTTTGTTTTTGGGTAACGCCTACTATTATAGCTGCAACAAAGAGAGGGAATAGGTGATGGCGATCACGTACAACCCGACGATCAGCGTTGAGGAAGAGCTAGAGCTGCTATGTCGGGGGGCAGAGGACGTCTTCCCAGAGGGCGAGCTCGAAAAGAAGTTGCGGCGCGCAAGGAGCGAAGGCAAGCCGCTCCGGGTGAAACTCGGCGTTGATCCGACGGGCGCCGACCTTCACCTCGGCCACATGATTCCTATCCTCAAACTCCGCCAGTTCCAAGAGCTTGGCCATCAGGCAGTCCTCATCATCGGGGATTACACGGCGACGGTTGGAGACCCCTCGGGAAGGAACAAGGCACGGCCCCAACTATCCCACGCGCAAGTCCTCGAGAACGCGAGCACCTACAAGGATCAGGTCTTTAGGATCCTCGATCCGGAAAAGACGGAGGTTGTCTTCAATGGCGACTGGTTTAAGGAGATGGCCTTCTCCGACGTAATCCGCCTGCTCGCGTCGATGACGGTCGCACGAATGATGGAGCGGGAGGACTTCGCCAATCGCTACCGGGCACAAACGCCGATCAGCTTGCATGAACTCGTCTACCCGCTGATGCAAGGGTACGACTCCGTCATGATCGAGGCCGATGTGGAACTCGGCGCGACGGACCAGAAGTTCAACATCCTCGTCGGGCGCGATCTGCAGCGAGAACGCGGCATGGAACCGCAAGTCGGAGTGTGCAATCCGGTGCTGATCGGTCTTGATGGAACCGAGAAGATGAGCAAATCGCTGAACAACTACATCGGCCTTAACGATCCGCCCGAAGAGATGTTTGGCAAAACGATGTCGATTCCCGATGATCTAATGTGGATGTACTTCGAACTGATCACCCAGACGCCGATTGCCGAGATCGCATCGCTCAGGTCGGGCGTGGAAGAGGGGGCGTTGCACCCCAAAGAAGTAAAGAAGCGACTCGCTAGAGCGGTTGTCGAACGCTTCTACACGTCGGACGACGCAGACCGAGCGGAGCAACACTTCGATCGCGTCATCGGACAAGGCGAGGCTCCCGAGGACATGCCCGAGGCGGTCATCGATCGAAGCGAGTTGAAAGACGGCAAGATCTGGATCGTAAAGCTCGCTGTTTCGGCCAATCTTGCGTCGTCGAACGGCGAAGCGCGCCGATTGATCGAGCAGGGCGGCGTACGAATCAACGGGGAGACGGTTGAGTCGGCAAACCTTGATTGGGCGCCCGAAGACGGTGCGGTCCTGCAAGTCGGAAGGCGAAAGTTTGTTCGGATTCGCTTGCGAGGGTAGGATCGAAGGTGTCGTAGATCGTCTTGCGCAGCGCCCAGTGTCACGAACAACGGCCGCAGCATAGGATGGGAAGTGATGCTGTCGTCGCCTTTTTGCAGGTGACGGACGTCTAGCCTATTGTGGGTGATCTCGTGCTGCGGTCGCTTAATCCGCCCCAAAACCCGACGTTCTCACGCGTTCGGTTTACGGTAACATTGGTCCTGTGCACGCTCGTCGTGCTAAGCACGATCGCTACGTGGTGGGTCGAGCGCCAACTGAGCGGACCCGTCGTGGAATGGGCTCGTGTGCGTGCGACCAACATCGCCACGAGCGCAATCAACGGGGCTATCCGCGATGTGCTCGCAGGGCGATTGCAGGAGATGGAGATCTTCACGATTACGCAAGGCGGCGCGGGCGGCGTCCAGATTATCCGTTACAACATGGGGCCGCTCAACCAGGTGATGTCCGACGCAGTGCAGTCGATTTTGGAGACGTTTCGCGCACAGGCGCCGCAAGAGTTCCAGGTCCCGTTTGGCGAGTTGACCGGGATGCGGGTCTTGGCGGGTTGGGGTCCCATGATTCCGATTCGCATCTTTACTACGGGCGCCGTCGTAGCAGAACCCAAAGTCGATTTCGTCTCCGCGGGGATCAACCAGGTGGCACATCGTCTCTATATGGAAGTGAAAGTGACGATGATCGTGCTCGCCCCGTTCTTGAAGGATCAAGTTGTCGTGCAACAAACCGTGCCGATTTCAGACGACGTGTTGCCTGGCGCCGTGCCCGAGACGTACGTCAACCTCTCGGGATATTCGGGCCCATTGAGTGAAGCGGCCATGATTTTAGAGTCGCTCAATGCAGGAGCGATCGGCGCTAGGCAGTGAGTTGGCGGTTTCAACTTTGATGGTGTTGACACAGTAAAGGAACGCATGTATAATCAGCTTTGCTCTCAGGAGACAAGGCGTGAGCAAGAGCGTGTGTGTCTCTTGTCAGCCCTCGGCGCACGTCGTCGATGCAGCTCCTAAACGAAGGCGATGAAAAATCGCTAAAGGGTAGAAGCTGGCACTTGACGAAAGCAACCCGAGGATGTTAAGATGAAAAACGTCGCCGCTGACAGGCTGGCCCTGAAGGGCAGCTTGAGGCGGAGACGGTGGACTTGCCCTCGGGGCGAGTCGTTGGTCCTTGACAACTAAACAGCGTGTG
>CAYRIY010000064.1:0-21471 GCA_964424335.1 uncultured Clostridia bacterium
ACGAGATCGTTACTGTGTCGCGATTCGCGAAATCGCCCGTACGGCGGCTTCACGAGCGCAAATCAGGTTTGACCCTACTTTGCCTGTTCGGTACATTTAGGTCACACCGTCGGATGGGAGGCGTAATTCGTGGGAGACCTCACCGCGCTCGAAGAGAAAGTCGACCGCCTTGGCGCACAAGTTGGCCAAATAGGGGATCAGATGGTGCAACTTATAAAACATGTGGCGCTTGCTCATGGCGATATCAAGAGGCTGGACGAGCGGCTGGACGAGACGAATCGCAGGATCGACGGGCTGGACGAGCGACTGGACGAGGCGAATCGCAGAATTGACAGGCTGGACAAGCGGCTGGACGAGACGAACCGCAGAATTGACAGGCTAGACGAGCGACTGGACGAGACGAACCGCAGAATTGACGGGCTGGACGAGCGACTGGACGAGACGAACCGCAGAATTGACAGGCTGGACGAGCGGCTGGACGAGACGAATCGCAGGATCGACGGGCTGGACGAGCGACTCGACGAAACGAACCGCAGGATCGACGGGCTCGACAAGCGATTGGACGAGACAAATCAGAAGGTCGACGCGACCAACGAGCGACTCGACAGGCTTACGGTGGTATTTGAGACCAAGTTCGAGCAGTATACCGAGTTCACGGTGAAAGAGATCGGCCGCACCCGTTTTCGGATCGAGGAAGAGTCGGCGGAGCGAAAGGCGGAGATTGCGCTCCTAAAGAAGGGCGAAAGTTAGCCGTGGGCTACTTGGCAAACGACTGTCGCAAGCTCCCAACGTGTGCCGGAATTGTGGGAGGGTCTGCGGGCAGTCTCACGCGCCGCGGCGTGTGACCGCCCGCCAATCACGTTACAAGCCGTTAGGCGACGCGCACCTGGACGACGGTCTCCGGCCCCTTATTGCCATTTGAATCCCTGGCGTAGAAGCGAACGGGGTAGATGCCGGAGGCTTCCCATGGGACTTGACCTGTCAATGCAAAGACATTGTCTCCGGCGCGCCTGAGCGACTCGTAAAACCCCTCTTCGGGAATGGAAAGGTGCATCGATGACACCTCTCCTTGAGGGTTGTTGACCTTGACCGTGATCGTTACCGTTTGGCCCGCACGCAGTTGTTCCGGTTCCCAAGAGATCTCTAAGTCGTAGTTGAGTTGGCTCACGTCTTTCACTCCTTATTTCGGGTTTGATTGGCCGATTACCACAAACGTACCCTTGATTCGACAGATTTGTCAAACAATGTGTGAGCAGGCTAATTTCCCTGGCTCGGCGACGCTGCTTCGCTTGACTTTTGGGATCGCGACGTGTTGGGGAGGAGCAGGTTGAGCAGAACGCCGGCTACGGCCGCCAACGCCATTCCTTGTAGGTTGATCTGGCCGATCTGCATCTCGGCTCCACCAATCCCAAGTACGAGGATGACGGACGAGATGATGAGATTTCGCTTGTCACCGAAGTCAATGCCGCTTTCGACCAAGGTCCGGATCCCGGACGATGCGATGATGCCAAATAAGATGAGACTGATCCCGCCCATGACCGGAACGGGAATGGTCTGGAGGAACGCTCCCAGTTTGGGAACGAAGGAGAGCACGATGGCAAACACCGCGGCCAGCCCGACCACGCGTACGCTGTAAACGCGGGAGATCGCCAGGACGCCGACGTTCTCACCGTACGTGGTGTTAGGAGGGCCGCCCACGAGTCCGGCGAGACTCGTTGCAAGCCCATCGCCAAGGAGCGTGCGGGTAAGTCCCGGTTTCTTGTAAAACTCACGCCCAACCACTTTGCTCAAGACAAATACGTCGCCCAAATGTTCCGCAATGGTGACGATCGCGGCCGGAACGATGAGCCCAATGGCCGTCCAGTTGATTACGGGGGCGCTCCATCCGCCCGCGGACCAGGGCATACCGATCCACGCCGCTCCCGCAAGTGGAGAGAAGTCGACGGCGCCGAGGACGGTAGCAAAGATGTACCCCGCGGCGATACCGATGAGCACCGGAATGACTGCGAAAAATCCACGGAGATAGACCGACGCCCCGATCGTGACTGCGACAGTGACAAGCGCGATCAGGACGTCCTGATGAAAGAGGGAGACGACTTCTTTGCCGCCGCAGGCATCTCCCGTACACAGACCTGCCATCTGAATGCCGACCGGGGCGAGGCCGAGCCCGATCACCACGATGACCGAGCCGATCACGACCGGCGGCAGCACTCGATCGAGCCAGCCTGATCCGGTCCATGCAATGATCATGGCGACGAGGGTGTAGACAAGGCCGACCGCGATGATCGCTCCCAGGGCGGCGCCGAGCCAGTCGTCTCCGCCGACGGTCGTCTGAACGGCTACGATCGGGGCAATGTACGCAAATGACGAGCCCAGGTATGCCGGGACCTGACCCCGGGTAATCAATTGAAATAAGAGTGTGCCGATGCCGGATGAAAAGAGGGCAAGTGATGGGCTCAGCCCTGTCAAGATCGGCACGAGAACAGTGGCGCCGAACATGGCGAAGAGGTGTTGGAGCGAAAGTGGGATCCATTGTCCGATCGGGGGCACTTGGTGTACGTCGTAAACGGCGCGATTACTCACGATGAAATGTTCCTCCCTTTCTAGGATGCCGATGCGGCGTCGTCCCAATTTGCGGGCGGCCGCACACGGCACAACGTATTAGCTGTGTGGGCGCGATGCTCCTGTGGGGACCGCCCCTGTGTTGCCGTGTTTCTGTTTAATGCCAAAGATGAAGCGCGTGAGGGCGCTGTGCTTTGCGCCCTCTGCCAGGAGCCACGAGGCGATGAGCGAGACCAGAGCGATGAGGCTAAACTTTGCTGCGACGTTCCATGGATATTCGACGACGTAGTAAGCGACCGCCACGATGACCGTTTGATGCACGATGTAAAAAGGAAAGGCGATCTCACCAAAGCGCCGGATCCACGCCCGATCGCCCCTAAGCGTCCGTCCTCCGGCGCTGAGGATGACAAGGAGCCAGGACCATGTGGTGATCGCCCAGACGGGCATCATGATGAAGTATCGCCCTGAGTAGGGCTCGGCCCAGTCTCCGGCGAGGAGCATATACGAAATCACTGCCGTAGAACCGGCCGCGCAAAGAGCGGCGTTTACCAGGTTGCGCTCGATCGCTTCTTGAATGCGGTGGTCCTGCACCATGATAAAGCCGTATGTCATGAGCAGCATCGACTGCGCGATATTCGCGAGGTCGTTGACGAAATTCTGCGGCCCGGGAAACGCTCCGGCAAGAGCGGTCCTAATTACTATGAGCGGGATGGCAAGCAGCGCCACATTGAAACCGCGCGATAAGAAGCTGCCCCATCGGTATATCTGCTCGCGCCCTTTGCCCAAAAAGTGCTGGAAAAGTGGCAGTAGGAGCAGTGAAAAGACGAACAGATAACCAATGAACCACAGGTGATGCCAACTGAAGTTTCCGCTTGGGTAGATCCCTTGGGTGAAAAACTGCGGAAAAAACTGAAGGTACGAGCCTTCGAAGTCGATAGGACTCTGTCTGAACGGCGAATCCGAAATGCGTTCGATGTAAACCTGCGGTGGAATCACGAGCAGTATGCCGAACGAAAAGGGGATCAAGAGCCTCGAGATGCGCTCGTCAATAAACTGCGATGCGGAGCGACGGCGAAGCGAAAACGCGGCCGCAGCGCCTGCGAGCGTGAAAAACAAAGGCATGTGCCACGCATTCATGAATGTGACGAGGACGTCCATCGCCATGGGTTGCAAGTCATTCTTGATATGCCATGGCGCTTCGTCAAAAACCCTCGCGGTATGAAACACGATGAGGGCCAACGTCGCGAACACGCGCAAGGCGTCGATGTCGTTTCTTCGCTGCGAATGCGTCGGGATCGACGCTTTCTCCGCAACGGGAGCGACATTTCGTCTCATAGCGATATGGCTCGATCCGCTTGGATGTCTTCGCCGCCAAATACCCGCACCGAGGTCCAGGACTCGGGAGGGTCGCTCCAAAACGGGTCTTCACGAGGCAGGCCGAGCGGCAATAGGCCCGTGGCGCACAAGTACAGGCTTCCCGTCGAGATGTATCCCTCGCCAAGGGAGGGCTGGCTCCCTGCAACTCCGATCTTGAGCCACCCGCCTTCGTCGAACGTCCCTTTCGCCGACAGCGTCCGCTTGATCACGGCCGTCAGAGCGCATCGCACCTGAGCGGGCCGGATGCCGTCGGGGAGTCGGCGCATCAAGGCGATCTGTCCAAGGAGCTGAAACGCGCCGAATCGGTATGCGATCGACCTGCCGATGATAGGATAGGCGCCTTCGGGGGAGATCATGCGTTCGAGGACCGCCGCGTAGCGCTCGGCTCGAGCGAGCACCGGCTCGCGCATGCGCTCCCACTCGGGGTACACGTGGCCGACTTCCAGTAGGACGTCGATGAGCATCGGCTGGATGACGAAGCTGTTGTAGTAGTCCCAGTGAAAGCGCGGGCCGTCGCAGTAAGCTCCGTCACCGGCATACCACTGCTCATGCTGGCGCAGCGCGTAGTCGACCCGCATCGGGTCCCACGATTCGCCCATTCGGTGCAACGCCGCCTCGATCATGGCGGAAAAGAGCAGCCAGTTGTTAAAAGCGGGCTTGCGGCCGACGCGCGTCGCCATCAGCGCCGCTTTCAGGTTTTGCTTGACGCGTCCGTCCAGCTTTTCCCACAGCTCCGTGGGGGCGCGCAAGATGGCGTGCGCCAAAAACGCCGCGTCGACGATCGGCTGTTGGCCGCTGGTGAAGTTGCAATAGTCAGGCGAGTCGGGGTCCGTGGCGGCGTCGATGCCGGCGCGGGCTAGGGACGCCTGGCGCCTGCGAATGGACTCCTCATCGGGATCGCTGGCCGCAGATTCAAGCCACGGAGCGATGCCCGCAAGCGTTCGCCCGACCGCTTCGAGGTGCGTGTAGAGCGGTCGGTCGGCCGACTTGCCTTCGACGGGCATCGACGCTTTCAAACGGTGATCGGCAAGCGCCGTGAGCACCGGATCTGCGATGCGCTCAAGTGATTCAATCCAGAATGCTCGATCGTTTTGTCCCGACATGTCGTCGCTCCTAGCGCGGTGCTATCTTCTTGCTGTTACTACGATGCGGGGCGCTGAAGCCCTGTTTTGCCTGGGAAGTTGTCGTTAGTAGCGGCTAGATAGCGATTCGCTTACCCTAGCGAAGGATGTATGCATCGCCCAGAGAACCGATGCATTGCAGCATCGAATTTGTCTGATCTCATCAATATCTTCAAATAGGATTAGAAGCACTGGGGGCTCCTAAGATGGCCATTCGCCTCATCGATTTGGATCACGATCGCCACCGCCAGGTGGTGGTCGACCGCGAGCCCGGCCAGTATCTGGGACATCCGACGACGGTACTTCTCGAGGACGGCCAAACGATCGTCATCGTCTATCCTAAAGGTCATGGCCGCGGGGAAGTCGTCCTAAAACACAGCTACGACGGGGGTTTGACGTGGACGGATCGGCTCCCCGTTCCTCAGAGCTGGGCCACGAGCAAAGAGACGCCCACGATTCATCGGGTGGTTGACCGGCACGGCACAAAGCGCCTAATCATGTTCTCGGGATTGTATCCCATCCGCATGGCACGTTCCGAAGACGATGGCCACACGTGGAGCGACCTCGAGCCGATCGGCGACTTCGGCGGCATTGTCGCCATGTCGAGCGTGATCGAGCTCAAGGGAGGCCCGGGTAGGTACATGGCGCTCTTTCACGACGACGGCCGCTTTATCAAAGGCAGCGGCATTCCGGGCCCTTTTCGGGTGTACAAATCGATTTCGGAGGACGGCGGCCTTACGTGGAGCGAGCCGGAAATCATCGCAGAGCATCCAAAGGCGCGCCTGTGTGAGCCGGGAGCGTTTCGTTCACCCGACGGGTCGCAGATTTGCGTCCTCTTGCGAGAGAACAGTAGGGAGTTCAACTCGTTTGTCATCTACAGTGACGACGAGGGAGCGACGTGGTCTTCGCCCACCGAGCTGCCTTGGACGCTCACCGGCGATCGCCACGTGGCCAAGTACGCCCCCGACGGCCGGTTGCTGGTAGCGTTTCGCGATCGAGCGCACGGCTCCTCGACATGGGGTGATTTCGTCGCGTGGGTCGGCACGTATGACGACATTGTACAAGGCGCCGTCGGAGAATACCGGGTGCGGCTGAAGGATAACAAGAAGGGCGCCGACACCTCCTATCCTGGGGTCGAACTCCTCCCGGACGGCACGTTTGTGTGCACGACGTACGGCCACTGGACGGAAGGGGAGGAGCCTTACATTCTGTCCGTCCGGCTCAAGCTCGAGGAGCTACCCAGTTTGCCGCCCGACCTTGTCAGCCCGGCCTAGCTGTCAATTCGCTGCAGACGAGGCTTGCCGATCGGCCGCCGTGTCGACAGACGTTGACTCGTGCGGCCATTTTAGCGTATCGTAAATACGGGTATGGGGTATATATGGCTGTGCGCCCCGGCACTTGCTCATATGATTTCAGGGGAAGGAGCGTAGCCATGGGCTCGTATCAACACGACAAAGACGATCTGATCAAGCGGCTTCGCCGCATCGAGGGACAAGTGCGAGGGATTCAGCGCATGGTGGAGCAGGATAAGTACTGTGTCGACATCCTGGTCCAGATATCTGCGGTCCGATCGGCGCTCGATCGCGTCGGGCTCATCTTGCTCGAGGACCACACCCGGGGATGCGTCGCCCGGGCGATCAAAAGCGACGACGGAGACCGCGCGATCGCTGAGTTGACGGATGTCATGAAGCGATTTGTCAAGTAGAGCGCGCGGGACGAACGTTTGGCTCGCCGCTTGACAGACAATTGAGGCGACCGATATACTGAAAATGTTGATACCCCTACGGGGTATAAGGAGGTGCTTGTCGTGAGCGATGCTACGAGAGGCACGAGCGCCCCAATACGGACAAAAGACCGGGTCACCTTCGGCATCCGAGGCATGACGTGCGCGGCCTGCGCGAACCGCATCGAGAAGGGCCTTGCAAAGATGCCCGGGGTCTCCCAGGCAACCGTGAACCTCGCATTAGAGCGAGCCACGGTCGAATTCGACCCTTCGACATCGGATGTGAGCGCGCTTGTAAGCAAGGTGCGCGATCTCGGCTATGATGTCGACTCTGAGCGCGTCGAGTTTGATATCGTCGGCATGACGTGCGCGGCCTGCGCCCTCCGGATCGAAAAGGCATTAAACAAGCTCCCGGGCGTTCAGGCTTCGGTCAATCTCGGCACGGAGAAAGCAAATGTCCGGTACGTGCCCGCGATGATCGGCGTCGAGGAGATCCGCAACAAGATTGCGGGCATCGGATACGAAGCGTTCGTCGTCGATGAGGACGGCGCAGATGCCGACAAGACGGCGCGGGAGGCGGAGGTGAGGCGGCAAAAGTTTCTGTTTTTGCTCTCAGCAGCGCTCTCACTGCCGCTTTTGATCGCCATGCTCGGTCACATATTCGAGATCAACTCCGCCGTGATCCGGCTGCTTTCCAACGGGTGGGTGCAGCTCGCTCTTGCGACCCCTGTCCAGTTTTACGCCGGCCGGCAGTTTTACGTAGACTCATATTACAGTCTCAAAAACCGCTCGGCCAACATGTCCGTCCTCGTGGCCCTTGGCACTTCGGCGGCTTACTTTTACAGCCTCGCCGGGATTCTCTTTCCCGAGATCGGCGTCGTGGGCCTTTACTTTGAGACGAGCGCGATCTTGATCACTTTGATCATCCTCGGTAAGCTCCTCGAGGCCAGGGCCAAAGGAAGGACGTCCGAGGCCATCAAGAAGCTGCTCGGCCTACAGCCAAGGACCGCACGGGTGATTCGAAACGGGGAAGAAGTCGATATTCCGGTCGAAGAGGTGCGCGTTGGCGACACGGTGCTCGTTCGGCCGGGCGAAAGGGTGCCGGTAGACGGCATCGTGCTCGAAGGATCTTCGGCTGTGGACGAATCGATGATCACAGGCGAGAGCTTGCCGGTCGAAAAGAGCGCGGGCGATGCAGTCGTGGGCGCTACGATCAACAAGCACGGCTCCTTTACGTTTGAGGCGACCAAAGTGGGCAAGGAGACGGTCCTCGCGCAAATCGTCAAGGTGGTCGAAGAGGCCCAAGGGTCCAAGGCGCCGATTCAACGCATGGCGGACGTCGTTTCGTCCTACTTCGTTCCCGCCGTCATCGCGGTGGCGTTGCTCAGCTTCATCGGGTGGCTCGCGTTTACGGGCGACTTTACACGAGCGCTGCTCAACATGACTGCGGTCCTCGTCATCGCGTGTCCGTGTGCCTTAGGGCTTGCGACGCCGACCGCGATCATGGTGGGCACAGGGCTCGGCGCCGAGCACGGCATCCTCTTCAAGGGCGGCGAGCACCTCGAGCGCACCCACCAACTCGACGTCGTCATCCTGGATAAGACGGGCACCATCACCAAGGGAGAGCCGGAGGTGACCGACGTCGTTGCGGTCGGTGACATCGCCGACAACGAGGTGCTCAGACTCGTAGCCCAAGCAGAGCGGCCTTCCGAGCACCCGATTGCGCAGGCGATCGTCGCAAGAGCGCGCGAGCGCGTGGCGCTCACTGGCGCCGTGGAAGCGTTCGAGGCCGTTCCCGGGCGCGGGATCCGGGCGGTGGTCGACGGGAGGAGCGTATTTGTCGGCAACCGGCTCATGATGCGCGAGCAAGGCATCGATCCCGACCCATACGAAAATGTCGTCCGCCGGCTCGAGGACGAGGGCAAGACCGCGATGATGGCGGCGGTGGACGGACGCATCGCCGGGATTGTCGCAGTCGCCGACACCGTCAAGGAAACTTCGGCGGAGGCCATTCGCACACTTCACGACATGGGCCTTCGCGTCGTCATGGTGACCGGCGACAACCTGCGCACGGCCCGGGCGATCGGCAGGCAAGTCGGAATCAAAGACCGGGACATCCTCGCAGAAGTGCTCCCGGAGGGCAAGGCGATCGAAGTCGAAAGGCTGAAAGAGCGAGGGGAGAAGGTCGCCATGGTCGGCGACGGCATCAATGACGCGCCGGCGCTGGCCGCTGCCGACGTCGGCATTGCGATCGGGACGGGTACCGACGTCGCGATCGAGGCTGCGGACGTCACATTGATGCGGGGCGACTTGCGGGGCATCGCGGCCGCGATCTCGCTGAGCCACGCCACGATGGGCAAGATACGGCAAAACCTGTTTTGGGCCTTGATCTACAACACGGTGGGCATCCCGTTTGCGGCCTTTGGCCTGCTAAACCCGATTATCGCAGGGGCGGCCATGGCGCTAAGCTCGGTGTCCGTCGTGAGCAACTCAAGCCTGCTAAAGCGTTTCAACCCGGAAAAAGCGTTTCAAAGTTGACGGAGGGATGAAAAATGGAGACCAAAGTGCTTAAGATCGACGGGATGAGCTGCGGTCACTGCAAACAGGCCGTCACGACCGCGCTCAAAGAGGTAGCGGGCGTCGCGGCGGTCGAGGTCGATTTGGAGGGCGGCAAAGCGACCGTCTCCTACGATCCGGACAAGGCCACCGAAGCGGCGATGAAAGAGGCGGTAGAAGAGGCCGGGTACGAAGTGGTCGCAGGCTAGCGATCGCGCCGCGCCAAAGCCGATCACATAAAATGTCCCCTTTCTCGCTCGATTGTGTCCTTTGGCGGACCGACGAAGGCTGATACGATGCTGGAAAGAACAGCCAGGGAGGTCTTGCCATGGAGTACACGGCGACGCCGGACAACTTGACGGCAGAAGCGATCGAAGGGTACCGGGAGAACGGGTTCATTCGCATCCAGGGATTGCTGACCCCCGATGAGGCGGCAGAGATGCGCGAGGCTGCGCTCTCGCTCTCCCAGCGTATGAAGAAGCTGAGTGACGGTCCGGTCTTTACGCAGCTCGTCAACGCTTGGCGCGAAGATCCTACCATCAAGCGTCTGACATTGAATCAAAGGCTCGGAGAGGTGGCGGAGCGCCTCGCCGGCGTTCCGCTACGCCTCTGGCACGACCAGCTTCTGATCAAGCAGCCCCACAACAACGCGCCGACGGAGTTTCATCAGGATCAGCCTTACTGGCCGCACGCCAACTCGCACCACCCGATCTCGGCGTGGATTGCGCTCGTGGATGTGCCGGTCGAGCGCGGGTGCATGTCCTTTATTCCCCGCTCACACAGCATGCGCGATCTTCCGGCGCAAAATTTGCGGGATCCAAAGAGCCTCTTTAGCCTCGCGCCGGACCTTGCCTGGGAGCCCAGGGTCACCCTGCCGCTGCGTGCGGGTGACTGCACCTTTCACCACGGGCGGTGCGCCCACACGGCCGGGCCCAACCAGACCGACGTGCCTAGGGTGGCGCACGTGGTCATCTTTATGGATGCGGTCACCACGTATAACAAGAAGGGGCACGTCGTCACCGATCCCTTGAACCTCCCGGACGGGAGTCCGCTCGAAGGCGAGCTTTTCCCGGCGGTCTCCGAGTTTGCCGCGCGGGTGGCGAGCTAAAGGCGAAAAGCGGGACACCAAGACTTGCGTGAAAAAAGCCCGCCGCACCGGGCCGTTGCATGCGACCGGTGCGGCGGGCTTTGAGCGTTTGGAAACCTTGCATCGACGGCGCTTCGAAGTTCTAACGCTGCGATGCCGCCCGAGCGATGGCCTCGTCGACCTTGGGTTGCACGATCCGTCTCACTTCTTCGAGGGCGACCCGGGGGGCCTGAGTGCCGTTGAGCGCCGCTTGCACCGCACTTGTGAGCGCAGCGACGTAATCGGTGTACGCCGGAATATCGACGCCGGGTAGGTACGCTGTCTGCAAGAGCTCGATAAAGAGCGCGGTTTTATCATCGGCCAGGTATTGCTCGACGACATTCGACTTTTTGTAAGCGGGGAAAAACCCTGTCGGAGCAAGAAGCAGCCTGCTGCCTTCGGGGCTTGCCGCCGCATAGCGAATGAACTCGTACGCCGCTTCTCGGTGCGCGGACGTTGACGTGACGGCGAAGTTGTGGCCGCCGATCCATGTCGGGTTGTCGGGACCGTTGGGATGCTTTGGCATGGGCGTTACGTCGAAGATAAGGTCCGGATTTCCATTTCGAATGTTTCCAAGCTGCGGTGGGTTCGCGGGCCACATCGACACCTTTTCGCGGGTGAACCGGTCCCAAAAGCCGCCGCCGAATGCAGACGCGATTTCGGCCTCCGAGATCCGCTGGTTGTGCTCGACCATCCACTCGAGCGCTTCCACGACGCCGTCGTGATCGGGCGTGACCGTCTGCGTGGCTTCGTCGTAAAACGAGCCGCCAAAGAGCCATCCCCAGGTGTTGATGTCGTTGATATACCCACCGATCACGTCCACGGGAATGATCCCTGCCCGCTCGAGCAATCCGTCGGGCGCGCGTCTCGTCAAGCGGAGGTGAGCTTGGTCGACGTCCGCAATTGTGCGGATGTCGGAGGCGACCATACCAGCTTCGTCAAGGTGCGCTCGGTTGGTGAAAAAGGCAAAATTGGGGTCGGCGGAGTAGGGCAGGGCCCAGACCCGGCCGCCTGGAGTCACCCGGTTCCATGCAGCCGGGACGAAGTCGTCCTTGGAAAGCCTCGTGTCACGCTCAACCAGGTCCGTGATGTCTGCCGTGTACCCGGCTTCGATGTACGAGCCGATGCCGCCAATGCTGTACACATCGGGCGCCGCTCCGCCGGCCATCGACACGACGAACTTGTCGTGGTCGTAGGCGAGGGTGTACTCCACGCGAATATCGGAATGTTCCCTGTTGAACGCGTTGACCATATCGATGAATCCTGTTGTTTGTTGGGCGTCGGGTCCCCATGGCCATCCGACGTGAATGATCACCGGAGTCTGGGCTGACGCGGCTGTGACGCCCAAGAGCGAACAGAGCACGAGGAGCGCCGTGTAAATCGAAAACTTTACCCGTTGCATTTTCATCTGACAATTAACCTCCTTTGACGAGTGCGCGTGCTCGAATTTAGCTCATCAAGATTTAGGCGACCAATGTACGGTGGGCAATCCCCCCCTGCGATAACTGAGTATATAATCACTATACTAACTATGGTTTGCCGGGTCAAGAATCTTGGCGCTTGGGGGCTTGCGTGGACGAGCGGCGGATTAAGTCTGGGGGGAGCTCGAGCCGGAGCGTCGGCGGCTTGTCGCCCATGAGCATTTGGTGCAGTAGAGAGAAAGCCCGCCTGCCCAGCTCAAACCCGTCTTGTCGAATGGTGGTCAGCGGTGGCTGGCAGTAGCGCGCAAAGGGCTGGTCGTCATAGCCTACGACGCTCAGGTCGCTTGGCACGTGTAGCCCGAGCTCGCGTGCGGCCCGAACAATGCCGAGCGCGGTAGCGTCCGTGGAAGCGAAGGCCCCGGTGACCCTCCCTTTCCCAAGCAGTCCGCGGACGGCATTTGCGGTGGTGGATTCATTGGTGTCGGACTCGATGATCCATTCTTGGTTGACACTGACGCCGTGTTGTTCAAGCGCGAGTTCGTACCCGCGCAAACGGCCACCGAACTGATTGTAGCGGGGAAGTTGCGGTCCGACGAACGCAATCTCTCGGTGGCCGAGCTCGATCAGATGGGAGGTGGCGATAAACCCGCCGGCCACGTTGTCAAAGCTAAGGAAGGGCACCCCAAGATCGGGGAAGTAGGTGTTGACGGTCACGGCAACAGCGCCGCGCTCTGCAACCGCCTCAACCGTTTCACGCGCGAGATTGCCGCAGAGGATCCAAGCTTGGTGTCGACCTATGTCCCGAAAGGGCTCCTCGGTACCGAGGGTGTGGAACGAGACCTCAAAACCGTGCCGGGAAGCCGACTCGCCGGCGCTCCTGAGGGCCGCGGCAAGAATCGGATTGTACAACTGCCTGGAGTCGCTCAGATTGTATTGGATGAGAAACCCGATCGAGCCTTTGTTGCCTTTGGACTTCGGCGCCTCCATCACGAAGCTGCCCTTGCCTTGGATGCGGTTGATGACTCCCATGCGTTCGAGCTCTGCGAGGGCTCGCCGGCTTGTGATGGTCGACACGCCGAACATTTCGGCCAGCCGATTTTGCGAAGGGACCTTTGAGCCCGGCGGCAGTGTTCCGTCTTGTATCTCCTCGAGGAGACGGTTTACGATCTCCTGGTACAGTGCGCTTTTCTCGCGTCGGCTCACGGGTGATGGTCACCTTTCTGCAGACAGAGTTCACTTGGGTTGGATGGTTGGTATAATTATATCATATTGGGTACCTGGACACGACCACGTGATCGGTTGCTCGCGTTTAACGCCGTAATCCGCACCGCTTGGCATTGCGAACCTTTGGATCCTCGACGGAACGAGTACCGTGACGTACAATCGAGGTATCACCACGACCCGTGAGGGGCCAGGGAGCGAAGCATGCGCTACACATCGATCAAGACCGCGCCATGGATCGTCCAGGTCGCCGCCCTCGTTGTGGCGGTCTCAATCGGATGTTTGGGCGCGTTTGCCGCCGACGCTTCGGGCATGGGCATTTCGGTGGAGCAGATTCTCCCGGTTCAGCACGGCGTCGCGACACTTGGAATTCAAGTCGCTCCCGCAGGAGACTTGGGCGGGGAGCAGGCCTCATTCGCGTTTGGGGTCCTGTTTCAAAGCGTTCCGGACGTGCAAGGTCCGAAGCAAACGTGGAGCGACAAGCCTGAGCCACGGGACATTCGGTGGCGAGAGATTTTCTTGTTGAGTCGCTTCAATACAAAGTACAAGTGAGCCCCTTTCATCCGACGTTGTTGTGATTTTGATTGGATGAAAGGAGCGACTGTCAACAATGGCTGAAAACATCGTCATAGGCATTGTTCTTGGCGGTTTCTTGATCTTTTCGATTTGGGGTTTGCGGGTAGGCGCGGAGCAGGCCCGCCGCGATGCCCAGGCCGCAACGGCTGGGCGAGAGCCCGCAAAGAAGAGCGGCCAAGGCCGAGGAAAAAAGTAAGGTAACGCCAAAAACCTCTGCAGGCTCCGGCCTGCAGAGGTTTTGTTCTAGGTGCGCTTTACCAGGCGCAGTTCAACCCCGTGACGCGGGGACGTTCGATCAGCCTGCTTCCCGGCGATCCGGCACATTTTCGCGCGTGTCGCGCTTTCCTTCTACGAGGCGGATGCTAAAACCCTCGCTCTCCCGGACGACAAAGGCCCACCCATTGTGCCTGACGACGTCGCCCGGCTTTGGCTCCCTGCCAAGGCGGCTGAGCAAGAGGCCGCCAAAGGTGTCGACACCGTCAGGAGGCTCGAGCTCGAGGCCGATGCCTTGCGAGACTTCGTCGATGAGCGCTGTGGCGTCGATGAGCACGGAGTTGTTCGGCAGGCGCTGCACGACGGGACGATCGGGCTCTTCGCCCTCGTCGAGGATTTCGCCGACGATCTCTTCGACGAGATCTTCCGCCGTGATGATGCCGACAAACTCGTTGCGCTCGTCGTAGACCGCCATGATCGGGTGCTCTCGGTACTCGGCCCTCAAGCGGTCCAAGCGGACAGTTTCCGGTACCGCTGCGATCTCTCGGATGATGGCGTTTAAGTCAAACACGCCCTCGAGCCGTTGACGAAACAGGTCGTGCATGAGGACGTACCCTTTGAGCTCGTTCCCGTCAAAGACAGGGTACCGGGTGTGGCGCTCCCGTCGCATCGTCCGGTGCACCATCTGTTCGCTTTCATTTAGCTGAAACCCGATCACCCGGTCTGCCGGGGTCATCACTTCCCGGGCGGTTCGAGTCGGAAACTCGAGCACGGCCTGCATCAATTGCCGTTGATCGCCGTCGATGCGTCCCTGCTCGTAGGCAAGTCTGAGCAGGACCCCCGTGTCCAGCGACTCCGATTCCTGCGCCTCCTGGACGCTCTTTCCGGTCAAGGACTTCACGATCCAGTTTGCCATCCGGTTGTAGGTGGCGTTGAGCGGCGCGCTCAGCGCATAGGCCAAGCGCATCGGACCTGACGTCGCAAGGACGACGGGGACGGGTACGGTGATGGCGACGGATTTGGGAAAGAGTTCGCCGAAGATGACTTGAACCACCGTGGCGGTTCCGATGGCAAGGAGGGCCGAGATGGAGATCGCGACCTGCGGCGAGACGTATGCGCCGAGGAGCGGCGTAAGCGCTGCTCGCACCGCCGGTTCGTAAACTGCAGTCAGTGCAAGGGACGTCAGCGTGATGCCAAACTGGCAGGCCGCGAGGTAACCGTCGATGTGCTCCATCTGTCCAAGGACGCGGCGGGCGGCCTTGCTGCCTCGATCGGCCAGCTCACGGACATCGACTCGCTTGGCGGCGATGAGTGAAAACTCGAAGGCGACGAACAACGCGTTGAGGACGATCAGTAAAAGCGAAACGAGGAGAGCGCTCGCGCTCACAAAGACTCACCTCTTTGCGGCAGTTCGGCGCTTTGGTCGATCGCTTTGACACGCACGCGCATGATGCGGAAGCGATCGGCCTCTTCGATCTTAAATCGATAGCCGGCCCACTCTAACTCGTCTCCCGCGACCGGCTCTCTGCCCAGGTGGGTGAGGAGGAGGCCGCCAAAGCTGTCGATGCCGTCGAGCTCTTCGTCGCCGACTTCAAGGCCAAGCGCTTCGAGCGCGTCGTCGACTGCCCTTTCGGCATTGACGATAAAACCGCCCTCTCCGTCGGGCTGGATGAGTGGGAGGATCTCGTCGTCGTCCTCGTCCAGGAGCTCGCCCATGATCTCTTCGTCGATGTCGGCATGGGTGACGATGCCGACGAACTGGTTGTACTCATCAAACGCCGCGGCAATCGGGGAGTTTTTCATCGCCCGATGCACGCGCGGCAGGGTGAGCGTCTCCGGGACCTTGGGCAGCGGCCGGGTGATTTTCTTCCAGTTAATTTGGAGCGGGTCGGCCTCGGCAAATATGTCGTGGACCACCACGTACCCCTTTACGATGCCGTCGGAAATGACCGGGAAGCGCGTATAGAAGTTCTCCGTCACGGTCTTGAGATTGACTTCGGCGGGCAACGCCGGATCGATGTAAACCAGTTCCGACCGGGGCGTCATTACTTCGCGCACCATGCGGTCGCGGTAGTCGAGGACGGCGTCTAAGAGTTCAAACTGGGATTCGTCGATCTTTCCCGACCGGTGGGACTGCACCAAGGCCTCATGCACATCGATCACATCCGACTCGACCATGACCGGTCGTCCCGTGACGATCCTGGCAAGCCATGTCGAGACCCCGTTGAAGATCCAAATAGGCGGGCGGGCGATCCTGTAAAGAAAGTCAATGAGCCGGGCAAAGCGGGTGACTAGCTGCTCGGGAGAGATCAGGGCGAGCGACTTGGGAATAAGCTCACCGAAGGTGACGTGAACGCTCGTGGCGACAAAGAGAGCGACGCCCAAGCTTACGCCATGTACGGCTTGGGTGGAAAGGTACGACCTAAGTAGCGGCTCCACAATCGATTTGACCGCGGGCTCAAAAGCGACCGTGAGCGCGAGGGTGACGGCGGTAATTCCGAGCTGGCACACGGCGAGGTATTCGTTGACTCGCTGCTTGTGCCGCATCGCAAGCGTGGCGCCCTTGTTGCCCGTCGTCGCCAGTGCCTCGAGTCCATACGAACTCGATTTCAAGATGGCGAATTCGTATCCGACGAAAACGCCGTTTAAAAAGACGAGGAAGGCCGAGACGGCCAACGATAAGCCAACCAAGGTAACCAACCACCAGCCTTTCAATTAGAGAAAGATATTCACTGACAACTATACCATATGGATGCGGCAAAGACCGTTTGGGTCTAGGCGCGCTTTAGAGCGTCGTGTCAAGTACCATCATGATGACAAAGCCGATGAGCACCATAAATGTCGCCACCCGGTGATTGCCCCGCCGGTGTGTCTCAGGAATGATCTCGTCGCTGATCACAAAGAGCATGGCGCCACCTGCAAACGCCAAGGCGTACGGGAGGATCGGCTGCGCCACCGTCACGCCGACGACGCCGAGCACGCCTCCTACCGGCTCGACGAGGCCCGTGAGCAGGGCAACCCAAAACGCCTTGCCGGCCGAATATCTCTGACTGATGAGCGCGAGCGCGACGGCGAGCCCCTCTGGAATGTTCTGTAGGCCGATGCCGATCGCAAGGGTGATGCCGTTGGAAAGGTCGCCGCTCCCAATGCCTACGCCGACCGCGAGGCCTTCGGGGAAGTTGTGGATTGCAATTGCAAGCACGAAAAGCCAAATCTTGGCCAGCGCCGAGTCGTGCGCGCCGCCTTCTGCCCCGGCAATGAAGTGGAGATGGGGTATGTATCGATCGACGGTATCGAGGAATACTCCGCCCAGGATCAGGCCGAAGGCGGCGATCAAGGCGCCGACTAGACCGCCTCCGCCGTACTCGATGGCCGGTACGACCAAGCTGAATGCGGTAGCCGCAAGCATGACCCCGGCAGCAAAACCGAGCATGCCGTCGTGAAGTTTTGGAGGCACGGTGCGGGTGAAAAAGATTGGAAGGGCGCCGATGCCGGTCGCGCATCCCGCGATGAGGCTTGCGATCAGCCCAACGGTGATTGGGTTGTACTGTGAGAGGAACTCAACCATGGGCACTCGAAACGCGCCGCGATGCGACGCACGCTAACGGATATTGCAGGAAAGTACCCACTTGGCCGCCCGACCCTTCCGGCCCGGCCAATCTAGCATTCTTCCGAGCGGCTCGAGCGCCGACGGTCAACGCGAACAAGTCTATGGGCGAATCGCGCCTTGGTTCCATGGCGTTATACTTCGTCGCAGTCTACTGGCGCCCTCTCGCGCTTTGGTGAAATTAGCGGCGAAAGCCCCGCAAGGTCACAGCCCGATCCGACTTGGATCCGGGTTTTCCAACCACTCTTGCCACGTGAGGCCAAACTGCGCCATCGTTCGCTCAAGCCGGGCCACGGCCGGAACGCCCGTCGCAGTGAGTGTTTGCCGTATCGGATCCGGCCTGTTTCCGAGCCTTTTGTCGACCTCTCTTAGCAGCATGTAAAAGAGTTCGTCCGCGATCTTCGGCTCTAGGTCCGCGAGGTTTTTCGTCTCTTGCGGATCGTCGATGAGGTTGTAAAGCTCGAGCGGGGGACGCTGGTACATCCACGGGTCGATGTTTTGTATCAGTTTCCACTCCCGCGTCCGGATCGCCCGGGATGCCTGCCAGTTGCACTCCGCGTGCACGATAAACTCGTGAATGCTTGCGCCATCGCCGTGGATCAGGGGCCAAAGGCTCTGTCCGTCGCCCCCCTCGGGCACGTCTACGCCGGCAGCCTCCAGCAGGGTGGGGAAGATGTCGACGTGCTGCACAAAGGATGAGACGCGCGTCCCCGCGGGAATGCGCGCCGGCCAGCGCATGATCATCGGCACCTTCACCACGGCGTCGTAGAGGCCCGCGTGATCCCAGTAAATGTCGTGCTCGTAAAGGCACTCGCCGTGGTCGCCCATTATGACGAGCAGCGTGTCCTCGTAAAGTCCCGCCTCTTTCAGCGATTCGTCAAACTCCCGCAAGCAGTCGTCGAGGTAGCGGATTTCGGCATCGTAAAGCGCGCTGATGTACCTGGGATCCGTGACGGGCCCCAGATGCCTGTAATGATATTGATGGAAAAACGGGTAGATCGGCTGCGCCCGCACCTGCTCCATGCCCGTGTGCCGGTCGGAAAAAGGGTCGTCGTCGTAGAACATGCGGCGGTACGACTCGGGCGGCAGGTATGGGGTGTGCGGATCCCAATAGTGCAAAAAGAGGAAGAATGGCTCCTTGCCGCCGTGCGTTTTCAGCCAGTCGATGGCTGCGGCGTTGACATCTTTTCCGTCGATCCAACGCTTGCGCGACACGGTGTTGATATAGGCGCCGTAACCTCGGGCAAACCACTCTTTGAGCTGGTACAAGTTGTCGCATGCAGCGGTGCTGAACCCCTTTGACCAAAGGATCGAAGGGAGCCAGGGCGTCTCTTTTGAAAGGTAGGCATTGTGCGCTCCGTGCGCGACGATGCCCGTTTTGGCCCCCCAGCGTCCGGTGAAAAGCGCCGTGTGGACGGGCTCAGTCGGAACGTCGGCCCCAAAGGCTTGTTCGAAGAGGACGCCCTCCGAGGCGATTTGGTCCAGGTAGGGACTCGTAGGCAAGGGGTATCCGTAGCAACCCAAGTGGTCTGCACGCAGCGTATCGCAGGAAATCAAGACGATGTTCAATGAGGACCGACGCTCCTTTTTAGATCCTTCGACTATATACTTCCCGCGGACGGCTTTGGTCCTAGGTCCAAAGCAGACAAAAAGGGGACACATTCCGACGTTGCGAATTGTACAAGCATTCACTTCGAGTGAGCTAGAGGGTGGCGCTATTGCACGCATCCGACCCCATCGGCCGCCTTGCGCGCGTCAACTTTTTTGCGGGTGGAGAGGACGTCGCCGTAGTCTACCATAAGGTGTCCTCGGCGACCAGCATGCATGTCCACGAATTCTTTGAGCTCGTCTTCGTCGAGGAGGGCGAGTTGATCCACCGGTACGGGGCTTCGTCCCACCACGTGCGAGCCGGCGACTTGTTCATCGTCAACCCCAACATTCCCCACGCTTACGATCTGACCCCTTCGGGACCGGCAAAGATTTGGAACGTGCTCTTGACCGAAGACGCGCTCGGACTCCTCTCTGTGGAGACTGAAATGTCCCCGCTCGTTCAGGAGATCGTCGGCATGGAACGAAACCTCCTCAGGTGCCGGCACGTGAGCTTCGAACCGCCCGACGACGCCATGATCTCCGATGCGATCAAGCACATGTGGCGCGAGTACGAAGGGAAGCGGCACGGCTACCGGACGATTTTAAAAGGCCAGTTGATGATGATCCTCGGGAACTTGAGTCGTGCCATCAACGCGTCGAATCAATCGTTTGAACCGAAGGGCGGTTGGAACGCTGTCGGCGAAATCATTCGCTACATCGTCGAAAACTGCGATCGCCCCTTGGCCGCCGCTGACCTGGCCGCCCGCGCCGGCTGGTCGCCCGATCACCTCAATCGCCTCGTCAAGCGGGTTACGGGAGACACGGTCCAGGAGTATATCGGGCGGGTACGAACGGCGAGGGCCGCTCGGCTCCTGCTCACACAAGACTGGACCGTCGATCGCGTCGCACGTCAAGTAGGGTATGGGGACGCGCGCGCCTTTCGCCGGGCATTCAAGCGATACTTCCAAGTGACGCCGGCAGAGTTTCGCACGGCGTCCTTGACCCGGCAAAACAGCTCATAACACGCTCGTGTCGAAATCGGTCCCCTTTCCGTAGGTTTCTGCCCCAAGGAGCCGCGGGACAAAAGGGAAAGTATGAAACCGAACAAAGGTAAACGGAAATGAACGGACACAAAACCTGGGTGTGCGGTCCGGCGAATGGCTCCACGGATCGGGCGTCCGACTCCTTTGTCAGGAAAGGTTGAAGCGTCATGACGAGCGAAAATGCGCCATCGCCCGGCGAACGAGAACAGATAGGCGTCGCGCTGCTCAGTTTCGCCCACGGCCATCAACGAGCATGGGGGCGCGTGTTTGCAAGTCGGCCCGAGACGAGGGTCGCAGCCGTTTGGGACGACGATATCGAGCGTGGCCGGCGTGCGGCCGCCGAGCTCAACACGGAATTTGTCGCCGACTTGGATGCGCTTTTGGCGCGAGGCGACGTCCATGCCGTCGCGATTTGCGCCGAGAACGCCAAACACGCGGATCTCGCCGTCAAAGCGGCCGAAGCCGGTAAGCACATCATGGTGCAAAAGCCGATGGCCGTCTCTTTGGCCGAAGCCGATCGCATCGTGGCGGCCGTGGAAGCGGCGGGCGTCAAGTACATGCAGGCCCACAATCTGATCTTTGACGACGTGCACCAAGCGGTAAAGCGAGAGGTTGCAAGCGGCCGGCTCGGCAAGATCAGCGTCGTTCGACGGCGGCACAGTCACCATTTCGCCATTTCCGAAAAGGACCGGACGAACGTCCTGGGTTGGATGACCGATCCCGACCTTGCCGGCGGCGGGGCGCTGATGGACGAGGGCGCGCACGCGCTGCTGTGGTTTCTGTGGATGTTCGGCCCGCCCGAGAGCGTCAGCGCACGCGTCTCGACGACGATTCCCGGGCTGCGTGTCGAGGACCACGTCGTCGCCGTGTTTGGGTATGCGGACGGCATGACCGGAGTGCTCCAGACGAGCTGGACCGAGGTGGCGGCGGAGTCGACGATCGAAATCTACGGCGAGCGGGGATCGATCATCGCGACCGGGACCGATATTGCGTCGACAAGATTCATGCCCGAAGGGACGCGCCCGGTTTCGATCTTTGATGTAGAGCGAGGAGCGTGGGAACGCCCCGAAATCGAAATAGAGAAACATCGACCTGTCCCACCACCCAATGCGTTTGTCGATTACCTAGTAGGCGACGGACCTTCTCCGGTAGACGTAAGGACAGCGCGCCTCGCCGTAGGCCTCGCCGAGGCGATCTACGAATCGGCGCGAACCGGCAAGACCGTGCCGTTTACGGGTTGATAGCAAGCCAGATTCTCAATGGAGGCACCCACGGCACTTGGGGTGTCGCTACGTTATAGATGAAACTGAAAGCAGAAGGCGCTATTCGTGTACG
>CAYRIY010000065.1:0-21450 GCA_964424335.1 uncultured Clostridia bacterium
CGGTGAGCGCTCGAGCGCCTCCGTCAATACCCTGCCTTCGACGTTTTCCGGGAGATCGACCCTGACGAGCTCAAGGAGCGTCGGGACGATGTCCACGATCGACGCCCGGTGGACGATGTGACCGACTTTGATGCCTTTCCCCCAAAAGATGATCGTGGTGTGGCGCTCAGAGGGTGTCCCGTGGAAACCGCCAGTACCGCTCATCGCCTGAATGGCCCGGTACGGATCGGGCACGACGACGATGTCGCCCACCCGTTCGGGATCGGCGCGCAGCGCTTCGAGCTCGGGCGCCGTAAGGACAGATGCCCCCTCGATTGCACCCAACGCGTCGAGCAACCGCTGCTCGAGCTCGGGCGTGCGCATTCCCTCCCGCCAGTAAAGAAATGCAGACCCGTACTGTAGGTGGACGAGGTGCGTGTCGGGCCTGATTTGAGAAACATCCGTAGCCACCTTGATTCCAAGATCGCGAAAGACACTCGCAAGCCCAGGCGTAATCGGCCTTGCGTCATTGGGAGACATCCCGTGGTCGGACGCGACCACCATCGCCGTTTCGTCGAGAATACCGAGCTTATCAAGAGCGTCGAGGAGCCTGCCGATCTCCGCATCCGCTTCTAGGACGGCCGCCCGCATTTCGGGGCTGAACGGTCCATGCGCATGGCCGACTGCGTCCGTGTCGGCATTGTAGTACACCGCCAATCCGGGAGGTTTCGCCTCAAACATCCGAATCAGGGTATCGATGTCGCCTCGGGCGTAGCGGTCCGCGCCTCGATCTTGGAGCATGAAGTGGTTTACCGATGCCGTAGTCCACCCGTTGGCGCGGAGCGTTTCGGCGATCGTGGGGACCTGGTTGTCACGCAAAGGGCCGAGGATCTCGTCCCTTTCCCGGTCGTAGCGAGCATTGTTGGGAATACCCGTGGTTGCCGGGTACGAACCGGTGACGAAACTCGTCTGGTTTGTGGTCGTCGTCGATGGAAACACCGACTCTCCCTCTGCAACCCAGACACCTTCCCTAATGAGGCGAGCCAAGTTGGGCGGGGCGTACATCGCCACGTAGTCCGGCCGAAATCCGTCGAGCATGATCATGATCAGGTGCTTAGGCACTTGGTCAAACATGACCGGTCCCTCCTGTGCTTGTCCCAACGGCGCGAGCGCCAGGAGGACCCATGACGCGAGCGCCGCCGCGGCGCTCACAATGCGAAATCGAATTGCATTCATCGCCGAGGCCCCCCATCCTCTCCTATTGAAATGCGGATACGCTTACGTTGCAGTGCTCCTAATGCGCTCCGCCTCCACCGGAATCTCCACACCCAGAAACCTTTGAATGACCATCGCCGCTGCTCCGACGACGCCCGCCCGATCGCCGAGCTCCGACGTGCGGATCTGCACTCGATCGCCCTGCACTGGAAGCGCCCGTCGGCGCACACCCTCCTTGACCGCCGCCATCACCTTTGGGCCGGCCCGCTCCACGAGCCCGCCGCCGAGCACAATGCACTCGGGCGCGAACAAGTTGACCAAATTAGCCATTGCCGCGCCAAGGTACGTCATGGCATCGTCAAATATCGCGGCGCCCACGCGATCGCCGGCTTCGATCGCCTGGAAAAGATGGTCGAGCGTAAGGCGCGTCGAATCCCCCTCACACAGGGATTCAAGCAAAGTCTTTGCCCCTTGGTCGACCAAGCGCACGGCCTGCGCCCTCATCGCTCGGCCGCCAGCCATCACGCCGAGGCAGCCGCGGTTGCCGCACTTGCACTGCGGGCCGTTGACGTCGACCGTCATGTGGCCAAACTCACCGGAACCTCCGGCCACCCCGCGATAGACATTGCCGTCGATGAGAATGCCTGCGCCGATCCCCTCGTCGATCGACACGTAGATCATGTTGCGAAACCCGCATCCGGACCCGAATTGGTTTTCGGCGAGCGCCCTTACGTTCATGTCGTTGTCCAAGACGACCTCCGCCTTGAACTTGCGCCTGAGCGGGCTCGCCACCGCCACGTCTTCAAGGTCAAGGCTCGACGAATAGTGCAGGACGCCGCGGCTTGCAAGTCCCGGACAGCCCACGCCGATTCCTATGATCCGCCGCATGTCGCGTGGATCAGCCGGCATCGTCTCGAGAATCGCTTCGCTCAAGCAGGCTATGAAACGCTCCGGGCTCGTGGCATCACCGGGAACCGTCGCTTGGTTCAAGACGTTGCCGTCCAGATCCGTGAGGGCGGCCCGGATGCGCGAGACGGCGACGTCCACGCCGATCGCAAGTCTCGAGCGCGCTTTCAGCGTGAGCAAGATCGGTTTTCTCCCGCCGCCGGACTTGCCTCTTCCGCTCTCCTGAACAAGGTCTTCCTTGATCAACTCGTCGACGATGACCGACACCGTCGCCGCGCTCAATGCCAAGTCGTGGGCAAGGCCGGCGCGGGAGACAGGGCCGCGACGGAGCGCTTCGAGAACGAGCGAGCGGTTGAGCCGCTTCATGAGTTGTGGGTTTCCCGTCCCTTGCACACGCACGGATACTCGTCTCCCAAAGTACACGGATCCTACATTTTTTGGACTCCGAACAAACCAGGCCGCCGCGGGCTGTCATTCGACGGCATCGACTTGGAATTTCCATCCAGCGCATGATTAGTCCCACTTCTCTGACATAAAGCGAAATCCCTTCTTCCTTTGGCACTTGAAACGAAAAATCTGGATATATCAACATGTAATCCGTGGGCTTCGCAGGTCAATTATTGCGACCTTGTTCCTTGACAACCTGAAGAAAGAACTTCGTCCATCGAAGCTGCATCTAATGTCAGATGAACGAATTCAGGGTACAAGCGGCGGTCCGATACGACTTGATTGCCAGAATATCTTTAATGCGCAAATTTACAGATTCCAAAGAAGGATATGGCGAATCACTCTTGTATATTGTCGACAAACGACAGTCGGCAGCAGCGGAGGCCCCGATGATTGAGCAGCACATTAAGCAGATCGAAAGTCCGACGTTACAAAGCGCCGTCTACACCCATTTGCGCGAGCTGATTGTCAGCGGCAAGCTGGCTCCGGGCACGCGCCTACGAGAAGTATGGCTGTCTGAACAATTGGGTGTAAGCCGGAGCCCGATTCGGGAGGCAATAGTTCAGTTGAGTCGGGACGGCCTTGTAACCAAGAAAGCGCGCAATGGAGATTATGTGACACATTACACGCCCAAGGACGTTCGTGAGATCTACGACGTTCGACTCGCTGTCGAACTGATGGCCGCACGGCGAGCGATCGACCACCTCACAGATGACAGGCTGCACAGGTTGGAGCAGGCAGCGATGGAGTGCTCGTCCGCACTGCAAGACGGCGACATCCCTTTGTACGGAGAGAAGGACCAACTCTTTCACTTCACGTTGGTCGATCTGGCCGGAAACCAGCGCCTCAGCGACATCTTACGACAACTTGCCGGTCAGATTCAGGCGATCCGCGTGTTTGTGGCACTCGACCTCGATCGGGTCACACGGGCAGAGGAGGAGCATCAGCGAATTGTTCAAGCGTTTCGCGATCGTTCCGCAAAAGACGCGCTCACATGGGTCGAGCGTCATATCGACAGTGTGGCCGAAGATGTTGTGAGGATTTTAGAATCGAAAGCCGTCAACTTTGGAGGTTGAGACACGTGGAGACGAACCGCAAATGGTGGCTGCAGCCCCAGAGAATGATTCAAACAAACTTGCGAGAGATTGATGCGGATCTCGATCCGGACCGGTTGATCGCAGACCTCAAAAGTTTCGGCGCCACTGTCCTCATGTTCAACACCGGAGGCATCGTGGCAAGTTACCCTTCAGACCTCCCCTTTCACTACCCCAACCCCTATCTCAAGAGCGACCTCGTGGGAGAAGTGCTGGAACGCTGCCACGCGAATGGCATCCGTTATTTTGCTCGGATGGATTTTAGCAAGGCAAATCGAGCGTTTTACGGGGAACACCCGGACTGGTTTTACCGCACGGCGGCAGGGACCGTCGTCGATTACAACGGTCAGTTGCACACGTGCGTCAACGGGCAGTACCAAAGCGAACATGCGCTGGCGATCGTAGAAGAGGTGCTCGATCGGTATCCGATTGACGGGATCTTCTTTAACATGTTCGGATATCAAACTTGGGACTACAGCCGAAATTACCACGGCATCTGTCACTGCGACAACTGCCGTAGGCTCTTTCGCGAGAAGTACGGTCACGACCTACCTAAAAAAGAGGATCCATCAGATCCGGTGTACCGTCTGCATCAAACGTTTCGCCGGAATGCCACAAAGGAGCGGCTCGATTCGATTGTGTCGCTCATTCGCAGCAAGCGGCCTGATGTGGCCATTTCGGGCGTGGACTGGATCAGGCAAGAGTCTAACTCAAGCGTGGACAGGCCGCTTCCCCATTGGATTTACGAAGCCTGTGCACAGGCGAAATCGATCATGGACTCCTGGCCAAAACGAGCGGTCGCCAACGCGGCGGTTCACTTCCTTGACATTCCTTATCGCCATGTGAGCGTGCCGCCGTATCTCACCGCGCTCAGGATGGCCCAAAATCTTGCCAGCGGCGCCTGGATCGACTTTTACTGCATTAGTACCCTCGACAGGCAAGAGGACCGTCTCTCATTCGACCTGATGAAAGAGATTTACCACTTTCACCGAGACCACGCCGACGAGTATTACACCGGACTCGAACCGGCCGCCAAGGCAGCGGTGCTCGTCACAGGAACTACCGAGTACCGGGGAATCTTCCGGATGTTTGTCGAATCGCACATTCCCTTTGACGTGCTTGAACCGGACTCCATCAAGCACGGGCCCCCGGATCTGCTCGATCGCTACGCACTGATCGCAGCCCCCGACCCGAGTCGCCTTTCTCAGGACCACCTTGCGGCGCTTGACGATTACGTTCAGAGGGGTGGGCGGTTGCTTGCGACAGGGCGACTGCCTGTAGATGGACAGGGCTTTGCCAAACCGACCGAAGGATCGGTACAGTTGGACTCACTAGGCGTCGCAGTGGTAAGGGAATTCCGCGACGACGCCCGCGCCGCCTATTTCAAGATGAGCGACCGCGAGCTCTTCCCCAGCCTTGCAGGGGTCGACATCACGTTTTTGGATGAGTACTATCAGCACTGCGATCTCCGTAGCGGCGCTCGCCCGCTCCTCAAGTTTGTACCGCCCTGCATGTACGGCCCTCCGGAAAAGTGCTACTACGAGGAAGTAACAGACGAGCCGGGCATCGTGATTCACCCATACGGGCAGGGCGTGACCGCCGTCTTCCCGTGGCCGGTTGGAACGCTCTATTACAAGTACAGTTCTGTTCCTCATCGCCTCTTGTTCACCGATACCGTAGAGCAGCTCCTCGGCGTCGATCGCCAACTCACATCCAACGCCTCGGAGATGGTCATGTTCACAATCAATAAACAGCCACACAAGGGCGGACGCCTTTTGCTTCACCTCGTCAACTCGTCGGGCCATCACGGCACCGCCTTTCACGCTCCTGTGCCGATGGAAAATGTCGAGGTGGCGCTCCAATTGGATCAACCGTGCACGCGTGTTCGGGCGCTCAAGGCGGGGGCGGATCTCGAGTTTGCCGCTTCGGACGGTTGGTGTCGGTTTACGATCCCTTCGCTCGATCTCTTTGAGGCGGTCTCGATCGAGTAACCGAAATGGCCGAGCGGAGTGCAAAACCAATACTGGGAGGGATGAAAGCCGCGGACGCGTGGAAAACGTCGACAACATTTCCGGTAGTCGTCGTCTGATCCTTTGGAAATAGACAAGAGGAGGGAATCAAGTGTCAAGACGCTTACTCGCGGGTTTTATTATCACTCTCTTCAGCATTGTCGCACTCCAAGGCGGTATTACGCAAGCGGCGGATATCGAAATATGGGACTGGCACGCCCCTCGTATCGAGGTGTATGAAAAGTACGCGACCCGATACTTTGAAAAGACAGGACAAAACGTGGTGGTCCACCACATCACAGACAACTTCGGCGAGAGTATGACGCTCGGACTTGCCTCCGGCGTTCTCCCGGACCTCGTGCAGTTTCATCCGCAGTATATCGCCGCCTTTCACGACTACATGGCGCCCTGGCCCAAAGAGATGTTTGACATTTACGCCGCAGGCGACGATCTGATCGGCCTCGAGTGGTGGTTGGACGAGCAAGACCTGCTGCGCTACGTTCGCGTGGTGGTATCCGCACGCCTGTTCTTTTATAACCGGGATATGTGGGAGCACAGCGGGCTCCCCTCCGATGCAACCAACTTCTCGAGAACATGGACGTGGGAGGACATGGTCGACACCGCACGTCGCCTGACGCGTTACGACGATAACGGTGCGATTGCAGTGGCCGGGCTGAGTTTCATCCCCCGCTTGTTGTTCTACGATTTCTACATGCAGGCTGGCGGTCGGGTCTACACCGAAGACGGGGCGAAGACGGCATTCAACCAGCATTACGAAGCGGCGTTAAAGGTGACCGAACTGATCAACGACCTCTTCCACGTCAACCGAGTCAGCGACATGGAGAGGAGTTTTACCGACCGGACCGCGGCGATGCGCCACGACGGCCCTTGGGCGGCGGGCACCTACGATCAGACCGAGGATCTCAATTACGGGGTCATGTTCAATCCAACTCCGGGGGGAACCTGGGCCCCTTACGGTTACAACGCAGGCGACTTCAGTTTGGCGATCTTCGACCAGATCGGCGAAGAACGAAAGAAGCGGGCGTTTGAGTTTCTCAGTTGGATGTTGAACGACGACGATTTTTGGGTCGACTACGCGGTGGCCCACAGCGCGCCGCCGACGTTGCGACGCGTGTGGGGAGATCCTCGCCTGACGGGGAATGAGCCCATGAGCATCGTCATGCAGGCAGCGCCGTACACGATCCCGATTGCGGACGATCCTGCTGTGCCGCGATCAGCCATTGATCGGCTGGGAGATGTGCTGGCGGCGGGTGAGATGGCAAGCGCCGCGGCGCTGGATCGGGCGATTCAGGAATTCGACATCGGCATGCTGAGCGTCCCGCCCGTAAAGCCCGTCGAGTACACCTACCAGCAACCTGAGCTTCCGCTGTTCCAAAAGTAATTGCGCTGCAAAAAAAGAAGAAATAGCGCGTGGCCGCGGCTCCGGTGAGGGACCGCGGCCCACGTCCACCGATCCTTGGAGGCTTCGAAGATGCAGACGGACCGCGAAGTGACGCCCTGGTACCGCCGCGCTCGGCGCTGGGGTCAGACCAACCTGACGGAGATCGATCCGCGCCGCTACGACGAAACGTGGTGGCGAGCGTACTGGCGAGCGACGCGAGTGCAGGGCGTCATCGTCAATGCAGGCGGCATCGTGTTCTACTACCCCTCCAAGTTTCCCGAAGTGCACCGCGCGCTTTATCTTGGCGAGCGAGATCTGTTTGGCGAGATTGTAGCTGCCGCGCACGACGAGGGGCTGGCTGTGCTTGCCCGCATGGATTCCAACCGGGTACACGAAGCGTTTTTTAACGAACATCCCGATTGGTGCGCTGTCGACGCCGACGGACGGGCGTATCGCGCGGGAGACCTCTACATTACCTGCATCAACTCACCTTACTACCGCGAGTTTCTGCCCGACGTGTTTCGGGAGATCATTGGGAAGTACCGACCGGAGGGCTTCACCGACAATAGTTACAGCGGGCTGGAGCGCCATCAGATCTGCTATTGCGGGTACTGCGCCAAGAGCTTTAGAGATCAAACGGGCCACGACCTACCTCGCAAGGTCGACTGGAATAGCCCGGTGTACCGCAGGTGGATCGAGTGGAGCTACCAGTGTCGATTGGACCTATGGGATCTCAACAATAGGGTGACGCAAGGCGCCGGCGGAAAAGACTGCCTTTGGGTCGGCATGATCCACGGGGACATGATCAATCAGAGCCGCCGTCTGAGGGATGTAAAAGCAATCTGCGAACGGGCACAGATCGTCATGCTCGATTGGCAGACCCGGAGAAGCACCCTTGGCTTTCAAAACAACGGGGAGACGGGAAAGCTCCTTCACGGCCTCCTCGGATGGGACAAGTTGATCCCTGAGAGCATGGCGATGTATCAGGCCGGGGAGCCGACGGCGCGGCTGGCGAGCAAACCGGAGCCGGAGGCCCGTCTTTGGGCGTTTGAAGGGTTTGCCGGTGGGATTCAACCGTGGTGGCACCACATCAGCGCCTATCAAGAAGACCGACGCCAGTACAAGACGACGCAGCCGATCTTCCGCTGGCACGAGGAGAATGAAGCGTACCTCTTCGACCGGCGCCCGATCGCCACAGTGGGCGTCGTCTGGAGCCAACGCAACATCGACTTTTACGGGCGAGACGACGCCAACTTTCGCGTGGAGCTCCCCTGGCGGGGATGGTCGCAGGCGCTCATTCGAAGCCGCATTCCTTACCTCCCAATTCATGCCGACTCCATCGAGGAGCAGGGCGATGCGCTATCGGCGCTCATCCTCCCAAACGTCGGCGCCCTCACGGACAATCAGTGTCAAAGCATTCGGCGCTTCGTCGAGCGAGGCGGCGCGTTGATCGCATCGGGTGAGAGCAGCCTCTACGACGAGTGGGGCGACCCTCGGCCCGACTTCGCTTTGGCGGACCTTTTCGGCGCGCACGCGACGCGGGTTTACCACGGCCCAAGCGACACCGATCGGCGCGATTGGGAGCGCGGAAACCATCACAGTTATGTTCGGCTCTTCCCCGAGCTGCGTGCCCGCGTCCCCGGACCGATTACGGGGGACGAACCGCCTGCGACCGAAGAGCGGCACCCGGTGCTCGACGGCTTTGACGAGACCGACATCCTGCCCTTTGGAGGACGACTCGAAGTCGTCGAGGCGAACCAACGTAGTAAGGCTTTGATGCATTTCGTACCGCATTTCCCTGTCTACCCTCCGGAGACGGCCTGGATGCGGCAGCCGACGAGCCGACTGCCGGCGCTCCTGCTGAGCGAAGGGGAGAACAGAGGTCCTGTCGCCTATCTCGCAGCCGATTTCGACCGGCGCTACGCCGCGAGCAACTTTCCCGATCACGGGCGTCTGCTCGCGAACTTGGTGCGCTGGGCCACCGGCGGAAAGATCCCCCTCGTCGTCGAAGGCCCCGGCTTCCTTGACTGCCATATGTACGCTCAGCCAAAAAGGGTGATCGTGCACGTGGTCAACCTCAGCCATGCCGAAGCGTGGCGTCCCACGATTCACGAGCTCATTCCCGTGGGGCCGATCCGCGTGCGCGTTCAGCTTCCCGATGACGTGAGCGGCGCATCCGCACGGCTCGTCGTTTCAAAGCGGATCGCACCCATGGAAGTCCATGAGCGTTGGGCGATATTCGAAATACCTTCGATCGTCGACCACGAGGTTGTCGTCGTTGAATAAACGTGGTCGTTCCAGTACGGCAAGATCGGGAACAAAGGGAGATCTGTATGGAACCAAGCGTCTTTGATCGTCCGATGCGCTGGGCGCAGTTGACCCTGGCGGAGAAAGATCCGAAAGACTTTGACCTCCGGTTTTGGCTGGATTACTTTCAGCGCACCAAGTCAGAGGGAGCTTGCTTTAGCGCGGGCGGCTACATCGCCTACTACCCCACGCAGATCCCCTTGCATTACCGCAGCGCATGGCTTGGTGACTCAGACCCATTCGGCGACCTTGTCGCCGGTTGCAAGAGGCTCGGAATGGTCGTGCTCGCTCGAACCGACCCCCACGCCGTTCACGAGGACGTGTTTCGCGCGCACCCCGACTGGATCTGTGTCGACCGCGAGGGCAAAAAACGCAGGCATTGGTCCAAGGCGGACGCTTGGGTGACGTGTCCGCTCGGGCCGTACAACTTTGAATTCATGACGGAGGTACACCGAGAGATCGTTCGGCTCTACGAGGTCGACGGGATCTTTAGCAACCGCTGGGCAGGGCTTGGGATTTGCTACTGCGACCACTGCCGGCAAAACTTCAAGCGAGCGAGCGGCCTTGACCTCCCCGAAGACGAAGAGCGACCGGATCCTGTCATGCGGACCTACCTTGCCTGGCGACACGAGCGTCAGCACGAGCTGATCCGCCTCTGGGACGGCGAGGTCCGGGCCATTCGCCGCTCGGCGAGATTCATCCCCAACTCCTCGGGAGCCGGGGCGCTCAGCGAGTTCAATACCAAAGCCTTCGGCGAGATGGTCGACATCCTTTTTGCAGACCGCCAGGGGCGAAGCGGCGCAGTGCCGATATGGGCAAACGGGAAGAACGCCAAAGAGTACCGCGCAGTCCTGAAAGGAAAGCCCGTCGGAGGGATCTTTGCGGTCGGCGTCACGCACTCGAACCGGTGGATGGCATCGGTCCAAAACGAGGCGGAGCTCCGTCTTTGGGTTGCGGATGGGATCGCCAACGGGCTGAGGCCTTGGTTTACCAAGTTTGGCGCCGTCAACTACGATCCTCGTTGGCTAAAGAGCGTTGAAAGGATCTACCTCGAGCATCACGCTATGGGGAAGTACCTGCGCAACGTCGCATCGAACGCGCGGGTTGCCTTGGTCTTTTCACAGCGCACGGCGCGGTTTCATCCCGACAAAGACCGCAAGCGCAAGGCTGAAGATGCGATCCACGGATTCTACCAAGCGCTGATCGAGGCCCGCATCCCATTCGACATGGTACACGACGAGATGCTCGATTTAGAAAATCTAAAGTCGTATAAGACGCTCATACTGCCCGACATCGCCCTGCTCTCCAACGAACAGTGTGATCAACTCCGGGAATTTGTCCGCGCTGGCGGGAGTCTGGTCGCTACCCATGAGACGTCGCTCTATAACGAATGGGGGGCTCGTCGTTCCGATTTCGGGCTCGCCGACCTCTTTGGCGTATGCTACCTGGCGAGCGGCGAGCGACCCATGCGAAACGCGTACATCTCCCTCGAGGCTTTATCCACGGGAGAAAGGCATCCGATACTTGAAGGGCTTGAATCAGCCGAGCGCATCATTCACGGGCTGCACCGGTTAAACGTCGGGATCGTCGAGCCCGCTTGCCATTCCCCGCTTACGTTGGTCCCGTCGTATCCCGACCTACCGATGGAAGAGGTCTACCCCAGGACGCCGCGAACCACGGTGCCCGAAGTGCTTCTAAGAGAGCGCGGCAACGGCCGAGTCGTCTATTTCCCGTGGGATATCGACCGGACTTTTTGGGATGCGCTCGACTGCGATCACGGGCGATTGTTGGCCAATGCCGTCCTGTGGGCCACGGATGAGCCTCGCCCGGTCGAAGTCGAAGGGCCGGGGGTCCTTGACGTAACTTCGTGGCGACAGGAGCATTCGCTCACGGTTCACTTGGTCAATCTGACGAACCCAATGCTGATGAGGGGGCCCGTCCGCGAGCTGATCCCCGTGGGCGAGCAGCGTGTTGTAATTCGACTTGGCCAAGGCGAGAGCGTACAGCGAGTAAAGCTGTTGCGTACAGGGCGATCGCCCGACGTCTCAACCGTGGACGGTGGTATCGAGCTGCGGGTACCCTCGATTCTCGATTACGAGGTTATAGCGGTCGACCTGTAACGATAGCGACTACGCACCGCTCGCTCTCTTCCTGAATATCGTCGATCCAAAGCAGGCTCCTGCCTCCCACGAGGCAAGAGCCTGCTTCATCGACGCACAACGCACGCCGTGTGTTACCGCTCCACCGCCTCTGCCACCGCCGCGCAGACGAGATATCTCCTCCAAGGCGCCGCTCGGCGTGATCTGCCTGCGGATGATCTGGAGAAAGAGCTCCCTCAGCATGCGATCGTACGTAGTCCGAGCGGGAATAGCAGGACGATACCCGTCTTGTACGTCACTATCTCGGCGAACGGCCCCGTCCGTTCACCCAACAGGCGATTCTTACCGCCCGCTCCAATGCTCGTCCAAGATTCCTTGGGCCTGGGCAGCGGCTTGTTCCAGCGCGGTCCCTGGGTCTGCATCGCCAAAGAGGGCGCTTCCGACAGCCGATGCGAGCACGTTGAGAATTTGCGCCGTGACCGGCAACATCGGCAGTGAAGTAGATCGTGCAAGCGCCTCGCCGACAATCAGCCACTCAGGGTTCATTTCGAAATAAGCTGGGTTGCTGTTGAACGCCCGCACCGGCGAGGGGCGTGCCTGCCTCAACATGAAGTAGCCGGCCGTCTCCTCCCGCAGGGAGAGCCACTTCACGAGCTCCCAAGTGAGGCTTGTGTCCTTGGCGCCCTGCACCATCGCCCAGTGAAAGGTGCCTGCGTTCACGCCGCTGGGCCCGCCCGCCTCGAGCGCCGGACGTATTCCGATGCCAAAGTCGAGGTCGGCAAAGTTCTGGTCGAGGTAACTGTACTCCAGGATGCCGTTGGGCCACATCGCAAGGCGTCCGGAAGCAAATGCGCCCCGTGGGCCCGACCCATACGTCGATTGATCCATTTGTTCAAACATCGCATTGACTTCGGGCCAACCCGCGCGATAGATTCGATCGCCCGCATCTTTCATGAACGTGACGGCTTCCACGCCTGCGTTCTGGCTAAACTCGACGCGCCGTGCGTCGTCGGAGAAGATCTTGCCGCCGCCCGAGACGAACCAAGCCGCTTCACTAAAGTCGCCGCCGTAAAAAGCGGAGCCCGCGCGGGTCAGTCGATCTCCGTCATAGCGCGTCAGCTTCTGGGCCGTGTCGAGCCATTCATTCCAGGTTGTCGGGACATCGGCAACTCCCGCCTCCGCAAATGCCGTCTTGTTGATGTAAAGGAGCGAGTTTGTGTCGCCCCCGGTCCGCATCGGGAGGCCATAGAGTTGTCCATTCCACCGGGCGGTTTCGATCTCGGAAGGGTACCACGTGTCCATGGAAATATTGTCTCGCCCGAGGTGGGCATCGAGCGGCTGAAGGAAGCCTCGATCGACCACACCTGGAATGTTGAGGCTGTGAATCATGACGACGTCCGGAGGCGTGCCACCGATCACTTGAGTAATGAACTCTTCGAGGATGGTGTTGCCGCACGTAGTGAGCTGACCGGTAACTGTCACGCCCGGATGCGCGGCTTCGAAGGCGTCGAGCATCTCGTTGACCCAGTCGTTGCGGTGTTCGGTCCAGCAATGAAGCACCGTGAGATGCTCCTGTGCCAAAGCGTGAGCGCTAAAGATCAAAGTGGCGCACAATAGAGCAAATTGCATCGCTGCGAGCCTATGGAACCGACGAACACGGTACATGATGATTCCCCTTTTTCAAGTTTCTTGAAGTAGGTCCCCATCAATTGCGGATGCTACATGACTCATGGATCGTTTCGACAAATCGCGCCGCGGCTTCACCAAGACAAATCCGATTGAGCACCGCCACCTCCTCCGAATTGGACGCTTTGATCACACTGGGCAACCAAGGCCCCGCCAAGACAACCCCGTCGTGGAATCCGAGGTCTCCGGCACTTAGAGCACGATCCTCGATCGACCCGTTCACATCCGTGAGAAGCGCGCCCAACGACGAATGATCGGCCGTTGCGGTTCCTTCGCGCAACGTGTAGGTCGGCCCGCCCCACTCGTCATCGGCAATGTAGACGATGCCCGCAGCGGCAAACGCCGCATCGCAGGCCCTCAACGCATCGATGGTCCGGCGCACGGCGCCCGGGAAGGCCCGCTCACGCTCGGCGTAATCGGGTTGCGTCATGTGAACATCGACTTGGATGAAACCGTAGTCGATCGGGCGTATTTTGATTTGATCGCGCTCCATAAGATGGTCAAATGCCCCTCGCTCGAGCCCTGTCGTTACCGCATCGATATCCGTGCCGCTCAGGACGAACGATCGACGCACAGGGTTTTGATCGATGGGTGTACGCAGAGCCGTGTCGACCAATCGTCCGCTTTCGTCCGTTTCCACGATCGCCGACGCTTCGATGAGTCCGTACCCTTCTTTGGCGCCCACCACGAGGCCCCGAAGCGCACTTCCGTCCTTGGCCACGGCGATCGGCCACGCGTGAAAGAGAGGCTCAATCCGGCGCTCGACCAACATGTGATCAAAGACAAGCTCGGCGATGGGAGCGTGGATCACGCCTTTTTTGTACGCACCCTGCTCGACGAGACGCCGATGCATCTCGGAGACGACTTTGGAGCTTTCAGACGCACGAGCGAGATCGAGAAAGACTCGCCGGGCTCGGCCGATCTCCCAGCCAAGCGTTCCACGTCGCTCTACCACGGCGACTTTGCGGCCGGATTCGGCCAGCGCGACAGCGCAGGCCACGCCACCGACCCCGCCTCCGCTCACGATCACGTCGACCGAATCAAGGATCTGGGCTCTCTTTCCGTCAAACAACATAATTCAGCCGCTCGCCCTTCCTTTGGATGGCTGCATGTCGCGCTCTAGGTTCTCGCGCACACGCGCTGCTGCGCGACGGACGTAGCCGCGAGCGTCATTCGTATATGCTTCCAAGATCCGGTAGCCACGTCCATCTCCCAGAGTAACGAAAAGCCATGCGATAGCGACGTCGATGCTCCATTTCATCGACCTCGTCGCGCCGCCCCAAACTTGATACGCTTCTCCTCGCTCGGGCCAATCGAGGACGGCAAGGAGCGCGCGGTGGAGGCGACTTCGATCCGATTCGGCTCGAATCAAATCCCCAACCGCGATCAGGTAATGCAAGATGTGCAAGAGAGAATCTGTGTCGCGCTCACTTGGCAGTCGCTCGAGCAGGCAATCAACCGCTCGGGGATCTCGAAGCGACTTTAGACCGATGAGGGACGCGATCCAGCGCGGGGCCGCACGAATGCCCGGAGGCGTCTCGCTCTCCCGATCTTGGATCGATCGCAGGAGATGGTTTGCGCCATCGGCACGTCCGAGCAGGGCGAGCGCGAGTGCAATCGATCGAGCTTGTTCGCCCGCGGCGCGGTGCAATCGGGTTAGGAGCGGACCCACGGCGCGTTCGCCGCCTTGGAGGAGCCACCAAAGCGCCTTACCCCCGTCTTCCGTGTCCAAGGCGTCAATCAGCGCCTCGATGTAAGCTTCGTTGGAGAGGTCGTTGAGTGAAATCGGCGTCGGCACGCCGGGGAGTTTCGGCTGGACCCAGGGCATGCTTTCCCTTGCAAGGTCCTGTGGTTCGAGGACGCCCTGCTCGATCAACCGCTGTTGCAGGTCACGAACGTCGAGTTGCCTCGGAGCGCACCCCAGGATGCAGCTCATCGCCGCAGCGGTCCCCGCAACTTCGCCCATCTGTTGGACATCCCGCTGCATGCGTAGGGCAGCCGCCGCATCATGAGTTTGCGAAATGGCGCGGCAGCCGATCAAGAGCCCATCGACGCCCTTGGGAATAAAGGCGCGGTAGGGCACGTCGCATCCGATTTTTTGTTTCCAAAGGCCCATCACGCACACCCAAACTTGTGCGGCAAGGCTTTCGTTCGCAAAATCGTAGGCGTGGGTGTCGTAGTGGGATACGCACCGCATCACGACGTCGTCGAAGCGGCGGTCTAGGATCAAGTCGCCCAGTTGAATCACGTACTCGCCCTCGACTTGTCGCCCTTCCCTCACGCCCAGGTGAGGGGCGATCGCGACAAAGGCATCGTGCTGTAGCCGCTCACCGAGTATCTCAAAAAGCAACCGGCGCCCTTCGATGTACGCTCTCGATACATCCCTTGCGCTCGTGCTGTCGACCCAGCCGCCGTCCGTGTTGATCGGACCGATCCGGCCGTTGTAGACATGCCGTGCCACGAGGGAGTAATTGTTGGTCACGCCGTCCCAGCTACGGCCAAGTGTAAAGGGGACGCCCGCCAAAGCGCAAACGTCGCCGTCGCCAGTCGCGTCGATCGTCACCGAAGCGCTAACTTTCAGCCTGCCGCCCGGCTGTTCAAAGAGTACCCCGAGGACATTTTGCCGCGCGTCATCCATTTCGACGTCGACCGCAAGCGAGTGAAAGATAAGCTCAACGCCCGCCTGGTCAAGCAATTCAGTCGTCACCAGCCGCTTGGCATCGGGGTGAAAACCTTGGCTGGCCGCTCCGATCCCCCCGGCAAGCACGTCCGTCTCGTGATCGAGTTCGCGCTGTAATCCAGCGTTGTGACCATAATAATAGAGGTGAATGCCTGCCCGGGTGGCGACGCCCCCAAGCGCGCCGTCGCGCTCCACAAGTGTGACCTTGGCGCCACTCTGCGCGGCGCTGAGGGCAGCCGTCACACCGGCCGTTCCACCACCAACGACTAAAACATCCGTGACACGGTATTGCATCGGTGATTTGCCTTGCTCCTTAGGCGCGGCCAATGCTTGTCAGGCCTCCCTGGGGCACGGGCCCGTCGACTCTCGCATCGTGAGGCTTGGCGAGAGCACGATGCGAGCCCCGGTCAGGTCGTTGTTCTCGCACGCTACAACCAAATGCGTCGCGGCGAGGCGCCCCATCTGCAATAGGGGAAGTGATAACGAGGTGAGGCGAGGTCGGGTACATTCGGACATGCCTTCATCATGATAGGCGACGATACTGAGCTCGTCAGGCACCCGAATGCCGACTTCCTCGCAAACCCTCAAAGCCGCAACCGCAAGCGCCTCATAGGCGCACACAAGAGCCGTGATGCCGCGAAGGGCGCGCGCAAAAAGTAAGCGTATCGCTGAAATGGAGTAGTCGATATCCCATGGAAAGTCGACTGGCCATACGTTTTCGCAATTGAGGCGATGGTCGTAGCAGGCTCGTACGAATCCTGTAAGTTTTTGGTCGCTCGTGCGCGTCTTAGGGGAACCGTTAAGCAGGCCAATGTTGCGATGACCCAGGCTGACGAGGTGATCGACGGCCATGCGAACGCCGAGTTGCGCGTCCACCTCGACCGCGCCCAGTTTGCGACTCGTGGCGACGTGAGACCCGACGATCACGGCAGGTGTATCGGCCGACTCGAGTTTGGCGGCGAGTTCGTCACTGACCAATCCACCGATAACGAGGGTGCCGATGAGGTTTGGCAGGGACTGCTCGACGTCTTTGTCGCCTGCCCAAACTAAGGTGGTGTGGTAAGGCTCTAAGACTTGCAGCGCGCCTTCAAGTACCTTGGCGGCAAACGTCCCGACCCGACTGGGCACGTCATCGGCGCCCGCAAACAACGCTCGAATCGGCCGTCCGGATATGATCGGGTTGATGCCGAACGGGTCGTCGGGTAGGAAATACCCCATTTGCCTTGCCGCCTCACGCACCTTCATCCGCGTCTCGGGCCTGAGAAAGCCCTTGTTGTTTAGTGCCTGGGAGACAGTGGACGGCGACATTCCCAATGTTCTGGCAATCTGTCGAACGCTGACCAGTGCGCGTGCACCTCCCGGCCGATCTAGAATTAATTGTACCATCATACGGCAGCGGCTTCGCGAACACTCCGCGAACAGGCGCACGTGGAGGTGGCTGAGGCTTTTCCATATGTTTCACAAGTTTGGATTGTGTTGGGAAATGGAGTTCGTCGGTGGGGGAGAGAGCGACTAGCCCCCTCCCCTCCCTCCACCGTCAGTCGAACATGAGCCGCTCCTCGCCAATCAGCCGAATCTCGCCTTCGAACACCGTCCAAAGACCGACGCTATCAAGGACCAAGTCGCCCTGTGCGTCAAAGCCGAGGGGAAACGGCGTGCCATGGTAGCGGATCGGCGTTCCAGCCGCGATTGCGTCGACCGCCTTACGCCACTCACCCGGGGAGATCTGCAGACCGCCTACGTCGCTCACTCTTCGCATGGCTTCCGTTATGGCCTTCCCGTCAAC
The DNA here is from genome assembly GCA_964424335.1 of uncultured Clostridia bacterium. Classification (GTDB taxonomy): domain Bacteria; phylum Bacillota; class Limnochordia; order DTU080; family RSA5; genus CAYRIY01. The sequence goes on from CAYRIY010000065.1 coordinate 17,611, forward strand.
TGATCCCGCCGTTTCGATCGCGAGGGCCAACACAAAAAGCGCGTTGTATGTCTCGTAAAAGAGCGGCGCAAACCCTTGAGGCGCCCCGTAACGCGCCGCGTAATGGGCGTCGATCAAACTTGAGGCCGGCCAAAGTGCGGTCGATGGCCCCGTCCCCCACGATCCTTCGATCGACCCGGTTACGTCTGCGAGAAAGGCGCTCGACTGCAAGCCATCCGAAAAGAAAAACCGTTCAAACGAGCCACTGGCAAGCGCTTCGTTCACAATGGCCGCCCCACTCTCGGGGTATCCCACGACCACCAGAGCCTCCGCCCCCTCACGGGACGCCGATTCCACCAAAGAGCGGTACGAGGCCGCCCCACTTTCAAAGGGCAAATTTGCCGTCACAACGCCGCCAGCGTCCGCGAAACCTTTCGCAAACACCTCAGCAAAACCTCGGCCGTATACGTCATCGACGAAAACGATCGCGACACGGGTGTACCCGAGGCGATCGACAAGCTTGCTCAACACGTGTGCCTGGACGTCGTCCGGCGTTACAAACCTGAAGAGGTTGCCGTGGTCCTCAACATCCCGGATGTTGATCGCAGACCCAACCGTCACATGTGGAATCCCGGCTGGCGCGGTCACTTCTTCGAGCACGGCAATCGTCGACGCCGAAGAGAGCGTGAAAAGCGCATGTACGCTTTCTTCGTCGGCAAGCTGAGCCGCACGGGCCGCGGCGATGCGTGGATTGGTCTCGTCGTCGACCAAGATCAACTCCAGACGCTTTCCACCTAAGATGCCACCCTGCTCGTTTACATGGTCGATCGCCATTTGTGCCACGGGCACCAATCGTTCACCAAACGAGGCCAAATCTCCGCTAAGCGATAGCACCACGCCGATCCGAACCGTCTCCTGGCTCGACGACCAGCCGACCCCGCCGCCGGGTCCGCCAAGCAGTGCCAGCGTCACGATAACAAGTAGCACCGACAAGACCCGGCCGGCGCGCATCCGATGTCCAAAACTCAACTTCATGTGGTCCCACCCCTCAATGTATTTTCTCTACATTCCCAATCGGTTCAGTAAATGAGGCAAGGCTCCTTTCAATTTGTCCGGCGATGGGTGATATGATCACTGTCCCGTACGCAACATGCGCTCGACGAAATCCTGGCCACCTTGGGCGACAAGTCAGCCTCTCCGTAGGATTGCGCGGCGATCCTGCGATTTGGGAGGAGTTGCTCGTCGATTTTCAGCCGCTCGACGAGTTCATCGAGCGGGATTCCAGCCTGGAGCTTCGGGCGTTTTTTGGACGACGTGCATCCAAACTTGATGCAGACTTGGCGCGCCAACGGCACCCAATACTACATGCCGTTTGATTCGACCGAAACGGCGACGGGACGAACGATGTTTACGGTCACGCGGGAGCGTGGGCCGGGCCGTTTGGCATCGCACCGTGGATTTATGCGGCGGGCGGTCGTATCCCAAACGAGGACTGGACCGAGTCTCGGCTCAACGATACACGTGTTGTCGAGGCGATTCAAATCCATCCTTCGCTCTGTCGCTATGAGCGACGCCGTATTAGGGGTGCCGCCCCCGAGTGCACGCCTATACTACGAGGTGCATCGACTCATTAATGCTGCGCTCAAGGGCGAAACCGCCGAGTAGGCTGTGAACGTAGCACAACGGCCTGAATGACGCCTGCGGCGTATTCGAAACGCTGCTCGGCAAGCGCCCCTGCTTGGGCGACACGCTCCAGAGCCGTCCCGTACTCGTTGTGGATTTTTAGGATTGTCTCCACGATTTCGGAAGCCGAAACCGCTTCCAAGTCAAACTTCCAATCCCCGAGTCCGATGTCAGCGTACATCTGGCCCTTCCACGTATCGGTGGGTTGGCGAAGGTAAAGGCCGGGTCGCCCGTTCGCTATGGCGATGATCGGAGAGTGGCATTCCATGCTGACGACGGCCCGAGCCAGTCGATAGACGGATGCGGCTTCATCGGTCAACCAATACCGATTCAGGTGAACGACGTTCGCCTTTACATCCTCCGGCAGCAAATCGTAAACAAGCGATTTCGCGATACCGACCTGATACGTCATTTCCGGGCAGAGGAGTACCTTGAGTCCGGTTTGTCTGACCCACGAGACGATGACCGCCCGCAGCTTCGCATGATCTTGCTCTGCGAATTCGTCATTGACGGCTTTCTTGGTCGCTATCTCGGCGGGGTCGATCTGCCTGGTCGGATAAATCTCCCAGTATGGGGTGAATCGAAGTCGGGGTATTGCGCACAGGAATTCGCCGGGATTAAGCTGGTGCGTCGCAAGGAGTCGTTCGGCCGCCGGATCATCCCTAAGATCCAGCGCAAACGTCGCATCCGGGACGAACTCGACGTGCGGACAGCGAAGGCCCAGTTGGCGAACGGCATTCAAAGACTTGGACTCGCGTGTAAAGATGAACGACGCGGCGTCCGCGATTTCGATATCGCTCTTGGAAAACTGCTCCGTGGTGGTCACGTCAAGGCCGATCGGACTACCAATCGTAATGCCAAACGCTCCGTATGGACGCCCCGTCTCGGCGAACCAGCGCTTCAGTTCATGCTTTGAACCGAGGCTCGCACCGGAACCGCTGACCATAACGTCCGATTCGCGTATCGCTTGATCGATCGTAGGGTCATCGTCACGAGGGTCGGGGTTTGGCCAGCTAGGTGCATCGCGAACGATGCGCAGCCGCGGAAACCGTTTGCGCAACATGCGATCGACACCCCGGTCCAATCGGTTCGGCCAGAGCACAACTCCGGCGCCCGGCAAGTACCGCTCGATAATCCGCAGCAGCCCGGGGGTGTGGGCGATGTCGCCGATGTTTACGGTTTGCCAGCCGGATCGCACTAAAATAGTGTACTCGTTGTCCTTGACCTGCTGTGCTGAGGTAGTCACGAGGTTTCCTCCAGATGATGAAGGCTCGATCGTTCGGGTCATCCGGCGATGGACCGCATCTGGCGGCCCACCATTTGAGTGGGCCGCCAGGCAATGCTCGAATTAGATTCCTTTGGTCACTGGAGCGTGGTGACTGTACCGCCGATCGACGGCCCGATCATGCGGCCGAGCGCCAGCGTGTTCGTCTCCGTGGTCCGATCGTTCCCCCAGGCATAGATGCGAACCGTTACCTCGGTTCCGCCGGGAAGGTTCTGCAAAGCGGCGACCTGAGTCAAGTCGATGGTGGGGATCGGATCACCCACGGAGTCTACGGCGTTCGGACGCCCGGGCAAGTCGTGATTCATGTAGTAGTACGGATCGTTCGCCAGCGGATCGACGGCGGGCGCGCTTCCCGATGTGCGACCAAAGTAATTCAACGTCGCGACCACCATGCCTTCGGTCTTGAAACCGTCGAGGCTGACTTGGACCTCGATGTTCATCGGAGCATGCGTGGCAGAACGGCGAAGCGCGAAATCGAGTGTAGAGAGCGACGCGCTGACGCCGTCGTCGAGTTTAAAACCGAGCTGGAAATATGCGCCGACGGTGAGTGCATCGTCGCGCGTGCGCGACACGTGCCACCCATCTGCAGAAAACCCGTTGGTCAGCGACATCGCCCTGATTCCGGGTCCACGGGTTAAATCCAACGCGGTAAGTCCCGGCGCCACCGTTGTCGCTGACACGTATTCTGGCGGGGGCGTATGGATCACACCGTCAACGCTGTACTCTACCAGAGTGACCGCACTTGCAACCGAAGACAACAGCGCCACAAGCAACACAGTTATCAACATTCTACCGAGCTTCATTCCAACCCCTCCTCTATCTCATGTTGGCGCGAGAGATACTACTTGTCGTGAGTATTCTGCGCGGCGTCATTTCAACCTTTGGCCGGTTTG
>CAYRIY010000066.1:0-18287 GCA_964424335.1 uncultured Clostridia bacterium
TTCCTTCCCGCATCTGGGGCGCTGTAGGAGGACATATGGTTCGTCGGATGATCGCAGCGGCCGAGCAGTCCCTCATTGGGCAGGCGACTCAAGGTGTGCAGCAGAGCTTCCGGCAGGCGATTGGCCAGCAGCAGTTTGGCCAAACCCAGCAGTTGCAGCCCCGGGACGTGTAAGGCGTTTACACTTAAACCGAGAAGCTTCCCGATCTTTTGGGAAGCTTCTCCCCATTTCCGCCGATTACAATCAGGGCGGGGACATGAGCCTCGAGTTTAGGATTGGCCACTCACCTTCCGAATCAACTCCGCAAAAGCCATCATCGCCCAAGTCTCCATGCGCCCCTCGCGCATCAGCATAGCAGTCACACGCGTCAATTTTGGAAAATCCGCGATCTCGAGTGTGACGAGCCTTCCCTCCATGAGGTCTTCTTGCACAGCGCTCTGGGGGATCATGGCGACTCCGAGGCCAAGTTGAACCATGGTCTTCACCACTTCGTGCGTGTCAAACTCCATGACCACGTTGGGTCGTATGCCCGCCACCTCGAAGTTTGCATCGACGAAGCCGCGAAACTGCGACATCCTCTGGTAGCTCACCATTGGAATCTCGGACATTTCCGGCGGCGTGAGCCTTCGCTTTTTTGCCCACTCCGATCTTGGGCTCGCCACGAGGAGAACGGGATCCTCAAACAGCGGCGTCGTGCGAATCTGAGGATGCGTGAGGGGAAAGGCGGTGAGCCCTATGTCGACCTCATTGTGGAGCACCATCCCGAGAATGCCCTGGTTGGTGCCTGTTCGGACGTGAACGGTGACGCGGGGGTGGGACCGGCGAAACTCCTCGAGGACCGGCGGCAGGGTAAACAGCGCCATGGTGAAGACTGCGCCGATCCGTAGGTCGCCTTGACCCGGAGTGCTGATGCCTTCAAGCGCGGAGCGGCACTCCCGCACGGCGTTGATGATCTGCCGGGCGTAGTCGTACACGATCTCGCCTGCGGGGGTGAGGCGGAGGCTGCGCTGGGCGCGCACCAAAAGCTCGGCGCCGAGGTCGTCCTCCAGGTTTTTGACCTGTTTGGTGACGGTCGGCTGACTAAACCCCAGCCCGTCGGCGGCTTTGGTAAAACTCCCCTCTTCAACGACACGGCAAAAAGTCTCGAGATGTTGAAGTAGCACACAATCCCTCCTTCTCCCAGGCTCTGTTCATTCACGTGTCGCTGGGACGCTCGGTAGAGCCAGGACGGCCCGACCGAACGTCCTTGCAGCACGACGATGAGCGGCGACTTCCGCGGCCGGCTTCACAGTCCGTATTCCGACCAAGAATCAAACTTATGCTTTTCATTCATTTGTATTATACCCGCTTCGTCTGTAATATTGTAATTGAGGAACGCGGCAGCTACGAGGGGAGATTTGGCCATGTTGCAGAGCGCGGCGTGGAAGATCGGCGGAGAGCAAGGGCAAGGCATTGATTCGTCGGGCGATCTCTTTGCGCGAGCGTGCAACCGCCTGGGTTATTACGTTTATGGGTACAAAGAGTTCAGTTCGCGCATTCAAGGCGGGCACAGCAACTACAAGATTAGGGTCGGCACGGCGCCGGTGGCATCGACGTCGAGCGACCTACACGTTTTGGTCGCGATCGATCAGGAGACCATCGATCGCAATGCTTGCGAGCTTGTTGACGGAGGCTTTCTCATTGCGGACTCGAGCTTTGAGCCGGTCGCTCCGAGCGGCTTTCGCGGTCGGTTGATCGCTGCTCCGATGACGGAAATCGCTCGGGAGGTAGGCAATCCGCGGGTCAAAAACGTCGTGGCGCTCGGCCTTAGCGCTTATTTGCTCGGGTTGCCGCTCGAGGCGTTTGCGGACGTTTTGGAACACACCTACGGCCGCCACGGCGATGCAGTCGTCCGAGCAAATCAGGCGGCGCTTAGCCGCGGTTATGCCTTCGCGGCGGAGCATGTGCTCGATAACCGATTCGCGATGGCCCCCGGCGACGGGCGATCGAGAATGCTGATGATTGGAAACGAGGCCGTCGCCATGGGAGCGCTGGCGGCGGGTTGCCGCATCATGGCGGCCTATCCGATCACGCCGGCGTCGGAGATCATGGAGTGGCTCCAGCGCGAACTGCCGAAAGTGGGCGGAGTCGTGGTCCAATCGGAAGACGAGATCTCTGCGCTTACGACCGCGATCGGCGCCGGAATTGCGGGCGCCCGAGCGATGACCGCTACGGCCGGCCCAGGCCTCTCTTTGATGCAAGAAGCCCTCGGCCTTGCCCAAACAGCGGAGGTCCCGCTCGTCATCGTCGACTGCCAGAGAGGCGGTCCCTCGACCGGGATGCCGACCAAACACGAGCAAAGCGACGTCTTGGCGGTCATGTGGGGGAGCCACGGAGAGACGCCCCGCATCGTGCTCGCGCCGAGCACCGCGGAAGAGGCCTTTTGGGACACCGTCCTCGCCTTTAACCTCGCGGATCGGTACCAGTGTCCCGTCTTTGTCATGATGGACCTTTCGCTCAGCCTCAACAAGCAGACCGTCGACAGCATCGACTTTTCCAAGGTGACCATTGACCGCGGCGAACTTGCCTCAGAGGCTGAGCTCGAGGCGCTCGGCGGCAAGCCGTTTCCCCGCTATCGCGTGACGCAATCGGGAATCTCGCCGCGCACGATCCCTGGCCAAAAGGGCGGTCAGTACGTGGCGACAGGCCTCGAGCACGATGAGTTCGGCAAAGTCTCCGAAAATCCTCAAAACCGCAAGGCGATGCATGAAAAGCGGCTCAAAAAAGTGAACGGCTTTACCCAAAGCGGCATCCGGTATGCGGGAAGCGAAGATCCGGAAGTCCTCCTCGTAGGTTTTGGTTCAACCACGGGCGCCATCGAAGAGGCGCGTCGCAGGCTCGAGTCGTCCGGCATCGCGTGTGGGCACGCTCACGTGAGGGTGCTTGCTCCCTTCCCGGCGGCGGAACTTTCGCTCGCGGCGGCGCGGGCGCGCTCGGTCGTCGTGGTGGAAAACAACGCCACGGGTCAACTGGAAACCCTGATGCGCGCCTTTATGACGCAGACGATGGGTGAAAAGGAGACGGAAAGGCGGTTGCACGCGGTTCGCAAGTACGACGGCCGACCGTTCGTGCCGGAAGAGATTGCGCATCAAGCGGCGGAGGTGATTGGCGTTGCCAAAGTTGGCTGACTTCAAGACGGATGCCAAGTCGTGGTGGTGCGCGGGGTGCGGAGACTTCGGCGTGTTGGCGGCGCTGCAAAAGGCGCTCGTCAACCTGGGCAAAAACCCGCATGAGGTGGCGCTCGTCGCAGGGATCGGCTGCTCGGGCAAGATCGGCAACTACATCAACTGCTACAACTTTCACGTCGTACACGGTCGAGCGCTTCCTACGGCGCTCGGCATCAAGCTCGCCAACCGCGATCTCACGGTCCTTGCGGCCGGGGGCGACGGCGACGGGTACGCGATCGGCATGGGCCACTTTTTGCACACGGTCAGGCGCAACCCTGACATCACCTACATCGTCATGGACAACCACGTATACGGATTGACCAAAGGGCAGACTTCGCCCACGAGCGATCTTGGGTTTAAGAGCAAGTCCCAAACGGTCGCCAACGCGGAGCGCCCAGTCAAGCCGCTGCAGCTTGCAGTCGCAGCCGGGGCGACTTTTGTGGCGCAAGGTTTTTCCGGGGACGTGAAACAGCTCACGTCGCTCATCGAAAAGGGCATTCAGCACAAGGGCTTTTCGCTGATCAACTGCATCAGCCCTTGCGTCACCTTTAACAAGCTGAACACGTACGACTTTTACCGAGAGTCGCTCACATCGGTCGACGACATCGAAGGATACGACCCGGCGGACCGCGCCCAGGCGTTGAAGGCGTTGATCGACCATGACGAGCTGCTGACCGGGCTCATCGTTCAAACTGACGAGCCGCCCTTTGAATCGAATCTGATCGGCTTTCCCGCCGACCCGATCGCGACATCCGAGCTCACCGTCCGTGAAGCGGACTTGGAGCGCATCGCTGCACGGATGCAGTAAAGATGAGCACAGCGGGGTTGGATGAGTTGCGTTCATAAGATATGGTAAGGATATGTTTGCCTCTGGCCCTACCGGAGCGGGCCAGAGAAGGATGACAGCCTGCGTGTTCTTCTCGAGGTGAACGTATCCTTGCCCGTCCTTCAACGCCTTTCGAGCAAGCCGCTACAGATTGCTCGCCGTCACATCTTGCGCGCTTTGCCGATCACCGAAGCCGAGTTGGATGATTGGGTGAAGCGGGCCGCCGCGATTCCCGATCCCGAGCTGCGCCGCCAAGCCGAGTCGAGCCTCGCCGCCAAGCGCTTTCACTGCCAAGGGGGCAGTGTCTTTGCAACTTGGGAGCCGCACCGGCAAAAGGACCTCATCGATTTCATCGTCGCATTTCAGACCATCAGCGACTACTTGGACAATTTGTGTGACCGCACCGAGTCACGATCGGAGCTGGATTTTCGCTCCCTTCATCGCTCGATGATCGACGCCGTGTCGCCCGGCTCGGTCATCGACGGCGACTACTACCGGTACCACCCACGCGGCGACGACGGTGGCTACCTCCTCGATCTTGTTTCGAAGTGCCGGGAAACGGTGGAGCGATTCCCCCACTACGCGGGCGCGGCAGCGCGCGTGCGCCGCCTGGTCGGTCTATACATCGATCTTCAGGTTTACAAGCACATCGAGGTCGACGAGCGAACGCCCAAGCTCACAGCCTGGTTTGACCTGTACCGAGACGAATATCCCGACCTTAGGTGGTGGGAGTTTGCCGCCGCGGCCGGATCGACCCTCGGCGTTTTTGCATTGGTAGCCGAAGCGGCGAGGGCGCGTCCGATCGAAGATGCCGATCGGCTCATGGCGGCCTACTTTCCGTGGATATGCGGACTTCACATTCTCCTTGACTACTTCATCGACCAAAACGAAGATCGCCGCGAAGGCGATCTAAACTTCGTGAGCTATTACGCAAACCGTCTCGAAGCGCTCGAACGGATGCGGTGGATGATCGAAAATGCCAGGGCCCACGCTGATCGATTGAACGACACCCATTTTCATCACACGGTGATCGAGGGGCTTTTAGGGCTGTATCTCTCGGACGGCAAGGTGAGGCGAGAGCGCCTCGGTCGAGCGGCGACCAAGCTCATCGGCGCAGGCGGATGGCGGGCGTGGCTCGTGTGGGGCGCCTGCCACGTCTGGAGGATCACAACGAGGGAATCACGTCGTACCCAAGGGCTTTGAGCGCCCGAGTCCAACGGGCGCGCCGGTCGGCTTTGAGCTCTCGCTCGCGCTCGGAAAAGTAGGCGTGCACCATTTGGAGGTCACTCGGGTCGAGCCAGCGGTAAAAGTCGCGCATGGGCGCGGGAGAGATGAGGCGCCCCTCGACGGAGAACGTATACGGGCCGTGTGTCATCGTCGCTACGCTCGACTCGGCGCGAAAGCTTTGCATCAGGTCCCAAAACAGGGGCACTTCGTGCATGTTGTCGAGCACGCCTTCTTCGATGACGAAGTCGAGCGTCGTCTGGTCGCCGGACTCGTCATACCCGACTACGTATGCTTCGAATCGGATCACGCGATCCGCCTGATCTAGATAGACCCAGACGTAAACGTCGTCTTGGTACGAGATGACCTGCCTTACTGCTTCTCCAAAGGTCTCGCTTTCACGGGCCAAGGGTCACAACTCCTATGTGGTCTCGCTTCCATTGGTCTACCCAGGCACACAATATGGTATGTACGCTTGTGGCTCAGGTTGATTTGAAAAACCCGTCGCCGATTTCCCTCAAAGACGCGACGGGTTTGCTAGGTGACAAGGCGCGTTGCCTAAATGGTACGTGCGCACATCTCGCGTTTTCAACGCGGCGAGGTGGATGTCCTTCCTCTTGACAAACATGAATGGCGGGGCGAAAGGGAACTGTAACGACGAGTCGGTCGAGCTAGTTCGGCCCACGATAAAGCGTGCTTGTACGCTGGTCGGTTGCAAAGCACGCTTGCCTTAAGGAAAGAGGGACGAAGGGGGAGGCCTAGGTGTCGGAAATCACCCGCAAAGAGCTTGGGGTCGTCGAGGAATTGCTCCACTTTGAAGAGGCTCTCGCAGAGAAGTTCGCGCATTACGCCGCCGAAGCGAGCGAAAGTGCGACGCAAAAGCTGTGTGAGCAACTCGCCGACCGCAGCCGGGAGCATTTTAGCGCGCTGATCGATGCGCTGGAAAGCAAACCTTCGGTCTGAACACGCGAAAAGATAACCCGCCACTCACTTGGCGGCGTAGGTAGGAGGAAGATGGATTTTGCGGATGCAAGAGAAGTCAATTTTGACCGACTGCCTCGAATCGCTGAAGCACGCAGCGGAGCGTTACCAAGAGGCGGCGTTCGAGTGCGACAGCGACAACGTGCGCGAGATCTTGCAAGATATCATGTACGATCGATGTGAGCAGCAGGCGGCCGTCTTCAACCTCATGCACCAAATGGGGATCTACAAGACGGAGACGGCGCCCAAAGAGCAGTTGCAAGCCCTGATCGACGCGCACCGGCGCACTCTGGATCAGATGCAGTCCCACTAAAGGCTTACAATCACGCCCATTCGTCGCTGATCGTTCGCGACGCGAGCGATCAGCGACCGACCTCCAGTTTTCGCGCGGCCAGCGTTCCCACCCCCTCGCGCTTTTTGTTCAGAAAGTCATGGAAAGGAAAGGCAACTTCGGTGTTGAAAGGCCTTTTCTAACCAAAGAAGCACCCACTTCGAGAGCGGAGGGGCAGATTATCGCTATGCGCACGGAATGGAACGAGCGGGCCAGTGAGCGCCTTGATACCTACGTAGAGTGGCTTCGCCGATACTGCACGATCGCGAGCGTCAGCGCGACCGGCGAAGGGATCGATGACGCGGTCGAATTCCTTTCCAACGAGATCAAGTCACTGGGAGGCGAAGTCGAGGTTCTGCGACTGGAAGGGGCCAATCCTGCAGTCTTGGCGACGTTCTCACCGGATCGCAAGATGCCCGGCGGCAAGACGCTTCTCTTTTACGACCATTACGACGTTCAACCGGCGGACCCGATCGACGAATGGTCAAGCGCCCCCTTTGTCCCCGAGATCCGAGACGGCAAGTTCTACGCCCGGGGCGCCTCCGACAATAAGGGCGATCTGGTCTCGAGGCTGGCCGCCGTCGACCTCCTGCGCCGCCAAGGCGACCTTCCGTGTACGGTCAAGTTTTTGATCGAAGGGGAAGAAGAGGTCGGCAGTCCTAACTTCGAGCGAATCGTGGAGACGTACAAAGACAAACTCGCCGCCGACGCATGCGTGTGGGAGACGGGCTCCCGCGACCCATCCGAGCGGATCCACCTCTTTCTAGGTCTAAAAGGAATTGCGTACGTGGAACTGTCCGTGCGCACAGCCGACGTCGATCTGCACTCGAGCTTCGGCGCCATCGTCGACGCTGCGTCCAATCGCTTGGTCCGGGCCCTTGCTACGCTGCGAAATTCATACGGTGAGATCGAGATCCCTGGATTTTATGACCAGGTGACGCCGCCTTCTGCAGACATCCGCCGTGCGGTCGAGCAGATTCCCTTTGAAAGCGAGGCATACCGCGACTCGTTCGGCGTCTCGCGCTTTACGCGGGGCAGGGAAGGGGCCGCGGCCCTCGCTGCGCTCTTGCTCGAGCCGTCGTGCAGCATCTGCGGCATTGAGAGCGGTTACACCGGAAGTGGAGCCAAGACCGTGCTCCCCAGAGAGGCCGTGGCCAAGGTTGACTTTCGGCTCGTGCCCAATCAGTCGCCTGAGCGGGTGGTGGAGCGGCTAAGGCGCCACCTTGCCATGGAGGGGTACGGGGACGTCGAGGTGACGGTGCTCGCGGGCGAGCATCCTTACCGCACTGACTTGCACGATCCGTTCGTCGAGACCGTCCGCAGCGTCGCCGAGGAGGTGACCGGGCGGAGCGTATGTCTTTACCCAAACCACTTTGGATCCGGACCGATGTACCCGGTGGGACACACGTTGGGCGTGCCGATCGTAAGCGTGGGAACGGCCTATTGGGACTCCCGGCCGCACGCTCCCGACGAAAACATCCGTCTCTGCGACTTTGAGGAGACGATTGCCCTCATGGCGGCCTTGATCAGCCGGTTCGGCCGCTCTTAGGCGACATCGTCCTTACGGCTTAATCCCCGCTCTCGTTCTCCTCGTCTTCCAAACCCTCATCGATATCGGCGGAGTCATCCCCTTCGGGCTCAAAGAGCGCGAGGGGATCTCCGTCGAGCACGATTACCACTTGATACCCTTTGCGCTTGGCCCGGTTAAACAGCGTGGCGACGGTGCCTGCCGAGACGCCTAATCGCTTGGCGACCTGCGGGTTGCTGTAACCCGACTCCCGCAATGCGACCACTTGTCGCTCGCGGAAACTGAGTCGTTCCGCTCCACGTATTTCAATCTGCACCCGCGCTCACGCCCGTTCAAAAGTTATCCACAGATTGTGGACAAAATGTGGACAAATCAAGTACAAAGTATCGTTTGGTTTCGCTGGTCCCCCCCGCCGCTCCTGCTAGGTGAGCCCAATTGAGGTAGAGGCGTCATAACTCCGCTTATAGAGGGCATCGGAGCATTCTCGGCGTATATACGCGCGCGCTCGTTTGCCAATGTCTGCTCGCGCAAAATGGGCGGACGGATGATCCACAGAGTTGATACGTAACTTATACACGGAAAAGAGTGAGGCGTGATGGGACTCCTTGCCGGGCGGCGAATCCTCCTTGGGGTATGTGGTGGAATATCTGCATACAAAGCAGTAGAAACGCTGAGGCTGTTCACCAAGGCGGGGGCCGACGTCAGCGTCGTCATGACCCGAAATGCCACGCGATTTGTCGGCGCCGCGACGTTTCGGGGGCTTTCGAGCCGGCCCGTAATCACGGATCTCTTTGACATCCCCGAGGGTCTATCTGCGGAAGAGCGCCGCATGCCGCACCTTGAGCCTGCGGAGACCGCCGATCTTGCCGTGGTGGCGCCGGCGACGGCGAACACGCTCGCCAAGTTAGCGCATGGAATCGCGGACAATGCGCTTACGACGACGCTTCTTTCGGTGCGCTGCCCGGTGCTCGTCGCCCCGGCCATGGATGTCGACATGTGGCTCAATCCTGCGACGCAAGACAACGTACGCCTGCTCAAATCGCGGGGCATCTCGTTTGTCGGACCGGTGGAGGGCCCCCTCGCGCGGCTCAATACGGGGCCGAGCCGTTTGGCCGAGCCCGAAGACATCTTTGGAGCGGCAGAGTGCCTCATCGCTCGCAGCCAGCTTGAGTCGGACGACCTGGACCTTTCGCACGAGAGCCTCGAGGGCTTGCGCGTCCTCGTCACCGCAGGCGGGACGCGGGAGGCGATCGACCCGGTCCGGTACATAGGCAACCGCTCGTCGGGCAAGATGGGGTACGCGATCGCAAGGGCGGCGATGGGAGCAGGCGCCGCCGTGGCGCTCGTCTCCGGCCCGACGTCACTCGAGCCCCCGGGAGGATGCGAGTTTGTTTCGGTTGAGAGCGCGAGCGAGATGCACGATGCCGTGGAACGTCGCGCCAAAACCAGCGACGTCATCGTCATGGCGGCTGCCGTGGCCGATTTTCGGCCGGAGCAATCGGCGACACACAAGATCAAAAAGGGAACCCGGGAGAGCCTCGAGATCAAATTGACGCGGACGGAAGACATCGCCGGCACGCTTGGCGAAAACAAGTCAAAGGATCAAGTCCTCGTCATCTTCGCGGCGGAGACTCAAGATCTTCTCGAAAACGCCAAGCGGAAACTTCACGAGAAGAAAGCGGACCTCATCGTAGCTAACGACGTGAGTCACGAGGGATCGGGGTTTGGCACGGACACCAACCAAGTGACGCTCCTTTACCCCGACGGCCGCAGTGAGGCGATGCCTCTCATGTCCAAGGCGGCGGTCGCTCAGTTGATCGTGAGTAGGATCGCCCGGTTGCGTGCAGCAAGGCGCGGCCGATAAACGGCGAGCCTGCTAGAGGAATGCTCAAATGAAGCGGCGAAGGCGACGAATCAGAAAGTAGGTGAGCGGCGTTGCAATCCACGACCAAAGTGATTGAAGCGATCGGACAAGAAGTCCATGAGGCGACTCTGGAGTCGGGCCTATCGGTCGTCTTGCTCAAGAAACCGGGCTATCAACGAAAGTTTATGACCTACTCGACGCACTATGGAGGCATGGACTCCAAGTTTGTGCGTCCCGGGGACAGCGAAGTGACGCACGTTCCGGACGGGATCGCCCACTTTCTCGAGCACAAGTTGTTCGAGGAGCCCGACGGAATCAACGTGCTCGAGAAGTACTCGCGCATGGGAGCAAGCCCCAACGCGTATACAGGGCAGTACTACACGGTTTACTTGTGCTCGCTGGTCGACCGATTCGACGAGGGCTTGGATTTGCTCTTGGATTACGTTCAGAGGCCGTATTTCACGGATGAGAACGTCGAAAAGGAACAGGGGATCATCGGTCAAGAGATCCAGATGATGAACGATTCCCCGGTCCATATGGTGTACAGAAACCTGCTCGAATCGCTCTACCAACGACATCCTGCCAGAATCAGCCTCGGCGGGACGATTGAGTCGATCAGCAAGATCACCAAAGAGCTGCTCTATCATTGTCACGACACCTTTTATCATCCAAGCAACATGATCGTCGTCGTTGCCGGGGACGTTGAGTTCGATCGCGTCCTGGACCTCGTGCGGGCAGACCAAGCGGCGAGATCATACGACCTTAGAGGTCCGATCCAGCGGATCATCGATGATGAGCCCGCGGCGGTTGGCGAGGCAGAGGTGCGCCAAAAGATGAAAGTCTCACGGCCCCGCGTCTTGCTTGGATTCAAAGGCAGCCTCGACCGCAAAGAAGGCGAGGACGCCAAGGAGTACCACAGGAGGCAAATCGCCGCTGAGCTGGCGCTCGATGCTGTGCTCGGCAAGCAGACTCGCCTGTACTGGTCGTTGTATGAATCGGGCATCATCGCCGCCGGATTTGGCTACGGGCTCAGCGTTTACCCAAAAGCGGCCCACTTTTACGTCGGGGCTGAGACCGAAGATCCGGAGGCGTTTCGAGATCGCATCACGGAGGCGTTGGTTGACGCTTCCCAAAAGGGCGTCGATCCCGACCGCTTCGAGGAGGCCAGACGGCGTGAAATCGGCGGGATGGCCAGCGCCCTCGACGATCCGGAGTGGCTCGTACACCTTTACACGGCGTATCGGTTCAAGGGCATCGACGTTTTGGACCGCAGGGAATTGCTGGACTCAGTCGACGTTGAAGAGGGCACACGCTTTTTGCAAGGCTTTGTCAACGATCAAAGCCGCTCCTTCTCCGTAGTCGAGCCGCTCTAACCGATCGAAGACTTGTGATTTTGCACGTGAACTGGATCCGTGACGGTCTCGGTTGTAACGTGTTTGCGAGGCGTCGGGAGCCAGGAAGGAGGGGATGCTTGTGCAGGAAAAGGTAGAGACCAGCGCCTTTCAAGAATACGAGCTCGCCAAGGGAATGCGGCTCTTAATCGGACCGACGACTAAGTTCAAGAGGACCCGGGTGACTGTCTTCGTCCACGATCGACTCGATCCCGCGAAAACTTCGCTCGGCGGTCTTTTGCCCTTCGTTCAAAAGAGGGGCACAGTAAATCATCCTACCGGGCTGGCGCTCGAGCGCGCGGCGGGAGCGCTCTACGACGCAGAACTGTCCGGCGCTGTCCACAAGGTCGGCGACCGGCAGCTCCTTTCGTACTCCCTCGATATCCTAAACGATCGTCTTGCCGGAGAGCCGATCTTTGAAAAAGGCTTCCAACTCCTCAGTGAGGTTGTGTACAAGCCGGCCGAGGAGGCTGACGGCTTCGTCTCGGAGTACGTCGAGCAGGAGAAGCGCTTCCAAATCGGGCGACTGCGCTCTTTGGTGAACAACAAGGCTGCCTACGCCCGCCACCGGTGCATCGCGGAGATGTTTCCCGGTGAACCTTTCGCCGAACACGAGCTGGGGACTGAAGAGGGGATCAATGCGGCCGACCCTGTGCTTCTCAAACAGAGGCATCGAGACCTCCTTGCGTCCCGTCCGATCGATATTTACGTCGTCGGCGACGTAGAGGTCGAGACGGTGCGGAAGCTGGTCGAGCAGTCGTTCGGCCTGGATCGCAACGAGCCGGTTTCCCTCGCGCCTTCCAACGTGGATCGGGGATCGGGCGATCCTCAAGCGGTCACCGAAGAGGAAAAGATGAACCAGGGCTGGCTTGTCCTTGGCCTTAAGTCGGACATTGACCGCTGTCATCCAAACGTATACGGCCTGCTCGTTTTGAATGGGATCCTCGGTGGATTCGTCCACTCAAAGCTCTTTGTCAACGTGCGTGAGAAGGCGAGCCTGGCATACGCGGCCTCGTCATCGCTGAACAGCAACAAAGGCGTCATCTTGGCCTTGGCCGGAATCGACGTGAACAAGTACGATGAGGCGCTCGACATCATGAAGCGGCAGATCGACGATACGATCAAGGGCGAGTACACGGACGAGGAGCTCGAAGCGACTCGGCGGGCGCTCATCACTCAATACCGATTGGTCCTCGACAGTCCTGGCGACCGGATCCTTCATCATGCCCGCGGAACTGCTGAAGGGTGCGCCGGGACGATCGAAGAGGCGATATCGGCAATCGAGCGCGTGGGCCGCAAAGAGATCGCAGACGCTGGAGAGCGTCTCAGACTCGACACCGTCTACTTCCTCAAGGGCGTCTCCTAGTCACTTGGCGTTTTGCGGGCGCTTTCGCTTTGGGATTGCGCCCGCTTTCAATTCCATCCGTACAAAGCAAAAAGCGGACAACGTCGTTGTCCGCTTACTCGCGCTCGAAATTGGAGAGAACGCCGACCTACTTGTAGTGGTCCGCGTTTTTCTGTATGTAGGACTGCCACTTCTCGGGCACTTCGTCCTCGGGGAAAATCGCCTCGACTGGGCACTCCGGCTCGCATGCGCCGCAGTCGATGCACTCGTCCGGGTCGATGAAGAGCTGGTCGGACTCTTCGAACCCGTCCTCATCGGGCATGGGGTGAATGCACTCTACCGGGCAAACCTCGACGCACGAGGCATCCTTGGTGCCAATGCAAGGCTCCGTAATGACAAACGCCACGTTTATCCCTCCGCTTGTTAGACATCCGGATCTAAGGTTTCCATATTGCGGTCCAAAGCTCCTTGTCTATTTTACCAGATCCGGCAATCGTGAACCAACCCCTCGCGGGGAAAATTACCGATTAACTTCTTTCTGAAGCGGAGAAAGGGTCAGGTATCAGGCTGAATGGGAGGCAAATATCGAGGGCGCCCATCGGCGATACTATCGGCAAAACCGTCACGAAACTCGTCACTTGCGCCCAGAATTGGCGCAAGGGCAGCGAAAGGGGCGTGAACAAGGTGAGCCTCGACGATCAAGACCAGAAGACGAAGGAGCAGACGGAGGTGGTGGGGAACTCTGCCATCAAGTGGAGCGCCATCGTGATCATCGTTTTGGCCGTCCTGTATTTCCTGGCAAGGTACGTCATCCCGCTTTTCCAATCGTGATCGCGTTTGGTTTGTGATCGACCCATCCGAAATGAACGCGCAAACGCTCCTCCGGTTTACAATCTCTGGGACGGCTCCGCGCCAGGGCCGCGGCATTTGAATTTGAGCATCATCAATCAGAGGTGACGTGTAAATGGTTCAACCTGCAAGGACGCTTGAAGGTTGGTATGCGCTGCACGACGTGCGCGAAGTCGACTGGAGCGCGTGGGGGAGCCTTGCTCCGGACAAAAAGTCCGAACTCCTAAGTCGCGTGAGCGAGTATTTGGCCGATGCGGTCGCGGTCCGCGACGACAAGGAAGGGAGCTCGGCGGTGTACGCCTTGATGGGGCACAAGGGAGACCTCATGCTCTTGCACCTAAGGCCGACCATGGACGCGCTGCTCGCGCTCGATGCCGGCCTATCGAGCACCGGCCTAGGCGCCGTCACGAGGAGGAAATACTCGTTTGTCTCTGTTGCGGAGCTTGGCCAGTACACGACGGAACCTTCGTCCGGCGAGCCCGATCCAAAGCGACAGGCGTTCATCGAGCGGCGGCTCAAACCTGCGATTCCCAACGTGCGCTACGTCTCCTTTTACCCGATGAACAAGCGGCGCGGCGAGCAACACAACTGGTACACGCTCGAACTGGACGTACGTCGAGACCTCATGTACGGTCACGGCGCCATCGGCCGGGCCTACCGCGGGCAGGTGCAGCAGATGATTTCGGGTTCGATGGGGTTTGACGACTGGGAATGGGGCGTCACACTCTTTGCGGCGGACCCGTTGCCCATCAAAAAGATCGTCCAAGAGATGCGCTATGACGAAGCGAGCTCCATTTACGGCGAGTTTGGGCCGTTTTATTTTGGGCTGCGCATCGAGCCCGATGCAGTCGGATCGCTCTTTGAGGGCCGTCCTATTTTAGCGCAGACTGGGGGGCTCACCGGTGGCGAATGACGACACCTACTTGACCAACCATGCCAAGGCGGCGCTCGGGCGCGGTGAATCGGTGGTCGGCACCATGGTGTGCGAACTTCGATCCATCGCGGTGCCGCGCATGTTGGCTCAAGGTGGCATGCAGTTTGTGATCTTCGACACCGAGCACGGTGTCTTTTCGCCCGAAAGCATCGCCGATCTCGCCGCGGCTTCTCGCTTAGCCGGGATCACGCCGATCGTTCGCATTCCTGAAATCCGCAAGGAGGCGGTGAGCAGGACGCTCGACCTTGGCGCGCAAGGGCTCCTCGTTCCCCAAGTGCGGCACGAGGACGAGGTGGTAGAAGTCGTGCGCTACGCCAAGTACTCGCCCGTCGGGGAGCGGGGTGTCGCCTTGGGACGGACGCATTCAAACTACCGCAAGGGCGACGCCGCCGAATGGATGGCCAGGCTCAACGTGAGCACGATGGTCATTGTGCAGATCGAGACGTCCGAGGCGGTCGACCGGCTCGATGCGATCGCTTCCGTCGCCGGAGTGGACGCGCTTTTCATCGGACCCAACGACCTTGCGAGCTCACTTGGGGTGCCGGGGCGGCTCGATCACCCCCGCATGGTCGAGGTATTTGAGCGCGTGATCGAGGTGTGCCGCGCACGGGGAATCGCCGCGGGCGTCCACCTCTTCGACGTCGAGGCGGCCAAGGCTTGGATGGCAAAGGGCATTCGTTTGGTCACAATCAGCAATGACATCACCATGATCGTGGAGGGGGCTCGGTCGATCGTTCAAGGTGTGGCGTGATTCCAGGTTGAAATGTACCTGGAAGTTGGTGGCATTCGCACCTTATCCGATCGATCGGCTTGTGGTTATAGTGGAGTCGACAAGGAGTGTCGAAAAGAGGAGGAGGATCTCCAAATGAACCGACCACAGGTATTTCCCCCACCGATCCCTCAACATCCCCCTTTGAACGGCCAGGTGCTCCTAAGGGACGGCAGGTCCGCATTTCTTAGAAGGGCTCACGAGGGCGACCTCGAGTCCTTGCAGCGCCTTGTAGAACGCGCGTCCCCCGAATCCTTATACTTTCGGTTTTTCGGCGGAATCAAAGCCAACCAGGACGCCGCTCGGTCGCTGCTCGCACAGTCGTCGGACGACGGCGCCATCGGAACGACGCTCGTCGTCACGGTAGGAGACGATCACAACGAAGAGGTCGTCGGCATCGGCGGCTACACTCAGTCGGGAAAGAGCGAGGCGGAAGTGGGCTTTTTGGTGCGCGACGACTACCATGGAAAGGGAATCGGGACCCTTCTCCTCGAACGATTGGCGCTCGCGGCCGAAGACCAAGGAATCTCCCGCTTGAACGCGTTTGTGTTGCCCGACAACCAAAAGATGCTTGAAGTCTTTCAATACAGCGGGTTTGAGGTGACGCGCCGCTACGAAGGTGGCGAGGTGCAGATCTCGCTTGACATCGAGCCGACCCAGGCGAGCGTCGAGCTTTCCGAGGAGCGGGATCGCCAAGCGACCCGGGCCTCGCTCGAGGCATTCTTTAGGCCGAGGTCGGTAGCGGTGATCGGGGCTTCTCGCCAGCCGGGCAGCATCGGCTATCGCGTGCTCCACAACCTTATCTCGTCAGGCTTTCAAGGCCCGGTCTTTCCGATCAACCCCAAAGCGACGGTCGTCGGTTCGATCATGGCGTACCCTTCCGTCAAGGACGTGCCCCACGACGTCGACCTCGCGGTGATCGCGGTGCCGCAGCCGGCGGTGCTCTCCGTCGTCGACGACTGTGCCGCAAAAGGTGTTCGAGCGCTCGTCATCCTCACCGCCGGCTTTGCCGAGACGGGTCCCGAGGGGAAGGAGCTCCAAGACCGACTGGTGCGCAAAGTGCGCGGCTACGGCATGCGCATGGTCGGCCCAAACTGCCTCGGACTCCTCAACATGAGCGACGGCGTTCGGCTAAATGCCACCTTTTCGCCGACATCCCCGCCGCCAGGGCGCGTGGCGATGTCGTCGCAAAGCGGCGCCCTTGGCCTTGCCATCATCGAGTACGCCCGGGAGATCGGCCTTGGGCTCTCGTCGTTCGTGAGCATCGGCAACAAAGCGGACGTTTCCAGCAACGATCTCATCCAGTACTGGGAGGACGATCCGGACACCGGACTTATCTTGCTCTATCTCGAGTCTTTCGGCAATCCCCGCCGGTTCTCTCGCATCGCCCGGCGCGTTGGACGAAAAAAGCCGATCCTTGCAGTAAAGAGCGGCCGCACGTCGGCCGGGCAGCGTGCGGCAGGCTCACACACGGCGGCACTTGCAGGCAGCGATGTCGGCGCGGACGCCCTCTTTAGACAGGCGGGCGTGATTCGGGTCGACACGATGGAGGAAATGTTCGACGTCGCGTCGCTCCTCGCGCACCAGCCCGTGCCGACCGGCAACCGTGTTGCCATTCTCACCAACGCAGGCGGTCCCGGTATCCTGTGCGCAGACACGTGCGAGGCGGAGGGCCTCAGGCTTCCGACGCTGAGCGATGAGTCGCAACAAGCGCTGAGGGCGTTCCTACCCGCGACGGCAAGCGTTGCCAACCCGGTCGATATGGTGGCTTCGGCGAGCGCCGACGACTACCGGAGGGCTCTGCCGATCCTGCTCGACGATCCAAACGTCGACGCCGTCATCACGATCTTTATCCCGACCGGCGCCGTCGACGCCGAGACCGTCAGCGCGAGCATCAAGGCCGGACGAGAGAGCGCCAAGACCGGTCGGGAGAAGCCGCTGCTCGCCTGTTTCATGGGCCATCGGGGTATGACCTCGCCCCTTGCGGACCCAAGCGAAGCCATTCCGTCCTACCGGTTTCCGGAGTCGGCCGCCAGGGCGCTCGCCCGGGCCGCAGAGTACGGGACGTGGCTGCGCAGACCGCATGGCGTGATTCCCGCCCTTCCGGGGATCGATGTCGAAAGAGCCCGACGTGTGTGCGACAGGGCCTTGTCACAGAGAGGCGAGGGTTGGCTGCTTCAAGACGAAGTAAACGAAGTGCTGGAGGCCTTCGGGATTCCGATGACGCCGTCCATTCTCTGTCGGACGGCTTCGGAGGCGGCCGAGGCAGCTCAAAAAGTCGGCTTTCCCGTGGCGGTGAAGCTTGCTTCGGCGACGTTGGTCCACAAGACGGAGTGGAACGGCGTCCGACTCAACCTGGAGACCCCAGGCGAGGTCGAAGAGGCCTTTGGTCAGATCGCCCGCACGCTCGAGGCAGCGGGGCGGCTCGACGAAATGCTCGGCGTGGTCGTCCAACCGATGATCAAGGGCGGCGTCGAGGCGATGGTCGGCGTGACCCAAGACCCGAGCTTTGGTCCTCTCGTAGCATTTGGACTTGGCGGGGTGACGGTCGAGCTCCTTGGCGACGTCGTCTTCCGCATCACGCCGCTTACGGATCAAGATGCCGATGAGATGATCCGCGGGATTCGTGGGTACAAGCTGCTCGACGGGTATCGCGGGGCGCCGAAGTCGGACAAGGAAGCAGTCCAAGACATCCTGCTGCGCGTGTCGCGCCTCGTTGACGAGGTGCCAGAGATCGTAGACCTCGACTTCAACCCGGTCAAGGTGCTCGAAGAAGGAAAAGGCGCCATCGTTTTGGACGCACGGATCATGGTCCGGCGAGAGGGGTAACGTACAAGAAAACGATCAAGACCAGCCAACGTGGGCTGGTCTTGATCGTTTGTGCTTAATGGTCTGGCGGAGGAGGAGGGATTCGAACCCTCGTCACCCGTTAAGGTGGCACGATTTCCAGTCGTGTGCGCTAGGCCAACTACGCGACTCCTCCATGGCGGAAGGGGAGGGATTTGAACCCTCGAGGCGCCTTGCGACGCCTAACGGTTT
>CAYRIY010000066.1:18387-20799 GCA_964424335.1 uncultured Clostridia bacterium
TGGCGGAAGGGGAGGGATTTGAACCCTCGAGGCGCCTTGCGACGCCTAACGGTTTTCGAGACCGCCTCTTTCGGCCGCTCAGACACCCTTCCGTATGCGAAGTTGACGAAAAAAAGCCTGCATGAGGTCGGCGCAATCCTCCCGCAGCACCCCTGCAGTCACGTCAACTCGGTGGTTAAGCCTCGGGTCCCGGACCAAGTCAAAGAGCGAATCAACTGCGCCCGCCTTTGGATCAGCCGCACCGTAGACCAGGCGATCGATCCGAGCCATGACAAGGGCTCCGGCACACATCGGGCAGGGCTCAATTGTAACATAGAGGGTGCAACCTGTCAATCGCCACGAGCCCAGTGTTTGAGCCGCTTCGCGGATCGCGACGACCTCTGCGTGGGCGACGGGATCGTTGTCGCGCTCTCGGAGATTGTGGCCCCTGCCGACCACGCGCCCTTCGTAGACGACCACCGATCCGATCGGGATTTCGCCGATTGCGTAGGCCTTTCGACCCTGTTCGAGCGCCTCCTGCATAAAGGAGAGATCGACTTGGTGTTGGTCCGTCATCAACCGGCGCTCCTTGTGGGACTTGCGTCGCGGCAAAACCCGCAGCGTGCGGCTGCGGGAGATGTCTTACACTCATTTTACCACAGGAAGGCAACGGTGATGAAGCAGCATATGGCGTTGCGTTACCTGTGTGGCGCCTTTCGCTTTTTCCGGTCGTTTTCTCCGGCAAAATCGGACGCGTCGCCCGTATCAAAGATCTCGCCATCGTCCGGGTTGTCTAAGGCGTTCAACATCTCGCCGGTTTGGGCATGCATCTGGTGCTCCAAGCCGCTGGTCCGGGCCTTGTCGTCTTTCTTTTTGTCCCGCGAGCGGATCGCCAATTACGCTGCCTCCTTTAGTCGTCTTCTCCAGTTTGAAGCCTGCCTCGACGGGTGTCATCGTACTTTTCGATCAGGCCGCGCATCAGATCGACGTTCTCTCTTGCTTGGGACGCATCCCGGTCTTGAATCTGTGTGCGCGTGCTGCTAATTGCCCGGTCAAATTGATTCACATCGGAGGTCGTCCACATTTGGTCCCCGGCATTGGCCCGCATGGGCGTCTTAAATGAGACCCAGCGTTGCATGATTTCTTGAACCTCTCGCTCGGCCTCTTGCCAATCGGTCTCTTGGAGCGGGTCCTTTGAAAGCGTTCGGTCGAGCTCGTCGACCGCGCCCCGCACTTCGGAGAGGTCGGCCGCATCACGCGTGGCGGAATTGCCCGGCATGCGTTGGTCGATGCGGGTGCCGGACGGGCCTTGTGGGCTCCCTCGCTCCAGGCCGCGCTGGTCGAGGAACAGCGCGAGCGCCCCGGCGAGCAAGACGACTGCAACGATCATCGTAATGCGACGAGCTTTCCTATCTAACGCCACTTGTCCCCACCTCGACGTTAGATTTGCCCGTGTATGATCGCGGATAAAGCTGACGAATTGAGGAAAAACGCGTGCAAGGTCGGTTCGTTGATGGACCTCGCACGCGTTTGCTGCTCGTTTGTGCTTCAACGATATGGGCGCTCGATCAGCGGCTGCTCAAGATAGCGTTCACGGCGTCCGTGATCTCCGCGATCGCCGCGGATGCCACCTTTTCGCCGGTGATGATTTGGGCGACGGCCTGTTCGATCATTTGACGCACTTCAAGCGGCGCCATCGTGTATGAATGAGGCTTGGGAGCGGCTGCGTTGGAAGTGCTAAGGAGCACCTCCACGTTGATCTCGGGATGCCGCTGAATGAAGGTATCGCTCAAGATGGCATCGCGTGTCACCGGCACGAGGTGCGCTGCAACGTCCTTTTGATGGACCGTCGCAAGGAACTTGGCGAGTTCGTATGCCTCCGCGGGATGCTCGGTCTGGCGGGAGACTACAAAGCCGTGGGTGCCGAGGATGGCAGCCTGCGATCCGGTCCCCGACCCTTCCGGTACCCGATGCGCCGAGACGATGGGCTTAGGGGCGAGATCGTATGGATGCTCTGCAGGAGAGTATGTGTTCAAGATCCAGTAGCCGAGGGGTCTTAGAGCCGCTTCGTTGCGAACAAAGAACTTGTCTGACGCCTCGGGTCCGGTGTACCACCAACCGCCGTTTTGGAAATTCGAATCCGCCAGAAACTCGAGCGCGGCTTGTGCGTTTGGCTCATCGAGCACGAGGCGATTGTTTCGGATGACGTCGCCGCCGTATTGTTGGAGCACTTCAAACCACATGACGCTCCAGCCGCCGGAGGCGAGCGCAAAGATGTCCGGTTCGCCGTCTCCGTCTACATCCCGCGTGATGGTTCGGCCGATCTCTTCGACGCGGTCCCATGTCCACTCGCCCCGAGCCGCATAGGCCAATGGATCCTCAAACCCGTGACTAGCAAAGACCATCTTGTTGTAAAAGTGGAGTTCAGGATTG
>CAYRIY010000067.1:0-5396 GCA_964424335.1 uncultured Clostridia bacterium
TCGTAAGCGCTTACGATACGGCGTAGCGACCGAGGATGCAACGTGCTATTCGGTCAATGTTCGCGAATTTTGAGGGGGGGAGGTCGATTCCGTAAGCGTTTACGATTGGGCTTCGAAGGCGGGTCGATGGGGTAGGTAAGGCGCACCGAATATGACGATGTATCCTGGGCGTAATTGCGGATGCTGAAAACGCAAATCAACCTTTGGAGAACAGAGGAGAGGGTGGCAGATTTGGAGAGGCACTCGCACGTGATGCATAGAGTTTCCATACGAGTGTTGGCCATGATTCCCGTACTGGCTCTTATTTTCGGAGTGGGGCCGGCGTCGGCAAAGGTCGTGATCACCTATTATCACAGGAGCAACACCACCGAAGTTGAGTGGGCCAATGCGGTCATCGAGCGATTCAACGCGCAGCACCCTGATATCGAGGTACAGTCGCTGCCTAGCGGTACAGGGGGCGGGGCGAGGTACGCCGAGAAATTGGCGCTCTTGCGTGCATCGGATACCGCGCCCGACGTCTTCTTTGGATCCACCGACAAACTGGGCTTCATTCTCAACGGCTGGACGCTGGATCTGACGCCTTATGTTGAGCGGGACCGGGAGCAACTCCAGATGGACACGTTCTTTCCGGGAGTTTGGGAATCATTCACCCGCCAGGGGAGGATTCACGGCGTCCCCTTGACGGTCACGCCGCAGTTTGTCTTCTACAACAAGGACATGTTTCAAACGAGCGGTCTTCCTTTTCTGCCGGTCAGTTGGGAGGATCTCTCTTGGACTTGGGACCAATTGGTGGAGTACAGCCGCAAACTCGTCAGGTACAACCCGGACGGCTCGGCCGCACAGTTGGCGTTAACGCAGGCGACGGAGTCGCAGTTGCCCGATGTGGTGTGGATGTTTGGGGGCGACTGGTTTGATGACGAGGCCTACAGGACGGGGCGGGCCGAGCGATCCACGTTTTACCGGCCGGAGAATATCGAAGCGTACACGGCGGTTCGCGACTACTACGCTCAGTTCGCGGCCGCCGGTCAGCCGAAAGGGCTCGTTGCCGACGACTTCATGACCGGCGCCATCGCCATGGACTGGATCGGCGCCTGGAAGATGAACAACTACTTCGAGGCGGAGCGCTCCGGGGGCATGGGTTTCAACTGGGGAATGGCGCCTGTTCCGCTCGCCGCAAGTCGAGAGAACACTCGCTGGACGGATCCCCTCTACATCTCGTCCACGACTGAGCACCCCGATGCGGCCTGGGAATTTGTCAAGTTCGCTACGAGCGATGAGGCACAATCCCTTTGGGCCACCTTAACCGGGAAGATTCCGGCACGCATCTCGTCCGTGGACGCGTACGTCGATGGCGTGGCAGCCAGCTCGGGAATGAGCGCCGAGGAGATCGTCACTGCGGTGAGCGGAGCCCTGGCCCACTCGCGTACGTCGCTGGAGGAGTCAGTGGCCGACGTGCAACTTGAGATCCGAGCATTTCGATCCGAGTTCATCGAATCCATGCTCGCGGGCGAAAGGCCGATTGAGAGCACATTGGAGGCGTTTGACGCGCTTTTGAACGCCAAGCTCGCGGAGTGGAACCAAAACCGCTAGTAAGCGGTGCGCCTTATAAAGGCTATGCGATGAGCCCGGTTCCTCCAGGAGCAATGCGTAGAGGAGCCGGGCCCATTCTTTTTCAGGTGCTGGTTCTTAAAGCTTGATATCTTGCCGTCTCGATCTCCACGGTTGCCCCTTCCAGACCCTCTGCCGCAGCCGAAAGCCGAATCCGCCCGACCTCATCGCGCCGCGATCGCACCGTGGCGAGGCATAGGCCGTGAAACGCCCGCCGGTTCGTCCCGACAAAAGGCTCGAGGCTGGTCGGATCGCCATTGTCGACGGCCGCCAATGTGCCTGGCCCTTCGATCTGAAACGCAACTCTGTTTTCGGCCCGGGGGCACACGTTTCCGGCTTTGTCGGTGATTTTCACGGTTACGAAGGAGAGGTCTTCGCCGTCCGCCTTGATGCTGCTCCGATCGGGCACAAGCTCGATTTTGGCGGGCTGTCCCGCGGTGATGACGCTCTTTTCCATAACAGGGCGCCCTTTGTCGTCGTGCGCCACCACGGTGAGAATCCCCGGCTCGTAAGGCACATCCCACATCAGGCGAAAGCGTGTGAAGGGCCAACCGAGATGTTCGCCGTCGCCAGCGGGATCTTGGGACTCCAATCTAGTTCGTGCTTTCCTTCGCACGCCGAGAGATCGACCGTTCAAAAAGAGCTCTGCGGCATCGAAACTTGTGAAGCAGTGGACCGGGATCACACGGCCTTCGTGTCCCTCCCAGTTCCAATGGGGGAAAAGGTGGAGCGTCGGCTCGTCGCTCCACACGCTCCTATAAAGAAAGTAGCGGTCTTTGGGAAATCCGCAGAGGTCTAAGATGCCAAAGTACGAGCTGCGGCTCGGCCACTCGACGTAGTAGGGGGTAGGTTCGCCGAGGTAGTCAAAGCCTGTCCACGTAAACTGTCCCAAAAGAAAGGGATTGGCCTCTTGCGCGGCGAGCTCCACCTCGGCGGGGCAGCCCCAGCGTGTGGCTTCCGTATCGTACGCGTTGCAGTGGAGGCTGGGTCGGCGGACACTTTGGCTATGTCGCACCGGCAGGTAGTACTCGCCGCGCGAGCTGACGCACGACTCCGTCTCACTGCCGTAGACGACCCAATTTGGGTGATTTGACCGATGCTGGTGGTAGCGGTCGTGTTCGTAGTTCCAGCCGACGATGTCCACGACGTCTGCGAGCCCGTTTGCGATCGCTGCTTCGGCGGCATTGAATCCCGCCGTGACGGGCCGCGTCGGATCCTCGTCGTGACAGATCGACGTTAGGAACTGGGCAACCTCCTTGCCGTTCTCCCGCCGCTGCTCTCGAATCTCATTGCCGATGCTCCACATCACCACGGAGGGGTGGTTGCGGTCTCGGCGGATCATGTCCCTCAGGTCCGTCTCGGCCCATTCGTCGAAGATCGTGCTGTAACCGTTGGGCACTTTCCCGTCCCGCCACTCGTCAAAGGCCTCGTCGATTACGAGAAAGCCCATCGAGTCGCACAGGTCTAGAAGGCCCGGATCCGGCGGATTGTGGCTGGTCCGGATTGCGTTGCAGCCCATTTCCTTTAACAGCTCGAGGCGTCGCTCGGTCGCCCGCACATTGACGGCCGCCCCGAGCGACCCAAGATCGTGGTGGAGGCAGACTCCCTTAAACTGCACTCGCCGGCCGTTTATGCGAAAACCGTTGTCGGGGTCAAATGCGATGTCGCGGATGCCAAAACGCGTCTCGACCTGGTCTACGACGCGCTCGTCGACCAGGACCCTCTGCACGGCGGTGTAGAGGTGCGGCGACTCGACGCTCCAAAGCTTCGCTTGGGAGAGCGGCAGGGACAGATCAAAGACATGTTCGCCCTGTGACGCCACCGGCGCCCGTTTGCTCGCTCTTGCTACGCTCTGTCCGGACAGGTCGAGGATGTCGATGGCGAGCTCGACGTCCCGTGCATCGTGCGACGTGTTGGTGACGGCGACTTTGATTCGGACTGTCGACCGGCGCTCGCTCACCTCGGGGGTCGTAATCGTCGTTCCCCAATGCGCGATGTGCACAGGCGCCTTCACGATCAGTCGCACGTTACGGTAAATGCCAAGGCCGGGATACCAACGGGAAGCGTGCGGTTTGTTATCAACCCGCACGGCGAGCACGTTCTTTGCGCCAAACCGGAAGGCGTCCGTCACATCGCAGACAAACGAAATGTAACCGTAAGGCCTCCCGCCTACGTGCACCCCGTTCATGTAGACGGCGCTGTGGCTCATGACGCCATCGAACTCGATCAGGACGCGGCTGCCTATGGCGGCGCCGCTCGGGGCATGCACCACCCGTCGATACCATGCCTGCCCGACATGCGGCAATCCGCCGGTTCTCCCGGTGTGGTCCCGCTCTTTTCGCTCTCCGTCTTCCAGTACCCGCGTCCGCTGCAAATCGGCCGCCCGGTCAAACGCGCCACCGATAGCCGCGTCGTGAGGCACGTCAACGATTTCCCAGTCAGAGTCGTCGAGGGCGACATCCGCGCCGTCCTGATGATCTCCCTTAAAAAGCCGCCAGCCCGTCTTTAATTCCACTTCCAGGCGCGTCGAGTTCTGCAAAAGGCGCGTCCTCCCGTATGCGTATGTTACGCAGCATTGTGTTTCGGGTAGATGTTTACTCGTATGGAAGTTCCCGCGCGAGGCCCAACGACCTTCACTGGAAGGTGAAGCGATCGACGCGGTCACCGCAACAGCGATTATTGGCAAGCAAGAGGGCGGAGCCGATCGCTCCGCCCTCTTACCATCGATCTCCGATCGGTGAGTGACACGTAAGTCGCCGATTTAGTCGACGTCAGGTTCGTCTTTGGACTTGGATGTCTTTGAGGACACCTTGTCGATCAGATCGGGAAGCGCATCGAGGATCTTGTCGATGGATCCGCTCTTGCCTGCGCCTTTTGAGGTCGAAATGAAGCTGACTTCGTCGCCTTTGACGACCATCATCCCGACGACGGTCATCCGGCCGCCACCACCACCACCGGTGCCCGCGCCTTGGTCGCCGCCGCCTTGTTTTCCTTCACCGCCGCCGACACCAAAGCCGAACATTACGTTCATGACGGGGATGAGCGTGATCTCTCCGATGGTAATCCGCTCACCGATCACGGTCTCGGTCTTGAGGGTGTCGGTGACTCTTTGGATGACGCTTTCGATGTTGATGTTCATGTTTACATTGCCTCCTTGGTTCGTCTAGGTAGGATCCAGCTTCGTACTCGAGGCCACCAAAGTGGCCTTATCCCTGGCCGAAAGCAGGCCTGTACGGCAAGGAACAGAACCTGAATCGGATAAATCCTCAGGCTGAGCTCGACCCAACCGTCCAACCTGCCTTGCGAGTAATCCGGTTGCAAGTAAAGTTGCGAAAGCGGCGGCAAGGCGGCCATGAGCCCGTGCGTCAGCCCGGTAGCAAACGGATCAGGAAATCCGTACACGAGCGAGCCGCGAACGCGAAGCTTTAGCCGGCGCCACGCCTTGTTGAGCAGCCACGTGGCCTCAGGCAGGAGACGCCGGGCGTCGGACAGCTTGAATCGTGACCTTCGGCGATGCTTTGTTCTCGTCTCCTGTTTTGAGTCAGCCTGTGACTTTGGATCTTCGCGCGTCTTTCTCCATCTGCTTTGACTTTGGCTCTTGCTCGATGTCATGTCCTTGCTCGATCTCGTGTTCTCGCCCGACATCGGCTCTCGCCCTGTATTTGACCTCGAGCGCTCGATCGAGATTCCAACAATCCGCACTTGAGTCCGCATTTTGCTGCCGAGTCGCTCCAGGCGTACCTGCACCGCTCCGAGTAGGCCGCTAAACTCCGCTCGCAAAGCGATCT
>CAYRIY010000067.1:5496-19744 GCA_964424335.1 uncultured Clostridia bacterium
AGGCGTACCTGCACCGCTCCGAGTAGGCCGCTAAACTCCGCTCGCAAAGCGATCTCTTCCCAGTTGACCGGGCGCTCCTCATCAATGTGGAGAGAGTCCACTCGTGCCTTTGCGTAAATCGGTAAAACGCTGACGGCGACGATCAGGAGCGCTACCGAGCCGAGCAGCCAAAGTAGAGCGACAAAAACAAACTGAATTACATCAATCGCGCTCGCCTCCTTTGCGCCGCTTCCAGCGCGGCAACGAACGCCCGATCAGGGCGGCGCCCGTCCGGCGCACGAGCGACCCCACGGCGCCGACGGCCGGGAGGTTGCGCGTCCACGACACGCTGTAGGTGGCCCACGCAGGCACCATCGAGCCGGAGCCCTTCGCCTGCAGGGCGCCCTCACGCTCACGGTCACGCTCTTTTTTCCACGCCTTCATCAGCGCATCGTACGAGCGGTCGAGTTCGGGTGGGAGCTCGATCTGGGGTGGGCGTCCAAGGTCCCACATCATTTGCTTGTATTCGATGACCGCAATCCGACACGCGTTACAGGCTGAGACGTGCGATTTGACGACCTCGGCCTCGTCGCCGGTCAAGACGCCCTCGGCAAGGCTTTGGAGGAGCGCTTGATTGCCGCACACTTCGTTGCTCATGATCCCACCTCGTTTCGAAGTGACTCCCGCAACTTGGCGCGAGCCCGAAACAAATACGTCTTCACCGTGCCAAGCGGCAGGTTTGTGACGTCGGCAATCTGTTCGTACGTGAGGTCTTCCTCATGGCGCAACACCACGACGATGCGATGGAGTGCGGGGAGCCTTGCGAGCGCCTGATCGAGGACGTCGCGATCCCAGGCGAGCGCTGCGGCCGTTTCCGGATTTGGACCGCCCTCTTTTGATTCCAGCTCCCGGGCTGCATCGTCCCAGGCAAGCGTCTCGGGTCGTTTGGCTTCGTCGCGCAAGCGGTTGAGGCAGGTGTTGGTCGTGATCCTGCGCAGCCAGGGCCAGAGAGGGCTGCCTGTGCGGAAGCGATCGATCGCGGGCAGCAACCTCATGAACACGTCTTGCGTAGCATCAAGCGCATCCTCTCTGTTACGCAAGAAACTGTACGCCCGGCGGTACACCCTGCCTTGATACGCCCTGAGGAGTAGGGAGAAGCCTTCCTGCCTACCTTGCTTGCAAAGACGCACGATTTCGTCGTCGGTGTGCAGCGCTGCTCCCTCCTCTCAAAAAACCGCTTGGCTGCCGTCCCCACTTGCCGCCCACTAGGGCCTGCGATGATGGCCCGCTAGGATTTTCATCCGCTCGTGGCTTGGCCGGGCCAACAAGGTCGGGCGGCCAAGTGGTGACTCCTCTTTTTCATCCTCTACTTTGTATTACACCAACCGGGGCGGAAAAGTTTCAAGGAATGGATTGAAGTTCTTTCTTCGCGCCACGTTTTGGAGTGCCGTCCTTAATTTTCAATATCGTAGTTTCGGATTAGTCACAAGTTGAAATCAAAACATACGAATGACACGAGAAAACATTGTCAATTCCGATGGATTCGGACCTTCGGGTGACGTGAAACAGGAGGAAAACGATGAAACCGCTAATCGGCGTGCTCCTAAACCAAAGGATTTTGAAACGAGGTGTGCGCGGCCAGCCTACGTTTGAGAAACTGGCGCTTTATGCGAAAGCTGCCCGGGAACTCGATGTCGACGTCGTCTTTTTCGATACGACGGGCGTGCGCATCAAACGAAAGGAGGTGATCGGGTATGTGCCTAGGGAGGGGGGCAAATGGCAGCGGCGTGTCGTGCCCCTTCCCAAAGTAGTGCACAAGCGCGGTCTATTCCGAAGAAGCCGCGATCGGAGGGTCATCAAACGCCTGACAGAGCAGAGTGTCTACGTATTTAACCCCGACATCAACTGGGACAAATACGAAATTCACAAGATCTTGCAAGGCGAGTCCCTCCTTCGTCCCTATCTTCCGGAGACCGTGCTGGCGCGCCGCGAGAATTACGCGTGGTTTAGGCAGCAGTTGCTCGATGGCCACGAAGTGTTTGTCAAATCGCGCAAAGGATCGCTCGGGCTTGGCATCGCTCGGGTGTATCGGATAGGTCCCGACCGGTATCGCTATCAATCGCGGTCCTTACGCAAGAGCACGACCCTTAGGGGCGTTTGGAACTTGGCGTGCCGAGGCGGGAGCGCGCACATGCTTCAAACAGGCATTCAGCTCATGGAGGACGGGGGTCGCCGCGTTGATTTTCGCGTGCCGGTCCAGCGGGACGGAGACGGCAAGTGGAACATTCCGGGGATCGCTGCAAAGCGGGCCGAAAGACTCCCGTTTCTCACCAACCTGGCGCGGGGCGCCTCAGTTCACGATGGCCGCGAAATGCTGATTCGCAACTTCGGGGCGGCGCCCGCCAAGAGGATCATTGACGAAATGCTCGAGATCGCCACCGTCGCTGCCCAAACGCTGAACGCGCACCACGCAAACGTGGTCGACCTCGGTTTCGATATCGGAATCGACAAGCAAGGCCACCCCTATATTATCGAAGCGAATCGCAGAGATCTGCGGGTGCTGTTAGCGAGAAGCGGTCAGCATGACGCAAATGCAATGCTTTTTAAAAATCCGATCGCCTACGGCCGGTACGTGCTCGAACACGCCGCGGACTTCGCACAAGCCAAGTAGTCTATTGCATTGGCGATCCGAACGTCGCTGCGACACCTAAACGAGCAGTGGTTGGAGAGAGATCTTCAAAGGGAGAGTCGAGATTGGCTTCATACAAAGAGTTTTTGAGAGGAAAAAAGGTGGTGCTGGTCGGTCCTGCGTCCACCTTGAAAGGGCAGGGGCAGGGGGCGTTCATCGATTCCCACGACGTCGTCGTTCGAATCAATCACGCCTGGCCTCTGCCACAAGCTTTGGCGGAGGATATTGGCACTCGGACCGACGTCATCTACCACAATCTAAACCCTCGAAATCAAAGGATCCTGCCAAAGCATGTCGCCCAAATGCGCAAGGACGGTTTGCTTTGGGTCGTGTCGAGCCACCCGGCCAATCGACCGAGGTACGTGCGTCGTCACCGGCGATTTCGCAGGGCCAACAAGGGCAGATTGCGCTTTCGGGCCATCCCGGCCGTGGTCAAACGCCGGCTGAAGCGAAGGGTCGGATTTCCCAACAGCGGTATGGTCGCCATCGCGGACCTGCTCCGCTTTCCGATCGCGAGCCTTTACGTGACCGGCTTTAGCTTTTACACGACCCCGTATCTCAAGTATCCAAACTACAAGCGCATTCCAAAGAGAATGGCGCTGCGAAACCACAACCAGCGCAGGCACAAGACGTACATGGCCCACCTGGTCAAGAAGGAAGAGCGCCTCAAGGTGGATCCGTTCATCGAAAGCATCCTTCAAAAGCACATGGAACGTCGAAAGCGCAAGAAGTAGCTTCGAATCGTGACAAATAGGAGTTTCGCAAGTTTGCACTCGGCACACGCGCTCCATAAATATAAAGGAAAGCAATGCGAAAGGGGATTGCAGCATGTTCCGAACAGGTCCTATTCGAAACTTTACGTCGTCCGAGGTAAAGGTTGTCGCATGCATTCTAACGGCTGAGACCGCATTCGACTTCAAACACGATGTGACATTCAGCGTGGTGCAATTGGACGGCGAGCCTTTGACGGTGCACTCGGAGCGGGGCGTCGTGCCGACGGGAAGCATGGGCACGTTTGAAGCAGTGCTTCGCCAGCCCATTCGCCATTGGGAGGTGCGCATCGATGCGCATCCCGAGGTGGCGTTCATCACCGTCTATCACACGCTCGACGGTCGGTTGGAGCCTAGCATGACCTACCGCACGAGCGACCTATACTACGCCGACTTTTTTGACGGGGCGGCCGACGGGAGCGATGCGGGGTCATACCTCTTCACGGATATGGATCACCCTTTCGGTGGGAAGCCGGGCCTTTCGTCCAACTGGTTCCTCCTCGACGACGACGACGATCCCGATCAACCGTCGTGGAAATAACGAGCAACGCTCACTCGCCTGATTGTCAAAATGGACCGTTCGATTCATATGTAAGGCCCCGAAAGCAGGGAGCGGCTAGACCGCTCCCCGCCCTCGGGGCATGTCGACGACTACTTCTTGTTGGACTGGTACTTCTCGATGCGGCGCGTTACGAACTCCGCAACGGTCTCACTGATCTTGTCGAACGAACCCGAACTCGCAAGCTTCTTGATCTTTGCGTCCAATTCGCGGACGTCGGCTTCGTCAGACTTTGGATTTAGCTTTTTGCCCAAACTAGCATTCCCTCCTCGCTTAGGAGTGTCTTTAGACACATGGCGTTTACGGGACTGTATAGGCGGGCGTCGAAAGCGCTGTCGGCGCCTCCGACGCCTTGGGGGCTAGCGAAAGCTACTTCTTTTTCTTCTTCTTGTCTTTCTTCTTTTTCTTCTTGCTTTTTCCGGCTGCGATCTGCTTCGCGACGAGTTCAGCGATGCCGCCCGACATGTATTGCCAGCCTTGCCCGCCAGACTTTGCTTCGAAATCGCTGCCGGCGCCCGAAAACTTCCAATTTCCGTCTTTCGCCAAAGCGCGTAGCCTCCTTGTTTCGAGGTTTGCGGGGAAGGCTTTCCTCCCGCACCACATCTCTATCCAATTCCCAATAAGTCCGTGCTAGGACCGGTGTTGGATTTTCGAAAATCCTTCGATTCGCAGCTAATTAGGAAGTTTGAATGATGCCCCATTTGAAAGGCGGCCATAAGATATGCACGAAGTTCGAGCGGCCTTTCGCTTGGATTTCTCACCCGTTTGGCGACCCGACCTTGTCAGCTCGGCTACGACACGAGCGGATGAAAGTCAGGGGGTCGCAAGTGGGGACGCATACTTGACGGATTCGCGAAAGTGTCTGTATTCGAAATGCTTAAGTTGGGAGTGGATTAT
The DNA here is from genome assembly GCA_964424335.1 of uncultured Clostridia bacterium. Classification (GTDB taxonomy): domain Bacteria; phylum Bacillota; class Limnochordia; order DTU080; family RSA5; genus CAYRIY01. The sequence continues at coordinate 10,391 of CAYRIY010000067.1, forward strand.
AAAAAGTGACACAAAAAACCGAACGAGAAAGGTTGAAAGAGGACCTCATTTCAAAGGGCATTGCCATTCACGACCTCGCCCGACGTGGCGACCCGAACGCGGCCAGGGAAGCGCACGAGCTCTTTAAGGTTGCGCATCAGTTGGATCCCGACGACGCGTCTGTGGCCGGCTACTATGGAAGCACATTTACCCTTCTTGGTCGAGATGCCATCGATCCCAATGTAAAGGTGCAGAACGCGCTCAAAGGGCTCAAGCTTCTCGATCAAGCGGCGAAGGCCGAGCCTGACAACATCGCGGTGCGCCTTCTCAGGGCTTACGTCAACTCCCGCGTGCCTGAGCACTACTTCAACCGCACCGCCCAAGCGATCCAGGACTTCACCTATCTGGCAAAGCGGTACGAGGAAGATCCGGGCGTCCTTCCCCGGAGCTCCTACTTGGAGCTCCTCTACCACCTGGGCAAAGCGCACCAAACCTTGGAAGAGGTCGAAGAGGCCCAATCCGTCTGGGAGAAGCTGATCAAGGCAAATCCGGGCCCAAGGTGGCTTAGACTCCTCAGGGCCGAGGGGGTGGACGTCGGGGAGTTTCACGAGGACGCGGAATCTGCAAAGAGGCGGGCCCAACTCGTGCAGGAAGGAGCCGCCTTGCACGACCGCGGGGTAGACGGTGAGAAGACCGCCGCGGAGCAGGCGCTCAAGCTGTTTGAAGATGCCGTCGAGGAGTATCCCGACGATCCCATGCTCAAGGCGTATTACGGCAGCAGCGTCTCACTTGTGGGCCGGTACGCTGAAGACGCCAACGCCACGTTCGCCGCGGCCATCAAAGGCATCAAGATCGTCGACGAAGCGGTCAAGATGGCCCCCGGCGATGTACGCGTCCGGCTCGTGCGCGCGAAGCACTGCATGCGCCTGCCCGAGCTCTTCTTCAGACGCACCGCCGTCGCCATCGTCGACTTGGAGTTTGTCCGGGAACGCGCCGAGCAAAGCGACCTCTCAAAGGAGGAGTGGCTCGAGGTCCTTTGGATGCTCGGGAGCGCCTACCTTAGGCTCGGCATCGTCGAAGACGCCGAGGCGACGTGGAACGCCCTGCTCGAAGAGGATCCCGATGGGCCGTACAAGGCCATGATCGATGCCGAACTCGCCCCGGCAAGCGTCGACGTTCAGATGAACGAGGTCGACCTTGACGACAAGGAGGCCGTGTTGCGGGAAGGGATTCGCCTGCACGACCTCGCGGTGAAGGGGAGCAGGGAGGCTGCCTCAAAAGCGCTGGAGCTCATTCAGCGTGCGTACGAGCTCGACGCCGACGACCCCATGGTGCGCGCCTACTATGGAAGCGCTATTGCGCTCAGCGTAAGAGACGGCGCAGATACCTCGGCCACGTTCAGCAACGTGATTCAAGGGATGATCCACTTGAACATCGCGGTAAAGCTGGACCCGACGAACGAGACCGCAAGACTCCTGCGCGCCTACCTCTGTTTCCGACTTCCGGAGACGATGTTTCACCTTACTAAAGTAGCTATCGAAGACTTCGAATTCCTGCGTGACGCGTACCGGGCCAAAAGCGACGGCGCCGTCCACGCATCCTTCGTGCGCGTCCTCAAGGACCTCGCGTCTGCCTACAGCCGCGTAGGGCGCGACGACGAAGCGCAGTTGATCCGTAAAGAACTGGAGGGAATCGAACATGGCGTCATCTGAAGAGAAATCGGAGCGAAGACGACCGCCTTTGTTTGTCAAGTACTTCGGCGAGAAGGGGGTAACCGTCGAGGATTACTCCTTGGAGTCGCTTCGTGAATTTCAAGACGAGGCGGTGCGCCAATTGGTCGCCCGTGCATACAGCAAGAACCCCTTCTACCGAGCGAAGATGAAAAGCGTGGGCGTGCGGCCAAAAGACGTCCAATCCGCCGCCGACCTCGCCCGCATGCCTTTTACGACAAAGGACGAACTGCGTGAGGATCCGTGGCTTCTCCTTGCCTGCAGTCGGGAGGAGGTCTCGGTCATCCACGTCTCGACGGGAACGACGGGCGGGAAAGAGATCTACCTGCCATGGACGTGGCACGACTACTACCGCAACGAGCTTGCGCCGGCCATGACCAAGCTGGTCGACGAAGGCCCGGGAGACATCGTGCTCAACGCCCTCCCGTACGAGATGAGCTCGGCGGGGCTCGCCTTTCACAAGGTGTTCATCGACGGGTGCGGCGCCACCGTCATCCCGGCGGGAAAGGGCGGCGCGTACTCGAGCCCGGAGAAGACGATCCGGATCATGCAAGACATTCCGCCCACCGTCGTGATCACGACGCCTTCGTACGCGGTGACGCTGGCCGAAACCGCAGAGAAGCTCGGGTTTGACCTCGCATCGTTGCCCCTTCGCAAGATGTGGCTTACGGGCGAAGGGTGCTCGTACGCCTTTCGCAAGCGGGTCGAAGAGCTTTGGGACACCAAAGCCAACTTCTACTACGGCTCGCTCGAGTGCGGCGCCCTCGGCATCGAGTGCAACAGTCATGCCGGGTACCACGTTCCCATGGCGCACTCTTACGTCGAAGTGGTCGATACCAAGACCGGCAAAGTGCTGGAACCCGGGGAAATCGGCGAGATCGTCGTCACCAACCTGCTCCGTCGCGATACGCCGCTCATCCGTTACCGCACCCAAGACATCGGCTACATCGAGACCGACGTCTGCCGGTGCGGCGTCCAACTCCCGCGGCTTTTCTTGCGGGGACGGGTGGTCGATCAAATCGAGATCGGCGGCATTTCCTTTTCCCCGTTCTATATCGAAGAATTCCTCATGCGCATGGAGGAAGTGGGCAACTGGTACCACTTCATCGTTCCCAAGAACGGCAAGAAGCTCACGGTCCGGGCCGAGTTGGCGCCGGGCGTCCAGCGCACGCCCGAGCTTGCCGATCGGTTGGCGAGCACCCTCGAGTTTCACGTCGGCGTTCCGTGCGCGTTTGACCTGGTTGACGAGATCCCAAGGCCGAGCGGAAAGACCGTGCGCGTCATTCACGAGCAAGAGGGCGATGAACATGATCATTGACGCCCACGCACACCTCGTGCGCAGCGATTACGGCAGCGTCGAGCTGTACCTCAGCCAGATCAAAGCTGCGGGCATCGACGCCGGGGTCGTCGTGCCGGGCGGCATGGTCGACGTGCGGCGCCTCACCGACTATGTGACCGGCCGCGCCGATCCCTCGACCGATCCGCCCGACAACGCATACGTGGCCGAAGCGGCCGAAGCGCACGCAGAGCTCGTGGCGTTCCACTGCGCGGACCCCCACGCCGACGGTGCGACCGAGGGCCTCATCGAGGCCTTTTCCAAGGGAAGCCGGGGCCTCAAGCTATCGCCGTTGAGCCACCGCTTCTCGTTTTCAGCCCGCGGCGTAGCCGAACTCGTCGAGTGCGCCGAGGCGTTTGGGTATCCCGTCTACACCCACGTGCTGTTTAACCCGGGGGCCTCAACGGAGAAGTTCGCAGCGCTCGCAAGGCAGTATCCTTCGGTCCCCTTCATTCTGGGGCACATGGGATTTGGACCCGCCGATCAAGAGGCGATCGATGCGGCCGTGGAGCTCGACAACGTTTTCCTTGAAACGTCGGTAGGGAACGCCTTGCACATTAGCTTGGCCATCGAGCGGGCGGGGGCCGGCAAGGTGATCTTTGGGTCGGAGTTTCCGCTCTCCCATCCCAAGGTCGAGCTCGAGAAAATCCTCTGCCTGGGGCTTTCGTCGGACGACCAAGAGCGGGTGCTTTGGCGGAACATTTACGAACTCACAAAGCTCTCCGAGCTTTGGAAGGGGTCAAAGCCATGACAGACGTCGCGAGGCTGATTGAACTGAACGAACTGCTCGAGGAGGCAAAGCGGGCGCCGTTTTACCGCGATCGCCTCGCTGCAGCCCCGCTTGCGTCTTTGACCGACCTGGGGCGCATCCCGATCACGACCAAGGAGGACTTGCGCCAGCACTCGCCCTACGGGCTGCTCTGCGCAAGTCCCGAGGAGCGGTACGACTACTACGAGTCCTTTGGGACGTCGGGAAAGCCGGTCTCGATTTGGCTGAGCCGGGAGGACTTTCTGCATACGGCTCGCCAGATGGCGTTGTGCGGGGTAAAGATGCGATCGGATGACGTGGTCCTGATCCGATTTCCGTACGCCATCTCGCAGATCGCACACGTCTTTCACGAGGCGGCGCACCAGTGCAATGCGTGCGTCATCCCGGCGAGCTCCCGGTCGACGCTCAGCCCGTTTTCAAGAGTCGTGCACATGATGACGGAGCTCAATGTGAGCGTGCTCGCATGCCTGCCGCTCCAAGCGCTCTTGCTGGCGGAGACGGCCGAACTGCTCGGCCTTGTGCCAGGACGGGATTTTCCGGCGCTGCGAGCGATTTGCACGGCCGGCGAGCCGCTGCTTGGGCCGAGGAGGAGGATGCTCGAGGAGCTTTGGCGGGTCCCGATCTTCGACTTCTACGGCATGACGGAAATCGGTACCGCTGCGGTGGAAAGGGCATGTCGGCGCATGCATCCTCTCACCGACGACTTTCTGTTTGAGATCCTCGATGATGGTTTGAGCGCCCCGGTTCCCGAGGGCGAGGTAGGCCACCTGGTGATCACGGCGCTGAGGAGGAGGGCCACTCCGGTCATCCGCTATCTCACGGGCGATCGGGCCCGTCTGGTTCGTGAGCCGTGCTCCTGCGGGGCCGACCTGCGGCTCGAGCTCCGGGGACGCGCCGCCGACGCCCTCGAGGTCGATGGAAAGCGCTTTGACCTGTGGGACCTCGAGGAAATCGCAGGCGAGGTCGAGGGCCGTCGCCTTTGGGCTGTCGGTCCTCGGTGGCACGGCCTTCACTTTGTCGTCGAGGCGCTCGACCCCGAATCCGGGGTGAGCGATGAGACGCTTGCACGCATCGAAAGGACGTATGGCGTGCGTGTGCGGATCGACCTGGTTCCTGTCGGCACGCTCTACGACCGCAGGGAGCTCTTGCACGTGGGCTCGTTCGGCAAGCCCCGCTACGTCTATACGCGTGAAGAGATGCGCGACAAGGCGTTCGTACACCAAGGAAAAGGATAACCACCTGGTCAGGAGGTTTGGAACGATTGAACGGACAGTCAAGTGCATCACACAAAGTCTGGTTTGACGGAAGAGCGCTCCCCAAGGAGCGCTCCGATATATGGGAGTTTGTAAAACACTCGTCGATCGACACGGTTGTGACGACGGTCGAGCAGCTTGATTACCTCGATTTCCCCTTGCGAACGACGGTGGTCGTCGCGGTGGATTCGCATGAGGCGCTCGATCGCCTGCCCGTAGACTGTGTCGTCCTTTCCGAGGACGAAGCGGTGCTGCAGGCGGCCAAAAGCGAGGGACGCCCGACGTGCCTCACGCTGTGCATCGACAATCAAGAGGAGCTCGAGCAGGCCTGGCAGATCGCCTCGCGCTACGACTGCCTCGTGGTCGACTTTGATCTCCCCACCAACATTCCTCTGGAGCTGCTCATCGCAAGGCTCCAGGATACCGAGACCGCCCTCATCAAGCGCGAGCGCTCCTTTGAGGCGATGAAGACGGCATTTGGCGTCCTGGAGAAGGGGAGCGACGGCGTCATGCTCTGCACCGACGAACTGGACGAGGTCGCGCAAGCAAGTCACTACCTCGCCAGAACCCGGCGCACCAAGATCGAGCTGCAGACCCTCGTCGTCGAGGAAGTGCGCCACATCGGCATGGGCGTGCGCGGGTGCATCGACACGTGCGATCTGATGACTCAGGATGAGGGCATGATCGTGGGCTCCACTTCCGGGGGCGGCATCTTCGTCTGCTCCGAGACGCACTACCTCCCCTATATGAACCTGCGCCCGTTCCGGGTCAACGCGGGCGCCGTCCACTCGTACGTTTGGACGGGCGCCGACACGACGGAGTACATCACGGAGCTGCGGGCGGGGAGCAAGGTGCTTTGCGTCAACACCGAAGGGGAGTCTCGTGAGATCGTAGTCGGCCGCGCCAAGATCGAGGTCCGGCCTTTGCTCCTGATCAAAGGCAAGGCCGCAGACCAGGAGATCAATGTGATTGTGCAAGACGACTGGCACATTCGCATCATGGGGGCCGATGCCAAACCCAAGAACGCCACGTCCATCCGCCCGGGCGACGAGCTCCTAGCGTACCTCGACAGCCCCGGCCGCCATGTCGGCCTCAAGGTGGATGAGACGATTATCGAACAGTGATCGAACAGCTCTTTTTAGAGCGAGGAGGATGGTAGATTGACTGGCAAGGAAGTGCGGTTGAAACGTCTATTCAAGCATTCCGACACACTGCTCATCGTTCCGCTGGATCATGGGGTCTCCATCGGTCCGGTCGATGGTTTGAAAGGGATCGATCAGACGGTGCGTCAGGTTGCCAAAGGGGGCGCTGACGCCGTCGTGGTTCACAAGGGGCTTGCTCGGTACACGGCCCCGCTCGCCAAAGAGTGTGAACTGATCGTCCACCTCTCCGCGTCGACGGACCTCGCGCCTGATCCAAATCGGAAAGAGCTCGTCGCAAGCCCGGAGTTCGCGGTCCGGCTCGGCGCCACGGCGGTCTCGACGCACGTCAATCTCGCGAGCCGAGACGAATCGATGATGCTGAAAGATCTCGGTGCGGCGGCCGAAGCCTGCGAACTGCTCGGCGTGCCGCTGCTCGCCATGATGTACGTGCGGGACGGCAACAAGGAGAGCGAGTTTGATCCGAAAAAACTCGCCCACGCGGCCCGAGTCGCTGAGGAGCTGGGAGCGGACATCGTCAAGGTGAACTACACCGGCTCCGTCGAGACATTTGCCGACGTCGTGAGCGGGGTGAAGATCCCGGTCGTCATCGCCGGCGGCCCCAAGGCCAAGTCGGTGAAGGGACTCCTTTGCACCGTGCGTGACGCACGTCTTGCGGGAGCGCAGGGCGTTGCCCTTGGTCGCAACATCTTTCAGCACAGCGATCCGGAAGCGATGGCCGCCGTGGTGCGCCGTACGCTGGACCGACCCATGTCGGACGAAGAGATCGATGCGCTGATCGACGAGCGGCTCGGAGGTGAGGGGCGTGAGTCGGTATGAGGAAGCGCTGGCATCATCGGGCGATGAAATGGATGCGTTTCACGCCCTTATGTATCGAAAGGTGATTCCGCTCCGGGCGGATGATGCAGCGCTCATCGTGATCGACATGCAGAAGGGGTTTCTGGACGACGGCGCCGCCCTCAAAGTGGCCGGTGGCAAGGCGTTGATTCCCACCATCAACGGCGTGATCCGGGCCTGCCGCAAACTCGGGATGCCGATCGTGTTCACGCAGTTCGTGTACGATCCCCGGGTCCCGAGCCTCTTTGGAGAGCTCCATCCAGAACACAAGCCGGCAAGGCCCAATCAGCCGACAGGCTTGGGCTTTCCGTCGAGCTGCTGCCTGTTGGGCGATGAGAGCGCAGAGCTTCATCCCGATCTCGAGCGGGAAGACGGAGACTTCGTCCTGACCAAGACGGGGTACGATTCGTTTCACGAGACACCGCTCGACGACTACCTGCGCTTGAAAGGTGTGCGGACCATCATGCTCGCAGGCGTCCTGACGGACGTCTGCGTCTGGCACACGGTATCGGGCGCCGTGCACCGACAGTACAAGGCCGTTGTGCTGCGGGATGCAGTTGCAGCGCTCTCGCACGAAACGAGCCGCAGCGCCCTCAACTCGATCGGCTGGAGCGTAGGGCGCATCCTCACGGCGGATCAGGCTGTGGAGGAGCTGGAAGCGAGCGCGACGTAGGCAGGCGCGGCGGGAGCGGGCGCGGGAGCGGGCGTGGCGGGAGCGAGGGTGCCCGAAGCCAGCGCCACCGATGCCAGCGCCGCCGAAGCCACCGCAATTGAGGTCAGCGCCGAAGCCAGTGCTGCTGAATCCAACGCCGCTGAAGCTAGCGCCGCCACCAGCGCGGCGAAAGCGAGATCGACGTATACTGGTTAATCCTCAGCCAAGTGTCGGCACAGGCAAACGAAAAGCAGCCCATTCAGGTTGGCGGGCTGCTTTTCGCCGCGTGTGGCTTGTGCTTGTGTATGAGCATGACCTTGAGCTTGGGCATCGGGTGCAGCCGAACACACCGGGAGTCGATCGCCGATTGTCGCTTGTCGCTTGTCGATCCTCGATCGGCGATCGTCGCTCGACCAGTCTTGCGCAACGTTGGTTCATTTACTTACACCTCACCGATGGCTTCGTCCGACTTTTGCTCGGAACTCATGAGAGGTAGCGCAAACGGTACCCGACCTCAATTAACCTAGCATTGCTAGCTGGGGTTTCAGCTTCTGAACTCGTTGAGTCGAGTGAATAATCGGGACCGCCGCGGTGTTGCGAGCACTCCTCGGACGAAGGCGACTGCACCGGATACGGGCGCATTGATCCGGAAAGTGCCCCGAATTTTCACCTTCTGGCCGACAAGATCGGATCTTTAGAGGCCTCCCCATTCTCTAGCTGGGCATTCCTTTTTGGCAGCACGGCCGTAGAACCAGACGGCGACCTTCACCTCTGCGTCTTCACAAGTACCGGGCACTTTTAGGAATCGTCGCCTGAAGTGGCTACGAGGTTTGAAAGCGAACACAAACTAGCCTCTCAACGCACAGGGGCCGCTTTTGGTCATGAATGCATCAATGTCGTATGTGCGCCAATTGATTCGTCCGACTATTGCTTGCAACTGTCGGGAGGAGGTACGAACAGAGCCAAGCTTTGATTTCCGGTGCCTTGATAGCTGGGGTTTTAGTTTCCGAACTCGTTGAGACGAGTGGCGCATCGGGACCGCCGCAGTCTTGCGAGCACTTTGCGGACGAAGGGAGGAGCGCAAGGGAGGTAAGCCCCCGGTGGGCTCGACGGCCATCGTTTCACGAAACTCGCCTAGACCGCATACGGGTGCATCGATCCAAAAAATGCCTTGAACATACTCCCCCTTGCCGACAAACTCGGATCGCGATGAGGCTCGCCGCTATTCTAGCTGGTCATTCCTTTCAGGCACGTCGGTTGATAAGCAGGAGAAGCTCATCGATTGCTCCACGATCAGGAGTACCGGGCATTCTTCGGAATCGACATTCCCGGCTCGTGCGAACCATGGAAGGGCAAGTAAGAATCAGGCTGCTAGGTCGCATAGGCGGCTTTTCGTCCTGCGTGCGCTGACGTGGTGTTTGCTCCGATGGCTTTGTCCGAATGTTGCTTTCAACGATTGGGAGGACACATGAGCAGAGCCACGTATCGATGGCTGGCGCCTTGATAGCTGGGGTTTTAGTTTCAACTGGGTGCGTGATCGGGGCTGCGGGGGACTTGCGAGCACTTCTTGGACGAAGGAGGGAGTGGAGGGGAGAAGACTCCAGGGATCGATTGCCTTTGTCGGACGAAAGACGTCTT
>CAYRIY010000068.1:0-19687 GCA_964424335.1 uncultured Clostridia bacterium
GGACCGGGTCGCTGCAATCACTTCCGTCTTATTGTTCTCATGGGTGTCGATGAGAATGATTCGTGCTTCATCCTTGGGTCCAGGAGGACGGTCGTCGAAATCGGTCTGTAGCCCGAGTAGATAACGATCCGATTCATCCCACTGATATTTGTCGTAGTAGCCAAAGAAATGGGTTTCAGGGCCCTTGGTTACAGCTTGTACAGCGGAGCCATCCAACGGTGCGACCTCCATCACGAGGCATCCTCCTAGCCGTTACCATGTACCGATAAACGAATTGACTCTGGCCTCAAATCGTTGGAGCGCGAAGTTCGCAGGTTGTGCTCCTTGCACGGCCGGTTGGACTTCTTCCCACCAAACTCGCTCCATGTCATCCCAAAGGGGCGTTATCGGCAAGGGTCTGGCCGATGCGATGATATCCATGATGAGTTCGAGATTTGCCGGGGACGCATCGGGCCGCTTCACACTGTCGATGAATCGTTGGATACAGTCTTTCTTGATGGGTAGTCGCGACGCGAGATCCGCACGCAAATTCTCAACTTCTTCGGAGACGAGGTAGTCCAGGAAGCGGTATGCGCCATCCTTATTGGGCGCGTCACGCAACACGGAGTACCCCCCGCCGAAATAGGTGGAAGCCGAGCTGTTCCCTTGCGGACCAATCGGAAACGGAACGATGTCCCATGTGTAGCCGAGTTGCGCCCTGTAGTTGTGTACGTTGTTGAGCCCCGTGATCCACATGCCTTGAGTTCCGTCCTGCCAACGTCCACCCGTCACTCGGTAAACGTGAGCGAGGTCGTGGACAAACTCCAGCGCTTCCACACCCTGTGGCGAATTCACCGCCACGCTCCGTCTGTCATCACTTAGAATTTGTGCTCCGTTCGACCAAAACCACACCGGCCAATTCCCTGCCCAATTTGCAAAGCCGGCGGTACCTGCTTGGTCGGGCGTCCCGTCGCCGTCTAGGTCACGTGTAAGTAGGCGGGCGGCTTCAAGAAAAGCGGACCAGGTCCATTCACCATTCCGCCATTGCTGAACCGGATCGACAAGCCCAGCGGCCTGGAATAGGTCGGCGTTGAAGGCGAGAATCGAAACGTTCAAGTCGCTTGGAATGCCGTAGAGTTGGCCGTTTAAGGTCACTTCGTCGAAGCCTGCCGGGAAGATGTCCTGACTGCCCATCATCCGTTCTGCATAAACAGTATGGTCATCGAAAGCTCCGTCAGCTGCGAGACTCGCAATGAAGCGGGCCGAATAAAAAAGAATGTCCGGCGTGATGCCACTTGCAATCATGACGGACAGCTTTTCGTGATAATCTCCCCAGGGAATCACGAGAAGTTCGATTTCGACACCGGTCTGCTCCGTATAGTTTGCAGCGATCGTCTCCCACGCTTCGGCATCAAGAGCACCTTCGTTGACCACAAAAGTCACGGTCTCAGCAAATACGGATGCAGAAATCGCGAGTATCAACCCCACCACTAGGACGACCTTCCGCCAAAATTCCATTTGCTTCTGACCTCCCTTAATAGTTTGCAATTTGGCAGGTTTTACCCATAATGTACCAAAACTGATGGGGGTAATAGGCAGTGAGATCTCCCCCGGAACGCGCGTTCGCACCCACTTGACTACGTGGTGACTAAGGGAGTTGGTCAAATGAGAATCTCTGTTCAACTTCTCGGCATTGGCCACATCCGCTACAACCGCAGCAAAGTGCCGCGCCTTCATCGAAACAACTTCTTTCACATTGCGTTTGTCCTCGAAGGAAGCGGATATGTCATCCTCAATGGGCACATGCACGAAGTGACACAAGGCGATGTTCACATATATCATCCGTCCTGGTCGCATGACATCTGGCCAAAAGCGGGAGCGGATTTGAGCCTCCTCGATCTTCGTTTCACCGTCCACGATGCTCCCGGACGCAAAGCTCTAGAAGCACTGCCGCCTTTCCTTCGGCACGACACCCATAGCATTTTTCATTTCCTGCGACAAATCGAAACTACAGTCAGAACCAAAGACACATATCTTTGGCAAGATCTCGCCCATGCGTACCTAATCGAAACGTTAGCAGACATACTGAATCGGACCTCAACGATCGAAACGTCACACGTCGACGACCCTCTGCTTGGAATCGTTTCGGGGGCCATCCAGCTAATGTACGACAGTTTGCCTCGCGGGATCTCGGTCTCTGAAGTAGCCGAGAAAACCCACGTCAACCCGACTCATCTCGCGAATTTATTTCGTCGATACCTTGGAGCCTCTCCCGGGAGCTACATGACAGGTTTGAAGCTGGACCATTTTTTGCGTACGATGATCATGGAAGAGGGAACGCCCGTTTATGTCCTCAGGAGACGGTATGGCTGGAAGGACGAGCGCCACTTTCGAGAGCTATTCAAACGTCGATTCGGAAGTACGCCGAGTGAGTTTGCAAAGAAAGGAAGAAGTGTGGCGATAAGCGATAAGACCAAAGAACATTGGCTGATTTTCGATTCGTCGTATCCAATGAGGTGGTACCATGACAATTGACGTGCGAGACAAGAAAGAACAACGCCCTCCGGAAAGTGGCTTCCAGAAGGCGTTGTGCGTGGTGGAGCCGAACGGGATCGAACCGTCGACCTCTTGAATGCCATTCAAGCGCTCTCCCAGCTGAGCTACGGCCCCACGCGGGCTTTAGTTGTGCGGCCGCGACTCCTTGGACGAGTCATACGGCACATTGTTTAGTATATCCTCAAGCGGCCCGCATGTCAAACTCGAGTTTTGCTTTTATAGCCCCATCTCGTAGTAGGACCGGGCGATTTTCTCCAGGCCCATCACGTAGGCGGCAGTGCGGAGATCGTGGACGTCGCTTCGGGAGTAGAAGACCTCCCGTATCGCCTGGTAGCCCTGTCGCATCGTATCGTCGAGCCCAGAGCGAACGACATCCAGCTCGTCAGCCCCACGCGTCAACTCCGCTTTGAAATGGTCCGGCACGGGGCGTCCGACCGCCGCCTCGATCGCCTGAATCACGGTGGCGCCCCGCATCTCGTCTAAACGCCGCTGCAACCGCCCAAAGCGGATGTGCGACAGATTTTTGATCCACTCGAAGTAGGAGACCGTGACGCCTCCCGCATTGAGGTACACGTCGGGAATAACGACTTTCCCCCGCTCCCGCAAAATCTCATCGGCCTCATACGTCACAGGGCCGTTCGCAGCCTCGGCGATAATGGCGGCACGAATGTTGGGCGCATTGCCCGCGTCGATTTGGCCCTCGACGGCGGCCGGGATCAAGATGTCGCACTCGGCTTCGAGGAGCGCCCGGCCGTTTTCGATCACCTCGGCATCAGGAAAGCCTCGGACACCGTTGTGCTCCCGCATGTATGAAGCGAGCGTCTCGATCTCGATGCCTTTTTCGGAGTATACCGCCCCATCCCGTTCAATCACGGCGATGATCTTGGCGCCGTCTTCTTCACTGAGAAACTTTGCAGCGTGGTATCCCACGTTTCCAAGGCCCTGGATGATGATCCGCTTTCCTTCCAAGCCGCCGGAGAGCCCGGCCATCGCCACGTCTTCAGGGTGTCTGAAAAACTCTCGAATGCCGTACTCCACGCCGCGCCCCGTCGCCTCGATTCGGCCGAGGATTCCGCCTTGTGTGACGGGTTTACCCGTTACACATGCAATCGCATTGATATCCCCGGGGCAGTAGGTGCGATATGTATCCGCAATCCAGGCCATCTCCCTGGGCCCAGTCCCCATGTCGGGCGCCGGAACGTTCTCCGCTGGGCTTATGTACCCTTTTTTGATCAACTCACGAGCAAATCGCCTGGTGATCCGTTCGAGCTCTGACTCGTCGTACTGCGATGGATCGATCTGCAAGCCGCCCTTTGATCCGCCAAAGGGCACGTCGACGATGGCGCACTTGTAGGTCATCAGCGCGGCCATGGCCTCGACGTCTTCCTGAGTGACGTCGGGAGAGAACCTGATTCCGCCCTTTGCAGGCAGGCGATGTTCGCTATGCGTGGCGCGCCAGCCGCAAAACACCTTGTACTCGCCGCGAATGCGCACAGGGAAACGAACCTGGTAGACCGAGTTACACGCCTTGATCTCATCGAGGAGCCCTTTGGGCAGATTGAGCACGGCTCCGGCCCTATCGACCGCACGATTCACTCCGTGAAGAAAGGTCTGACTTTTGCCTTTTCCCAAACCCGACGACCTCCCTATCCAAACGGGTTTTTTCAGACTGACGTCATGTGCGCCGTGCGACGTAAAACTCGCGTCCCTCTCCGAATATCTCGACATCCAGGGCATCGGCGCCATACACGGCCTCGATCGCGAAACCGGCGGCCGCCAAGGCCGCCTCGATTTCAAGAGCGGTGTGTGCCCTTTCGTAGTGTACCTCGTCGTAACGTCGAAATAACCCCGACGCCTCGTCCTGTACAAAAAGTGTTACCTGCATTTCGCAGATCCGCGTATCCTCATCATAATCGCTTTGCCAGATATATGCGAGATCCCGGTCGACGTCGCCGAACGTCTCGCAACCGATTTGGCGCAGGCGCTCTTCCGTATGAACGTCAAAAACCAAGGGCGCCCCTTTGCGAAGCGCCCGAGCCGTATGGAAAAGCGCCGCCCGAAGCGCGCCTTCCGACGTCAAGTAGTTCAACGAGTCAAAAAGGCATACAGCTCCGTCCGCTTCGCCGGAAAGCTCAAACGAAGTGAGGTCCGCTTGAGCAAAGTCGACTTGGACGTCCCACTCCCGCGCCTTAGACTCAGCGGCAGCAAGCATCTCCTCCGAGCGATCCACACCGATCACCTCAAGTCCCCTGGAAGCAAGACGGACCGACATCGAGCCGGTCCCGCACGCAAGGTCGAGCACCAAGGGGCGGGAGGCTGGGTCGAGGTTGAGGAGCGAATACGCGAAGGTCGCCCACGCGTCGTAATCGATGTGCGACATCAAACGATCATAGTACACGGCAAGCGCGCCGTAGCTTTCCAATGAACGTATCCCCCAGCGCCTACCTATTTGCAGGCGCCATGCTCTGTTGATCCTCACTGAGCACAAAGCGAGGCGCATCGCCCCAGAGCCGCTCGAGGTCGTAGTACTCCCTTTCCTCCGTGCGAAAAACGTGGATGACGACATCGCCGTAGTCGAGGAGCACCCATCGAGCATCGCCCGTCCCTTCCTTTCGGAACGGCATGACGCCTTGCTCCTCTAGTGCCTCGACAACGCCGTTGGCCACGGCACGGACTTGCACCTCGCTCGAAGCGTCCACGATCACAAAGTAGTCCGTCACAGAGCTCAGGTCCCGCAAGTCCAGGATCAGCACGTTGGATCCCTTCTTGTCGTCGGCCGCCCTGGCAGCGATCAGAGCTCTCTCTTCGATGGTGGGTGCCAGTACGCTACCTCCTTTTAGAAACCAAACCTACATAAAACGCTAGATCCGGAAATCTTGGCCAAGTATGATGGTGACATCCGCCTCGGTCGAAGCGACCGATGGCAGCGCACTCTGGCCCGCATCGCGCCCCGGCGCTCCCAAGGCCGCCGCGACCTGCGACGCGAGTTTGGGATCGCCGCTATGCGAGATGATCGACGTCTCCTGGTAGCCAAAATGATCCGCATTGCGTACGGCGACCACCTCAAACCCTTTCGACCTGAGGACGTCCGCCGCGTGTGATGCAACTCCGTTTGCGCCGTTGCCGTTTAGCACCTGCACACGGACCATGCCCGGCCGACGGAGGATGTGCTTGTTGACGATCTCTCGGGCGAGCGGCTCGTTCAAAACCCAGTATGCAGCGCCGTTGACGGTTTGGCCTACTCCCGGAAGGACGACGGTGTTCACCTCGAGTTTTTCGGCTCCTTGGAGCGCCATCAAGAGGTCGAACGCCGTCCTAGCCGGCATGTCCGTCGTCACGGCCCCGTTCAATTGATTGATCAGCTTCGGCGCGTTAAAGAGCGAGCGAGCGCTAAACGCTTGATTGGCAAGGGCCCGCGCAAACTTCAACTGCCGATCGACCCTTCCGCCAAAGGTCATGTTCTCTTCATCGACGAGAGAGACGTCGCCGAGGCCATCCCGATACCTCACGTAGTCAAGTGCCTGCTTGCCCGTTAGAAGTTGCACGCCCGGCTTTAGGTCGATGTCAAGACCCTGCGCTCGGTCCACGTACCGCATGGGGCGCTCGACGTCGATGACGACCCCGCCCAAGGTGTTGATGATTGTCTCAAATCCCTCGTAATCGATGCGAACATAGTAATCGATATCGACTCCGAGCAGATTCTCCACGGTCCGCACGGCCAAACTGGGACCGCCGTACGCGTGCGCTGCGTTGATGCGGTCAAAGCCGTTGCGGCCGGGAATCCGCACACGCGTGTCTCGGGGTATCGCGACCGCGTCCACGACCCCCGTTGCCTTGTCGATGCTGGCAAGGATGATCGTGTCGGTCCGGGTGCCGTCGCTCATACCAGAGTCTGCGCCAAGCAAAAGCACGTTGACGCGGGTTGGATCGCCGCTTGCGTGCGCTCCGGTGGGGGCCTGCAAATTGTGGAAACTCCAATAGGCGGTGCCGACCAACAAAATGATGCCGATCAAGGCGCAGAGGATGTAAAAGATCGTTCGCTTGCGGCGCATCTCCTGGCGCGCCTTTCGCCGCTCTTGAAGCTCGAGGCGTTTTCTCTCCATCTCTTCGGGCGTCAACATCAGTTGGACACCTCACAGATAAAAAAACCGAACAGCGAAGACGACCGTTCGGCTACTCTAAGCCCAGCAACAAACCGTTGCGAGCTGCAATCGCGTCGGGATGTATCAACTTTCCACGCTTGATCAGATAGACGAGCCCTTGATCGAGCGTCAACACGATCGCCTTGTCTAGGCTTGTCCACGCGAGATCCCGCACGGCGTCAACTCCTGGAAATGCTCGGCCGGGCTCGATGTAATCCGCTAGGAAGACGATGCGCTCGAGTAGCGACATTCCCTCCCGCCCGGTCGTGTGAAAGTGGATCGCCGCGAGAATGTCCGGATCGCTGATGCCAAACTCGTGCTCGGCGATCGCTGCACCGAGCGGACCGTGGATCAAAGCCTCTTCACGGAGCTCGATGTCAGACAACACTATACCAAAATCTAGGCTCTCCTTCAACAGGCGATTCCTGGGGTACTCCTTGGCAATGTCATGAAGAAGCGCAGCTACAACCGCCTTTTTCTCGTCTGCGCCGTGCCTTTTGGCCAGCGATGCGGCCGTCTCGGCAACCGCGAGCGTGTGGCGAAATCGCTCTGGACTCAAGCGTCGCTCGACTTCTCGTTGGACTCGGACTAGGTCCATCTCTATCGTCCCTTCTTACGCTCGAAGCGAAGGCGCCTGGTATAGCCCGTGCTTATAGATGTACCGCGCCACGAGCGACGGAACCAAGTAGCGGATCGAGCGGCCGGCAGCCACTCGGGCCCGCACTTCGCTGCTCGAGATCTGGATTGCGGGGATTTCCACGGGAAGCACGCGATCTGAGTACGCGTGGTACAGCGTCCCAAGCGACTCCTTGATCTCTTCGATCTCCCAGCCTGGGCGAGTGGCGACGATGATGCGGTTCTCTTTTAGCAACCTCTCGGGCTCATGCCACGTCGGAAGGTCCGCCAAAGAGTCGGCGCCCATGATAAAGTGGAGCTCGGCGTCCGGGCCCAGTTCACCTTTGAGGGCGGCGAGCGTGTCGACCGTGAAACTCCTTCCAGGGCGATCAAGGTCGACACGGTGCACCGAAAACGCTTGGTTGTCGAGCGTAGCAAGGAGCGTCATCAAGTAGCGATGCCGGGCTTGCGACACGGACGCCTCGTTTTTGTGAGGCGGAATCCCCGCAGGCACAAACAAGACCTCGTCGAGCTCGAGCGAATCCTTTACCCATTCGGCGGCCACTAAATGTCCGGTGTGAATGGGATCGAATGTGCCTCCCAAAACGCCGTAACGCTTCATGATCGGATGTGGCCGTCACCGTAGACGATGTATTTGGTCGACGTCAATTCGGACAATCCCATCGGTCCGCGCGCGTGCAGTTTCTGCGTGCTGATGCCGATCTCGGCGCCGAAACCGAACTGATTGCCGTCGGTGAAGTAGGTCGACGCATTGACGTAGACGGCCGCGGAGTCAACTTCGTTTACAAAGCGCCGAGCGGCGGAGTAGCTCTCGGTTACGATCGCGTCGGAATGGTGCGATCCGTACTCTTCGATGTGGTCGATGGCCTCGTCGATGCCATCGACGACTTTGACGGCCAAGATCAAGTCGAGGTACTCTTCACGCCAATCGTCGTCGGACGCGGGCTCGATCCCTTGGATATAGCCCTGCGTGCGCTCGCACCCGCGAATCTCGACGCCTGCCTCTTTGAGCGCCTTGCCGATCCGGGGCAGAAACGCCTCCGCTACGTCGAGATCGACGAGCAGCGTCTCCATCGCGCAGCAAACAGAGGGGCGCTTGGTCTTGGCATTGATCACGATTTGCTCGGCCTTGTCCAAATCCGCATCCGCACGGACGTACACGTGGCAGTTGCCCACGCCCGTTTCGATCACGGGAACCGTGGCGTTCGATACGACAGCCTGGATCAAACCCGCGCCGCCCCTCGGGATCAACACGTCGATCAGGCCGTTTAGCGTCATCATCTCTTGAGCCGCGCTGCGCTCGGTATTTTCGATCAACTGAACGGACGCCTCAGGCAGTCCGGCGCTTGCAATCGCCTTTTGCAGCACGGCGGCGATGGCCTTATTGGACTCGATCGCATCGGAGCTCCCCCTGAGAAGCGCCGCATTCCCCGCCTTGAGGCAGAGCGCCGCCGCATCCACCGTGACATTGGGCCGGGCTTCGTAGATGATGCCAACCACACCGAGCGGCACTCTGACCTGTGCGATCTCAAGTCCGTTCGGCTGACGCCACGAACGCAGCGCCCGGCCCACCGGATCATCGAGGTCGATCACCTCGCGCACGGATGCCGCGATGGAGCGCAAACGCTCACGGGTAAGGGTTAGACGGTCCAGCCGCGCCTCGTTTACCCCCGAGGCACGCGCGCGCTCGACGTCGCTGCCGTTCGCGGCGAGGATCGCGTCTTCATTTGCCTCGAGCGCCTGCGCGATTTGAGCGAGGGCTTCGTTCTTCACGTTTGTCGAGGCGACCGCAAGCCTTCTCGCGGCGCGCTTTGCTTCCCGCGCCTTGCGGACGACTTCACTTTCCTTGACTTCATCGACGGCGTCGACTGCCGACGCTTCGATCTTGTTTAGCATCTAAGACACCTCGCGTCCGTATCGAATATCGCTCACCCCGTCAAGACGAGGTTGTCTCTGTGCACCACTTCATCGTAGTACTTGTATCCCAAACGATGCTCGATCTCCTGGGTCGAGCATCCGACAATTTTCGCAACATCACGAGAGGAGTAGTTCACAAGGCCGCGCGCGAGCTCAGCTCCATGGTTGTCCACGATGCGCACGACATCCCCTACGTCGAAAACCCCTTCGATCGCGACGATGCCAATCGGAAGCAGGCTGTTTCCACCCTTTTTCAGCGCACGCCCCGCGCCATCGTCAACGCGAACCGTCCCACTTGGATGCTGGTGAAACGCGATCCAACGCTTCCTCCCGCCCATGCGCGTCCTCTGCGGCACAAAGAACGTTCCGATCTCTTTGCCCCGCACCACGTCGTGCAACACGCCCGGACGGCTCCCATTGGCGAGCACGGTAGCGATGCCGGCAGCCGAAGCGATCTTGGCAGCCTGTAACTTAGTGCTCATCCCGCCGATCCCGCGGTCGGTCCCAGGACCGCCCGCTGTGCGCTCAAGATCGGGCGTTATCGCCTCGACCACGCTCACCAGGTTGGCATCGGGATTGATTTGAGGATTTTCGTCGTAAAACCCTTCAACGTCGGAGAGCACAATGAGGAGATCGGCCCCGACCAGGCTCGCAACGAGCGCCGCCAGGGTATCGTTATCTCCGAACTTGATCTCATCGACGGCCACCGTGTCGTTCTCGTTTACAATTGGAATGACGCCTAGGCGCCACAAGCTGTGGAGCGTATTGCGTGAATTAAGGTGTCGCTTGCGGTGCGTCAAGTCGTCGCGGGTCAAAAGGATTTGCGCCACGTTTCGACCGTGCGCCTCAAAGATCCGCTCGTACATCTGCATCAAGAGCCCTTGCCCGACCGCCGCCACCGCTTGCTTTTCCGGGATCGTCCTGGGTCGCTTGGCAAGTCCCAGGCGGTTGAGGCCGGCTCCGATCGCGCCCGATGTCACCAATACCACGTCTCGCCGTTCGTTGGCCAAGGCCACCAAGTCGCGGACCAAAGCATCGATACGCTCGAGGTTGAAGCGGCCGTCGGAGTGGATGAGGGTGCTCGTGCCTACCTTTACGACGAGTCGCTGCGCTCGGTAAAGTCCGGTTCGCGAGCCGATCCAACCGGGGCACGGAGCCTCTCCTGCGCCGGTCGGGCGCTCCAAAACCGAATCCTCGTTCAATCCGTTCTTGTGTTGGAGATTGGGTTTCATGATGTCGTCGTTTTTAGTCTCCTACTCGTTCTAATGGTCCCGGCCACGCAGGACGCTAGCGAAAGAACAAGCGTCATTCGTAATACTCAAACTCGAGCTCGCCGACTTTTACGGTGGCGCCGTCCTCTGCGCCCGCACGCCTTAACGCATCGTACACGCCGATGTCGCCAAGGAGTTGCTGCAGGTACCGCATCCCGGCGTCGCTCTCCAGATCCAGGCGTTTCATGAGCCGATCGAGGTCATCGCCTACGACTACAAAGCCCTCATCGTCCTGCTCGATCTTGAAGTCCCGCAAGTTTAGCCTCCGACGCCTCGGATCCGCATCCTCGGTGAGGTATGCGAAGTCTCCCTCGGCCTCTTCGACGGGACGGGGAATGGACTTCAGCGTGTTCCAGAGGGCATAGATCACGTCGCGGCAGCCTGCTCCCGTGGCCGCCGAGCCGGAGAAAAACGGCAAACCGATCTCCTCCGCCGCTTTTTTTAGAGCATCGAGCCGCTCGCTCGCCTCAGCGAGGTCGGTCTTGTTCGCAAAGACCAATGCCGGTCGCTTTGCGAGCTCCGCCCGGTATAATTCGACCTCTTGACGCAAAACGCCTAGGTCCGAAACAGGGTCTCGCCCCTCGATTCCAGAGGCGTCGATGACAAACAGCAACACGCGGGAACGTTCCACGTGGCGCAAAAACTGGTGACCAAGCCCGACGCCCTTGTGGGCGCCCTCGATCAGGCCGGGCACGTCCGCGATCACGAAGCTTTCGCCAGGTCCGATCGAGACGACCCCCAGATTGGGCACGAGCGTCGTAAAGGGG
Organism: uncultured Clostridia bacterium; assembly: GCA_964424335.1. Taxonomy (GTDB): domain Bacteria; phylum Bacillota; class Limnochordia; order DTU080; family RSA5; genus CAYRIY01. The sequence goes on from CAYRIY010000068.1 coordinate 11,269, forward strand.
TAGTCGGCGATCTTGGGCCGCGCCTGGGAGACCGCGGCGATAAAGGTGGATTTGCCCGCGTTCGGATAGCCGACGAGCGCCACGTCGGCGAGGAGCTTTAGCTCGAGTCGGAGCCAGCGCTCCTCCCCTTGTTCGCCTCGCTCAAAAAACGCAGGCGCCTGCCGTGTCGAGCTCTTAAAGCGCGTGTTGCCCCTGCCCCCGCGCCCGCCGCGCGCCGCCACCCAGCGCTGGTCAGGATGCGTTAGATCCGCTAGCAGGCGCTCGCGCTCGTCGTCCCACACTTGCGTGCCGGGCGGCACTTTCACGATGAGGTCGCTGCCATTCCTCCCGTGCTTGGTGGAGCCTTGTCCGTGCTGGCCCCGCTCGGCCTTGTAATGGGTGCGATACTTAAAGTCGATCAAGGTCGACAAGTGCGCGTCGACGACGAACACCACATCGCCGCCCCGACCCCCGTCGCCCCCATCCGGCCCGCCTGCAGGGACGTATTTCTCCCGGCGAAAACTTGCTGCGCCGTTTCCCCCGTCGCCTGACGCCACGAAGATGCGCGCTTCATCGACAAACACGGCCGTCACATCCAGACTTCTAGAGAATCGACTTAAAAGGCCCGGAGCTTTGCTCCGGGCCGCAGGCAGAAACCTTGCTTAAAGAAACGCCGCGGCTTTCCGTTAGGAGGCCGACTCGGCGTACACACTGACGCGCTTGCCGTTTTTCCCCCGGCGCTCAAAGGCGACAATCCCGTCCACCTTGGCGAAGAGCGTGTCGTCTTTGCCAAGTCCGACGTTGGTTCCAGGGTGAAACTTGGTGCCGCGCTGGCGGACCAAAATGCTGCCGGCGCTGACGCGCTGCCCGGCGTAGCGCTTCACTCCAAGCCGCTTGGACTCGCTGTCCCGACCGTTGCGGGTGCTGCCCATTCCCTTTTTGTGCGCAAAAAGTTGCAGATTGACGCGAATCACAACGCCACCTCCTTTACGATCAGGTGCTTAGGATACTCTTTTTCAATCTCGTGCAATCCAAGCGACAAGGTCTCAAGCAAGTCTTGCGAGCGCACTCGGATGCTCTCATCGAGTGCGTCCAAGTCGAGCTCGCAGCTTAAAAACCCGCTCGCTTCGTCCACTTCTACGGATGGCTCAAGGCCGAGCCGCTGCTCCAGTCCGAGCACGATCACCGTCGTAAGCGCGGAAATCGCAGCGCAAACGATATCTTCCCCATGGGCCGCATAGCCGGAGTGCCCTCTCGCCCGAAAGCCGGCGAGCGCTTGATCCTTCCGCCTGCGGTACAGCTCGACCCGAACCACCTTGCGACCGCCGCCTCTTGCCTACGCCTCGATCTTTTCGATGACGAGACGGGTAAACGGCTGGCGATGCCCGTACCGTCGCCGGTAGTTCTTTTTGGGCTTGTACTTGAAGACAAGAATCTTGGGGTGCTTTCCGACCGCTTTGACCTTCGCGGTCACCTTGGCGCCCTCGACAAGCGGCTTGCCGACCTTGACGCCCTGATCGTCGGCGACCAAGTACACCTTGTCGAGTACGACCGTCTCGCCCTCCGGCACATCAAGGCGCTCGACCTCGATGACATCCCCTTGGGCGACACGGTACTGCTTGCCACCAGTTTCAACGACTGCGTACACTCATTTTCACCTCGATGCTGCTTTAGGCTCGCCGGCAGGAGGCTCGCACAACGTGCGATTGATCATTGGCCTCATCCGAGCGGCAAAAGCCCGCGCCTTGCCGCCTTCGCGGCCCCGAGCGCGGCGACACTCTCTCACTGCCGGATACGCGAGATTGCACGCACATCGAGGCGGTGGGCAGAGCATCATTAGGATCTTATCACACCCAAAGGACGAGTGTCAAAGCTCTAAACCTTGGTCTTCACCCGCCCCTTCGCGTAGGTGCGAAACACTTTGACGATCTCCACTTTAAGCCTTTGGCCGACCATCCGTCCGGCTCCCTCGATGTCGATCACATACCCTTCGACGCGGGCGATTCCGTCTTTGGGATTGGAGACGTGTTGTTCCTCGACATCGATCTCGAGAATCTGGCCTTGCCTGACCGGGAGCGCCTTCGCCTCGACCTCGGACCTGCTGCCCACCGAGAGAAACTTGACGTCGGAGATTGCGGCTTCGTCGGTGCCTTTGACAAAGATCGTCTTGCCCGTCTTCTCCTCGAGCGCTTTGAGATTGGAGCCTCCCGCTCCGATCATGAGGGCGGCGACCGAGGGGTTGACTGCGACCAAGATCGCCTCGGCCTCTGTCTCCCTGGCCATTTTCACGATCTCCCGCTGCGTTCGATGAGCGACGGTCGCCTCGGAGAGAATCTGACCCGAGCCCTCGCAGTGCGGGCAAACTTTGTGCAGAAAGTCGCCGATGTCCTGCTTCACTTTCTTGCGCGTAATCTCGACGAGCCCGAGGTTGGTAAAGCCCAGAATGTGCGTGCGGGTCTTGTCCTTTCGCATCTCCCGCTCCAGCCGCTCGATCACTTTGCGCTCGTGCTCTTTTGACTCCATGTCGATGAAATCGACGATGATGATGCCGCCCATATCCCGGAGGCGGAGTTGCCGAGCGATCTCCGTCGCCGCTTCCAAGTTGGTGCGAAATACCGTGTCGGCGAGGTTGGTCGTACCGATGTAGCGCCCCGTGTTCACATCGATGCTGACCAGCGCCTCCGTGTGGTCGATCACGATGTACCCGCCGCAGTCGAGCCAAACTTTGCGCTGCAACGCCCTGTCGATATCGCGCTCGACACCGTAGGACTCAAAGATCGGCGGACCTTCGTGGTAGCGGTACACCCTGTTTTTTAGCTGCGGCGACAAACTGTCTAAAAGTTCGAGCGTCTTTTCGTACTCCTCTTGGTTGTCGACCACAAACTTGTCAATCTCAGACGTGAACGCATCCCGCACCAGACGGTACACGAGGTCGTAATCCTTGTACAAGAGCGCGGGAGGCGACATCTTGCGGGCTCGCCGCTGAATTCGATCCCAAATGCCGACGAGGAATCTGCAGTCTTGCTCCAACTCCTCCTCGGACTTTCCGTCTGCTACGGTGCGGACGATCAGGCCCATCCCCTTGGGCTTGATCTTTCTCGCCACGGCCTTGAGCCGGTTTCGCTCCTTCTCCGACCCGATCCGCCGAGAGACGCCCACGTATTCCACGGAGGGCATGAGCACCAAGTACCGGCCGGGAATCGTCACATGTGTCACCACGCGAGCGCCCTTGGTCCCGATCGGCTCCTTGGTTACCTGAACGATAATGTGTTGCCCTTCCCGCAAAATATCCTTGATCGAATGAACGTGGGGCCGATCCCCGTTTGTGCTTCCATTCCCGCCCGAAGCTCCGTTTGCATTCTCCGTGTCACTCTTGTAGGCCAAGGCGTCGTCGACGTAAAGAAAGGCGTTTCGCTCCAGGCCAATGTTGACGAACGCCGCCTGCATGCCCGGGAGCACGTTTTCGACTCGCCCCTTGTAAATGTTGCCTACAACGCGCTGCTCCTCCTGTCTTTCAACGTAAAACTCGACCAAGCGTCGGTCCTCGAGAAGCGCAGCCCGCGTCTCGCCAAGACCGGCGTTGATCACGATCTCCCTTTTCATTAAATGTCACTCCTAATCACTCCAAACGTTAAAAGGTCGGCCAAAATCGGCCCCGGAATCCGCACCTTGCCCCGGATAGCAAGGCAATCCCGTACGCGCTTTGTGCCGGCACTTTCGACCCCAAAAAAGGACTCAAACTTGTTGGCCACGATCTCGCTAGGCCTAAAGGTATACTGCCGTAAGGCAAATGAGGCAAATGTATCTTGCAGGGCAACTCCTTATCGGCATGTGTTGCCTCTTGACGGAGCGGTTGGAAATAGTATGCGTGCGCGATGCGCGGTCCATTCTCCTGTCGGCCTGGAGGCGAACGAACCAAACCCTTGGGAATACGTTTGGTTAAAACCTAACACATCAGGTTCTAAGGTGTCAATCCTAGCCCCGATCACAAGCTGGTTTTGGCGGTTTAACGGCACTCGGGCGCCGGCGCCTCGGACCCATGTCGACGCCCGTTTTTGGGGTTAAATGGGTCTTGCAATGTTTCCGATCCGCTCGTTGATGCCTTGCTCAAAGACGGCGTCGATCACATCCGACTCGGACGCGATCGACGCGACTTTCCCGTCATGAGTCATCACCCAAACGACATGGTAACACTGGGGAACAAACTCCCATAGCACCTCCTTGAGCGGCGCGTCCTCACGCACCGCCAGGTGCCGGCATATGCGGCACCTGGCATGTTTGTACTCAGCGCGCTTGTGGACGAGGTGGCGCATAAACGTGTACGCAGCAAGACTCTCTTCTCTACCGGCGCTGAAAAAGACGAAGATGGGCACGAGGACGAGGCTGACGCTCGCGCGGCCCTCGATGAGAAGCATTGCGCCCACAATGCCGAGGATCGCGGCAACAAGGCGGCCGATGCGCGCCGCTTGCGCCGTCGCACGCCGATATCCGATTCGCCGGGTGAGAAGCGCTCGCAGCACCCTCCCACCGTCGAGGGGAAGCGCCGGCAGCAGATTAAAGCCGCCGATGACGGCGTTGGCCTGGAGAAAAAGGAGGCCGAGTTCCGTCGGGAGTGGCAAGGCGCGGCCGGCAAGCATCCAAAGCCCGATCAACACGGCGTTGACCAGAGGACCGGCAAGCGCGACCCGGATCTCGACGGAAGGTTCGTAGCCGAGCAGGTCGCCGACCCGAGCTACGCCGCCGAACGGCAACAGTTCTACCTCGATTACGTCCAGCCCGGCCCGTCTGGCGGTATAGACATGCCCCAACTCGTGCAAGAAGACGACGCCAAACAAGATGAGCGCTTCCTTGAGCAGTCCACCGAGCCCAAGCAGCGCCATGACGAGGAGAAAGTAGCGGTTGAGCGCAAGACGAGCCCCAAAGAGGCGTCCGACCGTCATCGGGCGGAGCTCACCGGTCGGTAGTGGCCGGCACTGCCGGGATCTCGCCCGCGTCGCCGCTTAGCCACGGCGCCCAGCTCCGCAGCCGCGCCAAGCTGCCGCGGAGGCCTTCGCGCTCCCCGTCACCGAGCCATTCGGAGTAGTCGAACTCCGTCGAAAGCACGTACGCAATGTACTCTTCGACCCTGTGCGTCATCGGAAGGTCTGCCCTACTGATCGAGTACACGACGACCAAGATGACGACCGAAAAGAGGACGTTCCTGCCAAAACGAGTCAGATCCAGCGCCACGTCGCCCCTTTCGCCCGATGGAAGTTCGGCGTGGAATGATACTCAACTATATGGGCGAATAGGGCTCGCTATTCGAGGGGACAAGGCGCTAGAAGAGTATCTTCTGCCGCCGCATGTGCACGTTCAGCGCGATTCCCACGGCGATGAGGTTGGCCATCAGTGACGTTCCCCCTGCGCTGATAAACGGAAGCGGCAGTCCCGTAACCGGCATCACTCCGAGGGTCATGCCGACGTTGATCAGCACGTGAAAGAGGATCATCGAGGCAACGCCTGTGATGAGAAGCGCCCCGAATCGATCCTTTGCAAGGCCGATGAGGCGAACGCACCGCCACAAAAAGAAACCGTAGAGCGCAAGGAGCGAAAACGCGCCGAGAAAACCGAGCTCCTCTCCGACGACGGAAAAGATAAAGTCCGTGTGGCGGGCAGGCAAGAAATCAAGCTGGGTTTGGGAGCCGGAGAACAATCCCTTTCCGAAAAACCCACCCGATCCGATCGCGATCATTGATTGGATCACATTCCAACCCCAGCCCGTGCGATCGCTGTACGGATCAAGGAAGATCAAAAGGCGGCGTACCTGGTAATCTTTGAGCAACGGAAGCCATCCGTACAGTGAAAGGAGCGCCGCGGCAGCAAAGATGAGAAGGCCGGCAATGCCGACGACTAGGAGGTACTTTCCAGGAAAACCCCGCACGTAGAGCATTCCAAAGAGTATCCCCACGAAGACGAGTGCCGTGCCCAAGTCGGGTTGGAGCATGATAAGCGCCATCGGCAGTCCCACGTGGATGAACGGACTCAAAAGGTCCAGCGGGTGATCGACTTCCTCCTTGGACGAAAGATGATGCGCCAACGTGATGATGACCACGATTTTGGCAAGCTCGGAGGGTTGAATCTGCACAGGCCCGAGCACGAGCCAGCGCCCCGCGCCCATGATCGTTGGCGCGAGGAACGGCACCGCGATCAAGAGCAAGATGGTACCGGCAAAAAGGAGCCGCACGTATCTGCCCCAGGCGCGGTAATCGATGAGCAGAAGCGCCGCTGCCAGGGCGACGCCGATCACGGCGCCCACGGCTTGACGCTTTACATAGTAGAACGGATCGGATGCAACGAGCGTGCTGGTCGCGCTATAGATCACCACAAGGCCAAACGCAACCAGTGCGAATGTCGTGATGACGAGAGGCCAGTCGATGTTGCGGACGAGGCGACGTTCGATGTCAAGCAATTAAGAGTTGGCTTTGATTTCCACGCCCCGGCGCACTTGGCGAATGGGGATGTTGGCAATCAAGGCCGTCGTCTCCTCCTCCTGGTCAAATGAAACGTCGAGGCCCTCCTCGTCGATCTCGAGGTACTTGGAGATCACGCTGATCAAGTCTTCTTTCAGACTTTCCATGATGTGCGGCGACAGATTGGTCCGATCGTGCACGAGCACGAGTCGCAGCCTGTCCTTCGCGGCCTTTTTGCTGCCTTCGTCCTTGCCGAAGAGCCTGCCCAAAAAATCAAACATCTCGATATCCCCCAATCACCCGGTCTTTGGGGTGCTCTGCCTCATCAACCGCAAGTGCTCGTTCGTTTGCCCACTCAAATCGATCAGTCGAAATCGCCTTGCTCATTCCGCTTTTCGGCGCTTTTGATCAAGGTTGAGCAGGCGCTTCAATCGTTCGACAAAACCTTCTTGATCGAGTTGGAGCAGCGGTACTTCCTCTCCCTCGATCCTGCGCACAATGTTGTGGTACGCTTCGCCCGAGCGCGTCCTGCGATCGAACACGACCGGTTCGCCTCGGTTGGTGGCGACGATGACGTCTTGGTCGTCGGGAACGACGCCGAGGAGTTTGATCGCCAAGATCTCGATCATGTCATCGATGTCCATCATGTCGCCGCGGCGCACCATGTCCGGTCGAATCCGGTTGATGATGAGCTTCGGCGTGCTCAGATCGTGCGCCTCGAGCATCCCGATGATCCGATCGGCATCTCGAACGGCCGAGACTTCAGGGGTCGTCACGATAATCGCCTCGTCAGCGCCTGCGATTGCATTGCGAAATCCGTGTTCGATGCCTGCAGGCGAGTCGACGATCACGTAGTCGAAGTCCTCTTTGAGCGAGTCGCAGAGCTCTTTCATCTGCTCAGGCGAGACGGCGTCCTTCTCCCGTGTCTGCGCGGCTGGCAAGAGAAACAAGTTCTCACACCGCTTATCCTTGATAAGGGCGTTTCGCAACTTGCAGTTTCCTTCCACCACGTCGACGAGGTCGTACACGATGCGGTTCTCAAGACCCATCACGACATCCAAGTTTCGGAGTCCGATGTCGGCGTCTATGAGACACACTCTCTTTCCAAGCAGGGCAAGACCCGTACCGAGGTTCGCGGTCGTGGTCGTCTTACCGACACCCCCTTTTCCGCTTGTGATCACCAAGACCTTACCTGCCATTACGGGCGGACCCCCTTATTTCACTAGGGAACGTATGCTTCAATCTGGATAACTCCGTTTCTGACTCGCGCGACCTCAGGACCTTCAGGACGCGGCCCGCCCTCGTCGGGCGGACGGGAAATGTATTGCGAAATGCGCAGTTGTGTCGGTTCGAGTCGGAACGCCATGACGACGGCGTCATCATTTCCTTGCGCGCCTGCGTGCGCAAGTCCCCGCAGGCTCCCGAGAACCACGATGTCACCGGTGCTCATCACCACGGCGCCGACATTGACATCGCCCATGACGACGACGTTGCCCTCGTAATCAATTCGCTGACCCGACCGAATCGTCCGCTTGACCAACAGCGTCTGATCCTCGCCACCCGACAGTGTCGATCCCACTGCGTCGCTGCTCCCCCTTAGAGGACGTTGATTCCGCGGCTCCACAACTGAAGGGGTTTCAACTTCGTCTCCGACGCCGTTGGCACCTCCGGACTCCCGCAATTTGATGCCAAATTCCTCCATGGTCGAAGAGAGTGCGTCCCGCTCGGCAAGCGTCAGCGTTCGCCTCCCGGCCTCAAGCCGAAACGCCGCCCCTTTGAAAAAGCTCCCTGCATGCGACAGCTTCGCACGGAGGTCTCTGATCGCGGCATCGATCGTTGCGCCCTCGTCAATAATTACAGCCACACCATCTCTGCCGCCCTTGAGGACGACGGCATCCTGCCCCGTCAACCGATGTTCACCTCGTCAGTGAGGGCCGATAGTGTTTTGGCCGTAGGCCAAAAGCACGATAGGCCCGAACGGTCTTTTGCCG